>CAMAVU010000021.1 GCA_945861935.1 Bifidobacterium breve | reverse complement strand
ATCGCCACCTCCACACGCACGGTCCGGGTGCGCTGAGCGGGCTCCGGCTCGCGATGGGTATGAGATCCCCCACCACGCCTGCCCCCACCGCTCCGGAGAGGATCAGGTGATCACGGCAGGCCCCGGCACTCGCGGGCGGCCGGGCACCGCGGGACCCGCCCGCCCGCGCATCAGCGCAGCGCAGCCGCACCCCCCGGGGCACGGTATGCCCCGGGGGGTGACACGGGCTCCGGAATGGGGCATGATCCCCCTATGACGCGCCCCTCGCGCACCCCACGCTCTGGCATCTCCCGGACACCCGCGGCCCTCCTCACCGCGAGCGCACTGCTGCTCCTGCCCGGCTCCCTTGCGCTCGCCGGGGTGTGGGCCACCCCCCCGAGCGACCTCTCGGCCCCGGGCCAGAACGCCTACGCCTCCCAGATCGCCACCGACCCCTCAGGCGTCGTGACCGCCGTGTGGTGGCGCTCCAACGGCACGAACATCATCATCCAGGCCTCCCGGTACGCCGCCGGCGCGTGGAGCGCGCCCAGCGACCTCTCGGCCCCGGGCCAGAACGCCTTATCCGCCCAGATCGCCACCGACCCCTCAGGCGCCGTGACCGCCGTGTGGCGGCGCTACAACGGCACGGACCTCATCATCCAGGCCTCCCGGTACGCCGCCGGCGTGTGGAGCGCGCCCAGCGACCTCTCGGCCCCGGGCCAGAGCGCCGACTCCCCCCAGGTCGCCACCGACCCCTCAGGCGCCGTAACCGCCGTGTGGCGGCGGTACAACGGTACGCACGACATCATCCAGGCCTCCCGGTACGCCGCCGGCGCGTGGAGCGCGCCCAGCGACCTCTCGGCCGCCGGCCGGAACGCCGTCGCCCCCCAGATCGCCACTGACCCCTCAGGCGCCGTGACCGCCGTGTGGTACCGCTCCAACGGCACGAACTACATCATCCAGGCCTCCCGGTACGCAGCCGGCGCGTGGAGCGCGCCCAGCGACCTCTCGGCCCCGGGCCAGGACGCCGACGGCCCCCAGATCGCCACCGACCCCTCAGGCGCCGTGACCGCCGTGTGGCATCGCTGGAGCGGCACGGCCTCCATCATTCAGGCCTCCCGGTACGCCGCCGGCGCGTGGAGCGCGCCCAGCGACCTCTCGGCCCCGGGCCAGAGCGCCTACGTCCCCCAGATCGCCACCGACCCCTCAGGCGCCGTGACCGCCGTGTGGCTGCGCTCCAACGGCACGAACGACATCATCCAGGCCTCCCGGTACGCCGCCGGCGCGTGGAGTGCGCCCAGCGACCTCTCGGCCCCGGGCCAGAGCGCCTACGTCCCCGAGGTCGCCACCGACCCCTCGGGCGCCGTGACCGCCGTGTGGCAGCGCTCCAACGGCACGCACACCATCATCCAGGCCATGCGCTACCTCTCACCCCCCACGGCCCCCCAGACCGTGGTGGCCACCGCCGGGGACCGGAGCCTCACCCCCTCCTGGACCGCACCTGCCAGTGACGGCGGATCACCCATCACCGCCTACACCGCCACCGCGAGCCCCGGTGGGGCATCGTGCAGCGCAGTGGCTCCCCAGACCCGCTGCACGATCTCCGCGCTCACCAACGGGACCCCCTACACCGTGGTGGTGCGCGCCACCAACGCCCAGGGTGCGGGGGAGGCCTCTGCCGCCTCTGCCGCGCTCAGCCCGGTCGGTGTTCTGGGGGTGAGGACCGCTGTGCGCGGCGGGGCCATCATCACCACCGGCACCCTCCCCGCCCCGGCCACGCTCGTCACCCAGCGCGGCAGCGTCGGCAAGCGCACGGTCACGGCCACCTGCCGTGTCACCACCGCCCGCGGCTCGCGCACAGGAAAGGTGATCAACCGCACCTTCCACTGCCAGATGCGCCCGCCGGTGAAGGGGCTCTGGACCATCACGACCACCGCGCGCACGAAGGCAGCACCGATCGCCATCTCCACGCGGAGGGTCCGGGTGCGCTGACCCGCCGCCCGCCCCCGGGTGGTGGGAACTAGGCGATCGGGGGGCGGGGGAGATCCGGAACGACGCGCCCGAGCACACCGCGGTGACGGGCGATCCACGGGTACACGCGATGCGCGCCCAAGGCAATCAGGAGCCACCCACCTCGAAGGCGGGTGAGGATGAGCCGGAAACCCTCCCCCGCGGACGCGACACCCCGCTGATCGGCGGCATGCACCGAGGTCCGACGGACCGACTCCGGAAGGCAGGCGAGGAGGCGGTCCGCCCGGGGGTCGTCGAACGGCAACAGCCGAACCCCCGGGGGCCGGGCGGCGCGGCGGGCGACATGCGCGAAGGCGCGACAGAACCTGCAGTCGCCGTCGTAGATGATGACGAGCGGCTGCAGGCTGGGGTTCAGGCGGACAGGCTCCCGAACAGGGGGGTCACCTCGGCATCCATGGCGGCGCGGTAGCGCGGTTCCCCGCCGGTTGTGCGGGCGGAGGCCTGGTCTGAGCCGCGGGAGACGCTGATCCCGGACGGGGCGACGAGGATGATGCTCTGGGCCACGTCGGTGATCGACCCGTCGAGGGCTGCGATCAGGCCGATGCAGAAGTCCCGAAGGCGCTCGTCGAGGTCGCGGTCCACCGCTCGCAGGTCGAGGAATACCGAGGACCCCGCCTTGATTCGGTCGCCGATCTCCTGGGCGTTGTTGAACGTGAGCGGGCTGATCATGTGCACCCGCATCGGGGCGGGCAGTGCGTGGACGGGCATGGTCCCTCCGGATCGTGGTTCCGGTTGTCTCCTTCGCCGCGACGGGTCCGGGTCCTACCCCGCGGCCAGCGGGGGACGTACGAGCATCACAGGGCACGGCGCGTGATACGCCAGATGCTGCGCGACGCTCCCAACCAAGAGATGCTCCATCCGTCCGCGATGCCGCACCACGACGAGCAGGTCCACGCCCGATTCCCGTGCCCAGGCGCACACCGTCGTGGCCGGGTTCCCGTCCAGCAGCACGCCGTCGCATGGAGGCGCGAGTGCCACCATCCGCTCCATCCAGAGGCGGGCCTCCTCGATCGCATCGTTGGCGGCGTCGGTCGCGATCCCCGCGGAGGCCTCTACCCCGGGGTCCACGACATGCACCAGGGTAAGCCGGCCGTCACCGAGTGCGCGCATCCTCATCGCCGCGGCGAGCGCGGCGTCCCCGGCGGGCGAACCGTCGAGGCAACAGGCGATGTGCCGGAACGGCTCGGCCATGCGCTCAGGCTATGGGATCGGGGGCGCCCCGGCCGGGACGGACCGTGCGATGCGAAGCGCGTCGGCGGATGGGTCGTCGGTGCCCCACACCTGCAGGCCGAAGGCCCGGTCATCGGATTCCCACACGAGGAACGCCATCCCTCGCGCCCTCAGGACGCCCGTTGCCCCGTTCACGTCCAGCGCCCGCCCCCGGGCATCCGGCAGTTCGGGCACCGCGAGGGGCCCGGGGCACTGGCGGAGGAGCACCCGGCTGCCAGCCGAGGCCGTGAGCCACGCAAGGGCGATGGATGGCGGCGCGAACGGGTAGGCGACCTCGGGTTCAACACGCACCGTGGCCAACGTGAACCCAGCCGGCAGCCACTCGGGGAGGCGGGCCTCGTATCCGGCCTCCATCTCAGCGATCGGAAGCCCGTCCACCGTCTCCCCGGTGCCGAAGCCTGCGGCCAGTCCGTGGGTCGCCCCCAGACGTCCCTCGATCCGCCCCGCGACGAGAGCCAGATCATGGATGCCCGCGCGGGTGAGGCGCCCGATGGACTCTCCGCTCGACGCGAGGGCATCGAGCGCAGACACACTGGCGCCGCGGGAAAGCCGTCCGGCAACCACGCCTGCGCGGTGCACCGGCACCGTTGCACCCTCACCTGACGCACCAACGATGCGCGCGGCCGCCACCCCCGGGGCCGCGAGCCCCAGAACGACACGGTCGGATACCCCCTCAGCCGAGACATCGCAGATGGTCGCGGTGAGGGGCCGCACCGCGCTCGGCACCCCCGGCGGGCACCCGACCCGGGCGACGACCCGGCCCTCCGCGTTGACCCACGCGCTCCGGATGCAGACCGGCGCGGCCGTGCGGGACACGGCAACCCGGGCTCCCCCGGGGGTGGCCGGGGGCAGGACCACGTCCACCTGATGGCCGAGCAGGCGCTCAAGTGCAGCGTGTCCATCCCGGGGCCCTTCGATGAGCGCACGTTACGGCAGCAGACCGGGGTAGAGTCCCGGCGTGCCCAGCGAAATTGTGCGCCTGCAGTTGGAGGGCGGCGACGTCATCCTCATGAAGCGCCCGGAGTCGCCCGCGTTGGTGCACGGGCGCATCGCGTTGGACGCCCACCCTGCCCTCGGACCGCTCTGGGAGGCCGAGAAGGGGGCCAAGGGAACTGCCCGCGTCGAGCGTCGTGACGGCCGGCTGATCTGCATTGCGGCGCTGACCGAACCCGTGGTGCTCGATGTTGAGGTGATCCTCGATCTCCCCGACCACATGGCCGCCGGGCTGGAGCGACGACCATGGGCGCTGGTGATGATGTACGCCGACGACGAGGCGCGGGCTGCAGGGCTCGCGGATTTCCGCACGGGCGGGGCGCGCGGTCACTGGACGAGCCTCGGGGTCGTCCTGCCCTTCGCCTCCACCGACCCGCTGAGGGTGCCTGAGGGCTCGCGATAGGGGTGGGGGTCCACGGCGGTCCCGGCGACCCTGATCCCGAACTGGACCTGCGGGCCGGTCGCGTGACCGGTGGTGCCCACCCACCCGATCACCTGACCCCGGCCGGGGCCGGTGAGGTGGGTGGGCCGGGAGCGGGCGGCTGCACCGGGATCGGGGCCTGTTGGGCCGTGACGGGCACCACGATCAGCGCGGAGGGGATTTCTCAGGGATGACCAATCCCAGGTGAATGCCCCGCTCAGCGGCCGCTGCCCTGCGCCGGTTGCGAGCCTGACGTGACGACGGCAACGTGAATTTCGGGTGAGTGCGGCACAATCACGCCATGACAGAACCCCGCGTGATGGTCGATGGCGTACTGATGGCGGAGCACCAGACCGCCCTGATCCCCTTGGACGACGCCGTCGTGCGCGGCGATGGGGTATTCGAGGGCCTGCGCCTCTACGGGCGCGTGCCGCGAACGATCGAGGCCCACCTCGATCGGATGGAGCGCTCGGCCGACCGGGTGGGGCTTGCCTTCCCCCGGGATGTCCTCCGGTCCGAGGTGGCGGAACTCGCCGCGGCGGCGTCACAACCGAATTGCGGGCTGCGCGTGATTCTGACCCGAGGGGGCCACCGCGTGCTCCGTGAGGAGCCCCTGCTGCCTGAGGCACCCGTCGGCTGGGCGGTGCTTCCCGTCCCGCATCGGATCTCACCCCTGCTCGTCGCCTCGAAGACCCTGAGTTATGCGGCCAACATGCAGGCTGCGCGCCTGGCAGCCGGGTCCGGTGCCGACACCGCCCTCCTGATCGACGCCGACACCAATGGCGTGCTCGAGTGCCCGGTGGCCAGTTTCGTGTGGGTCGAGGGCGAGCAACTCGTGGCACCGCCGCTCGCAACGGGGATCCTCGACTCGATCACCCGCCGACTCATCAACGAGGTCACGCCGCTTTCGATCCGCGAGAGGAGCGTGGAGGACCTTGCCGCCGCCGAGGGTGCCCTCGTCATCTCGACAGTGGTCGAGAGCCGGATCGTGCGGGAGGTAACCGGGGTCGCCTCATACGACGTACTCGGCCGCAGGGTCACGGAAATCGCCGCTGCGCTGGCCGAGGCGTGTGCCGCAGCCGGACCGGATGCGGTCCGGGAGGTGCCAGTCTGACGCCACCCGCCCCGTTCGCTCACGCGGGGGGCTTCAACCTGCGATCATCACGTCATGCCGTTGTGGGGAATATTCGTGATCATCGCCGTCGTGGTGCTCGTGATCATCTGGCTGATCGCGCTGTACAACCGGCTGGTGCGCCTGCGCGTGGAGGTCCAGCAGGGCTGGGCGAACATCGACGTGCAACTCCGGCGCCGGTATGACCTGATCCCCAACCTGGTGGAAACGGTGAAGGGCTACGCCGTGCACGAGCGCGGCGTCCTGCAGGCCGTGACCGAGGCCCGGACTCAGGCCATGGACGCGCATGGTCCCGGCGACGCCGGGCAGGCGAACACGCTCCTGGCGCGTGCCCTCGGGGGGCTATTCGCCGTGGCCGAGAACTACCCCGACCTCAAGGCATCGGCGAACTTCCTCCAGTTGCAGACTGAACTCGCGAACGTCGAGGAGATGCTGGCCGCGGCGCGTCGCTACTACAACGCAGCGGTCGCCCAGTACAACGCCACCCAGCACACCGTGCCGTCGAACGTGGTCGCGAACTTCGGGACCTTCTCGGACGCCGAGTTCTTCGAGGAGGAGGACGCGGCCGTCCGGTCGGCGCCTCAGGTGTCCTTCGACCGGTAGGTGACCCTCCAGCAGCAGATCCGATCGAATCGCTGGAGGACCCTCCTGCTGTTCGTGCTGTTCGGAGTCCTCATCGCCGGCGTTTTGGCGGCCGTGTCGCTGGTCGTGGATCTGTCGCTGCTCGTCGTCATCGGAGTGGCCCTGATCGCCTACGGCGTGATCATGTGGTTCGCGTCGGGGCGGCTCGTCGCATCGCTTGCGGGCGCCCGACCCATCACCCGTGATCAGCACCCCGGGCTCTGGCAGGCGGTGGAGGCGGCGGCAGTGGGAGCAGGGCTCCCGCGCACGCCGGACGTGTACATCATCGAGGACTCAGCGCCCAACGCCTTCGCGGCCGGCCGTGACCCGAAGCACGCCTACGTGGCGGCCACCACCGGGCTGCTCGCCCTGATGGGGCCACGCGAGTTGCGTGCCGTGATGGCCCATGAGATGGCCCATGTCCGCAACCGCGACGTGCGCCTGATGTCTCTTGCCGCCGTACTCGCAGGGGCGCTGCTGATCCTTTCGGACATCCTTGTGAGGGTGTTCGTGTTCGGGGGCGCACGGGACAGCAGCACGAACCCCCTCGCGTTGATCGGCGCGATCGTGGCGCTCATCCTGGCCCCGATCGGCGCCGCGATGATCCAGATGGCGCTCTCGCGGCGCAGGGAGTTCCTGGCAGACGCCGGGGCCGCGGAGATCACGGGGGATGCCGAGGGTATGGCCCGGGCGCTCGCGGTGCTGGAGGCCGATACGCGCCAGATCCATCACGTGGCGCGTGCGACCGCGCATCTCTACATCGAGTCACCGCTCGTCAAGGGCCGCGGACTCTTCGGCAGCCTTGGCGGACTCTTCCAGACGCACCCCTCCATGCCCGCCCGGATCGCCGCACTCGAGCAGGCTGCCGGCTTCACCCTGGACCGGTCCTTCCTCGACGAGGTGGCCGTCCAGTAGGGAAGCCGCTGTGGTCCGACGCCGGAGCGTGGGGCGCGCAACCCGTCCGAACACACGCCGGGAGTCCGGTTCGGTGAGGAACGCGGAGAGCTGCAGGAGCTCTCCGGCGAACTCGAGTCCCGACCCGGTAATGCGTGGGCCCGAAAGCCGAATATCCTGACCGACGCCCACCGAATTCCGCGGCGTCTGTGAGGCCTGAGCGACCTCATCCAGAAAGGTCTGGACCGTCTTCGGCGGTGTCGGGACCTGGTCGAGCCGCTCCAGACCATCGAGCAGGTATCCGGCACGGATCTTCGGCCACAGGAGCGCGAATGCGTCGGGGCGTGAGACCCAGTCGAGACACATGGTGTCGCCGAGCCCGAGGACGGCACCGCATTGGCCCGGCTCGAGGGGGAACGCCTCTTCGAGATCTCTCAGGTCGTCAGCCCGCGACGAGAACGTGTCGGCGTTCGCCGAGGTTGCCGAGGCCACGCCCATGCGCTCCGCCTTGTCGGCGATGCTGTCCCACACCACCCTCTGGGCGAGCCCCAGGGTGAGGGGCCCAGAGGCGAGACTCTCCGACTTGCGCCGTCGCAGATCCGGGTGGGAGAGATGCCTGGCCGCGGAGAACTCCGCGGACCGACTCGATCAGCGCCCTGCCTCGACGCAGGAGACCGGGATCAGCAGACTCGACTCAGCATCCACCAGGACGGTGACGTTGAGGATGCGGTTCTGCTTGGCTCCGACGAGCTCCTCGCCGTCGTAGAGCAGGACGCGTTCGCCCAGCGGGTTCGTGACGCCCAGCTCGGGCACGGCTCCCTTATCGCTGACCTCGGTGATCCTGAAACCGAGGGGCAGGGCCTCGTCGAGCGTGAGGTACGCGGCGGTTGGCGCGTGGTGCGGAAAGAGTGGTGTGATGACGATCCCGCGGTGCTCGCGTGGTTCGCCCAGTTGGATGGCGTCTCGAACCATCGGCTTCTCCTCATTGGTCAGGAGAGAGTCACGGTGATCGGTGGGATTCCTTACGCGGGTCGGGTCCGGGTTGATACGCACGCGGGCATCGGCAGACCAGGGACAGCATTGTGGGACCGGCGGGGTGGGGCAACGGCACAGGCGTCGTGTGGCCGGTGCAATGTGCATAACGATGATTTCCGAGCGGAAGGGGAGCGATCTGCTGCGGACAGGGGGGTGCGGCGCGTCAGCCCCTGCGGCCGCGGGTATCGTCGAGGCGGCGGCGGTCGCGCTTCGTGGGGCGCGCACCCAGGTCCACGCCCGGCGGCGGCGCCATGCGCCGTAGGGCCTGGTGCTCGTCACGCGCTCTCGCGCTGGCGTCCGTCTCGCGGTACAGCCGCTGTGCCTCCGGCGCCGGCCCACGCCGAGCGGAGAGCGCGACGACGATCACCGTCATGGTCGCCGAGCCCGTCTGCGAGATCTCGACCAGGTCATCCACGCGCGCCTCACGGGAGGATTTGACGCGCTGCCCGTTCACATGCACGCGGCCGCCCTGCACGGCCTCCGACGCGAGGCCCCGGGTCTTGAAGAAGCGCGCAGCCCACAGCCACTTGTCGAGTCTCACGCGATCGGTGCCGTCTCCCATCGGGCACATTCTCCCATCCCGGCACCGGGGTGGCTCCCTCTGCCAGAATCGTCGTATGGCGATGAGCGTGCTGTCGTGCCTCTGGGACGATCCTGATCACTGCCCGCAGGTACGCGTGGACGGTGTCACGGGACGCCGCTACTGCCGCCTGTGCGGGTTCGAACCGCTCGATGTTGCCGATGCCAGGATGCGTGCCGAGGCCGACGCCGCAGCGGCTGCACGCCCGTCCGCCGACGGCGATTAGCGGGTTTCGTCACGTTCCTGCACGCGATTGGCTGGCACTTCCCCGCATAGAGCGCCAATTGTTGTCATGAGGGAACCTTGACAACAGTTGGACATACGGGTTGGATGCCCGCTGGCAAATACCGAACGACGCGACCGAGGCCAGCAACATGTACCGATATTCACGGGCGATCTACCGAGATCTGCACCCGCTTCTCCTTGAGGGCGCGATCCGTCCCGAGGTCGGTCGGCGGCTTCTGCTTGCCGCCTGCGAGCGCACGATCGAGCGTCTTGCCCGTGATCATCGTCGCTTCGCGCGGCCCGAAGCCGCACTGTTCGGGGACGTACGCTCACTGTTTCCCGTGTCCCGGCAGTTGCGGGTATTCACGATCATCGAGGCCCATCTCGGCGCGGCCGTCGGATATCTCGATCAGGAAATCGCCGAGCGGGGTTCGGCAGACCTCCTGCGCTGCAGGGCCACCAATCGCAAGGGCAAGGCCTGTCAGCGCGTGCCGGTGACCGGATCGGACTTCTGCCCGTCGCATCGGTATCTCGAGAACGTCCGCTCGTCACACACGGACGACCTCCTCACCGCCTAGTCGCCCGACCTCCCGATCCCTACCCGGCTCGGGGGTGTTCAGGCAGCCGCGTGGGGCGTCAGGGCGGTGAGAATCCGCTCGGCGCGGGCGCTCTGGTCGTCCCACCACTGCGCGCGCTCGGGCGGCACGTCCTCGGTGTGCAGGGATGCCTCCGTGATGACCCGCCGGGCGCTCTCGCGAAGGGCCCCCTCTACCTCCGCCTGCGGCCAGCGCACGCCGGGTTCCCCCGGGGCGCCGAACTCCTCGGCGGCATCCCCCAGGCAGGCGATGCCGAGGGCGTCCTCTATCGCCGAGGTGCGCGCCAACGTGCCCGCCGCGCACCAGAGGGCGAGGGCGACCGTGGCACGCGCGTCCTCGAGGAGGGTTGGGTCGAGGTTCAGGAGGGAGTCATCGTGCATCGGGGCCAATCTATGCGGGTCGGCGACGGATTCCACCCGACTGCGGTAGGGCCCGTGGCCGGCCTGACCACGGGGCCATTCGCGGTACCCCGTTCCTGCGAGCCGTCCGGAACAGTCCGGTGCGCTCGTCGTTCCACCGCCGGGGGTATGGCTGTCGTGGCGAGGGTGCCGGAATGATCTCCGCCCCGGTCGTGGGCCCGGTCGCCGTGGAGGCGATGGGCCTGACGAAGACATTCGGGACCACCGTGGCGCTCGCCGATGTGTCGCTCGTGATTCCGCGGGGCATCGTGTTCGGCCTCCTCGGCCCCAACGGAGCCGGGAAGAGCACGACCGTGCGCATCCTGGCCACCCTCATCCGCCCCGACGAGGGCACCGCCCGGGTGAACGGCATCGATGTGCTGGACGACCCGGGCGGCGTCCGCCAGTGCATCGGCCTTACCGGGCAGTACGCCGCCGTGGACGAGTACCTCACGGGTCGTGAAAATCTGATCATGTTCGGCCGCCTCGCGGGGCTACGTACGCCCGCCGCCCGCGCCCGGGCCGATGAACTGCTCGAACTGTTCGACCTCACGGACGCCGCGAACCGGATCTCGAAGGGGTATTCGGGGGGAATGCGCAGGCGTCTGGATCTGGCAGCGAGCCTCACCGCGCGGCCCCCGGTGCTCTTCCTCGACGAGCCCACCACGGGTCTCGATCCGCGGAGCCGCCTCACGATGTGGGGGGTCATCCAGGACCTGGTGAGCGACGGGACCACGGTCCTGCTCACCACGCAGTACCTCGAGGAGGCCGACCGGCTTGCCCAGAGGATCGCGGTCATCGACCACGGGCTCGTGATCGCGGAGGGCACTCCCGCGGAACTGAAGGCCCGGGTGGGCGGCGAGGCCCTGGAGGTAGCCGTCGTGGACCCCGCAGACCTGGCGCGGGTGCGCGAGATCGTGGCTGCGGTTGCGTCCGAGGAGGTGTTCGTCGAGGCCGAGGGGCGACGGGTACGCGCGGCAGCGGCCGATGGTGCCCGTTCGTTGGCGCAGGTTGCCGAGGAGATCGCCCGGGCCGGCATCGCCACCGAGGATCTGGGGCTCCACCGTCCCACGCTGGACGAGGTCTTCCTCGCCCTCACCGGGCATCCCGCCGAAAGCCCCACGGGCGATGATGAGGGGCAGGCGTCGTGAATCCCGCCCGTGCCGTGAGGGACTCCGGGATCATCCTCTGGCGGCAGTTGGTCCAACTGCCGCGGATCCCCGAGGTGCTGGTCTTCGCCCTGATACAGCCCGTGATGTTCGTCCTGCTGTTCCGCTACGTGTTCGGTGGGGCCATCGCAACGCCGGGCGCGACATACGTCAACTTCCTCATGCCGGGCGTGTTCGCCCAGACGGTCGCGTTCGGCGCTGTTGCGAGCGGCATCGGCGTTGCCGAGGATCTGAAGAGGGGCATCATCGATCGCTTCCGGGCGCTTCCCATGGCCCGGTCGGCCGTCCTGGTCGGACGCACGGTGTCCGACCTCGTGCGGAATGCCGCGGTGGTGGGTCTGATGTACGCCGTCGGGGTGGCTGTCGGCTTCCGTCCGGAGGGGTCGGTCTGGGCCCAACTACTCGCCTTCGCGCTCCTCCTCCTCACCTCATTCGCGTTCTCGTGGATCGGCGTGGTCATCGCGCTCAGCATGAAGACGGTGGAGGCCGTGCAGTCCGCCGGGTTCATCTGGCTCTTCCCGCTGACCTTCGCGAGTTCTGCCTTCGTCCCCACCGACTCCATGCCCGACTGGCTGCAGGCGTTCGCTGTCAACCAGCCATTCACCGTTGTCGTGGACGCCACCCGTGCGCTGTTTCTGGACCAGCCCGTGGGGAACCAGGTGTGGCTGGCACTCGCGTGGATGGTCGGCATCGTCGCCGTGATGATCCCGCTGGCCACGAGGCAGTACCGCCGGAGGAACGGCTAGGCGGACGGCGGCTTCCCCGCGACCACGGCCTCGAGATGGTCAAGGCGATCCCGCAGGTCGGCGATGATTGCGGAGGGGTCGTCCGATGCGGTCTGGTCCCCCTCCCCCACCGGGCCCGTGCGTGCCGGCGCGAGGAAGGTCGAGGCAACCCAGGCGGTGAAGATCGAGATCAGCGCGACGCCGGAGACGATCATGACGGTGGCCACGATCTGCCCGCCCGGGGTCACCGGGAAGTAGTCGCCGTACCCCACAGTGGTGATGGTCACAACCCCCCACCACAGCGCCTCCCCGCCGGTCCCGATGTTGGACCCCGGCACTCCGGCCTCGAAGTGGAGGACGAGCAGGCCACCGCACTCCAGGATGACGGTCAGGAACGCAAGCACCATGAACAGCGTGCCCTGCGCGCGATGCGCCACGAACCAGCGCAGCGTGTTGGACCAGCCGTAGCGCTGGAATGACGTGAGGACGGTCCAGAGGCGGAACAGCCTGAGGACACGTCCGTAGGGCAGGCTCCCGATGAGGTCGAGCCATCCGCCACCCCGGTTCATGTACTGCCAGCGCGCACCCTTCGCGAGGCGCAGCCGCAGCCCGAAGTCCAGAAGCAGGATGACGGTGAAGATGGGCTCCATGAAGATCAGAAGCTCGCGTGTCTCGCTGCTGATGCTCGGGGGGATGACCATGAACACCCAGTTCACGATCGAGAGCACCGTGACGACGATGATGAAGAGGTCGTAACCTGGCTTCACCGCACCGCGCAGGTCGGGGCTCTCCTGCGGCATAGAGGACGTCTTGGCGGAGTCGCGCACGGGAGCCCCTTCGCCCGCCCCGCACATTGTCCTTGCCACGCGCCCCGTGAGTCGTCTGCAGGAGGAGTGCATTCCGGACCCCGCCCCCGTCCGACCTCGCCTCCGGAGGGTCAACGACTACGTCGGAATCCGTCCCCGGAGGCGGATCACGAACATCCGGCTCCAGTTCTTCCCCGTCACGACGACGTGACCAGTCAGCGGGTCGCGGGCGATGCCGTTGAGAACCCCGCCGCCAGCAGAGATCCGTGCGCGAAGCCGGGCGAGGTCAATCCATGCGCGCACCCGGCCCGTGGCCGCGTTGATCAGGGCGATCCGGTCCTCGTACCACACATTCGCCCAGATCACGCCCCCCACCCACTCGAGTTCGTTGAGGCTCCGTACGGCCCGGGTGCCGTCGCGCACCACGACCGTGCGCGTGACCCCGAGGCCCGGTGCGGCGAGCCACCTCAGGCGCGCTGTTCCGTCACTCGCGATCAGGCGGGTCCCATCGGTGGTGAGGCCCCACCCCTCGCGCGGGTACGGGACCGTCCGCCTCCGGGCAAGGGTGCGGGGGTCCACCGCGTAGGCGACCCGGTCATGCCACGTGAGTTGCCACGCAGTGCCACGTAGCACCGTGAGTCCCTCGGCGAAGATGGGGGCGGCGATACGCCGGATGGCGAGGACGCGCCCCGTCGCCGGATCCACCCGGCGCACGGACGAGGTGTCCGTGGCGGGGTCGCAGCAGTCGCCGGTGCTCTCGAGCAGGATTCCCCCGTGGGCTACGAGCCCCTGGGTGAAGGCGCCCGGGTCGTGGGGCCGCTCGGCGACGACGTCCCACGGGATCGTCGGTGTGCCCAGCACGGCTCCGGGAGCGGCAGCCAGCGCGACCACTGCCGCGAACATGAGGTGCCGGGTCCGGTACGCCATGCGGGGGATACTCACAGGCCGGAGGGCACGCCGACGTCGACCGTGCTGCAGGGGAACCTCGAGGGGGTGGACGCGCCAGACAGGATTCGAACCTGTGACCTTCGGTTTCGTAGACCGACGCTCTATCCGACTGAGCTACTGGCGCGGATTGGCCACGTGCGTGGCGCGGCGGGCACCGTATCAGAGCCGCCCGGCATCCCCCGGGTCGGCGACGGTGGTATCGGGGGAGCGGGGTGCCGGCTCCACCCTCAGGCGCACGATGCGCGATCCGTCCATCTCCAGAACCGTGAACCGGAACCCATGGGTGAGCATCGTCTCGCCGACCTCCGGCACCCGGCCCGCCGCGTGGAGCACCGCGCCGCCCACGGTGTTGTAGTCGGCGTCGTCGATGCGGGAACCGAAGGCATCGTTGAATTCGTCGAGGGTCACTGACCCGGCGACCACGGCCTGTCCCCCATCCCCACGCACGATGTCGCGGGTGGGGGTGTCGAACTCGTCGTCGATCTCGCCCATGACCTCCTCCACGAGGTCCTCGAGCGTGACGACGCCGGCCAGCGACCCGTACTCGTCCACGACCACGGCGAGGTGGCTGCGTGTTCGACGGAAGTCCCTCAGGAGGTCGTCGAGGGGCTTGGTCTCGGGGACGCGCTGGACCTCGCGTACCAGACCCCGTACCCACGCATCGGTGTTACCTGCGGTCGCCGCCTCGAACAACTGCCGGATGTGGATGACCCCCCGGATGTCGTCCTGGTCGTCGCCATACACCGGGTACCGGGTGTAGGGGTGCATTTCGACGATGGCCGCAGCCTCCGCGACCGTTGCGGCGAGGGGTAGCAGAACCACGTCGGGGCGCGGAACCATGACCTGGCGGACCTCGGTATCGGCGAAGTCGAACACCCGGGACAGCATTTCGGTCTCCTCGGCCTCGAGCACGCCCTCCTCGAATGATGCGGCCAGGATCATCCGCAACTCCTCCTCGGTATGGCTCCGTCCCATGCGGATGTCCCCGCGCAGCCCGAACAGGCGCAGGGTGCCGGACGAGAGCCGCTCGAGCAGCCAGACGAAGGGGTACACGACGGCGGTGAAGCCACGCACAGGGCCGACCACCGCGAGAGCCACGCTCTCGGTGCGGGCGAGGGTGAGGGCCTTCGGCACGATCTCGCCGAGCACGACGGTGATGGCGATGATGATCGCGAATCCGATGATCACGCTCACCACGGTGATGACGCCGGTGCGGATGACCGACCCAAGAGGCTCCAGACCACCGCCGACGATCCTCCGCACGGCGGGCTCGCCCACCGCACCGATCGCCAGCCCGGCGAAGGTGATGGCCACCTGAATGGACGCGATGAACCGCGTCGGGTTCTCCTGAATCGCCACCACCCGGGCGGCGCGCGTGCTCCCCTGCGCCGCCATCTCGCGCATGCGGGTGGGCCGCACGGCCACGAAGGCGTACTCAGCCGCCACGAAGAACGCGCTCCACGCGACGAGCAGGAACAGGAGCACGATCTGCAACCCTGTGCTCAGCGGGCGCCCCTACTGGGGGGTTGGGCCTCGTCGTCCGCAGAGGCGGACGCGGCGACGGTATGTGCGGGTTCGGTACCGGTCACTGACGTCCGGTGATGCTATCCCATGCCCCCACGGCACGGTGCGCTGGCGTGCCGCCCCCACGGGCATGAGGCGGCACGCCGCGGGACGGAGAGGAAGGGATTTGAACCCTCGAACCGGGTTGACCCCGGTTAACCGCTTAGCAGGCGGCCCCTTTCGACCACTCAGGCACCTCTCCGCGCGGCATCGTAGCCGCATCGCAACGCGGGTATCGTCCCGGGCGGAGGGGTGGCAGAGCGGTCGAATGCGGCGGTCTTGAAAACCGTTGGCCCGTTACGCGGGCCCGGGGGTTCGAATCCCTCCCCCTCCGCTTTCCTCACGGGTACGTGACCTCACCGCGATGCGGTCGGGCGCCCCGGTGGGTGCGTCGGATCGATCCCACTCCGAGGTGGCGGGTCGGGCCCGGGCCGTACAGTTGGGATATGGCCGACGTGGATCACCACCGCCGCGACTGGGAGGCGCTGGGCGAGTTGGATCCGCTCTACGCGGTGCTCAGCGCCCCGGAGGCCAAGCATGGCGCCTGGGACACCGGCGCCTTTCTGGCGACGGGTGAGCGCGACGCAGTGCGCATTCTCGATGCGTGTTCCGCGCTCGGGCTGCCGTCGTCCCGCGGGGCGGCCTTCGAACTGGGCTGCGGCGTCGGGCGCATCACCCGCGCCCTGGCGCCTCACTTCGAACGGGCTGTGGGCGTGGACATCAGTGCGGCCATGATCAGCGGGGCCCGTGCCCTGGAGCCCCCGTGCCCCACATGCGAGTGGATCGTGAACCTGCACCCGGACCTCCGGGCGTTCCCCGACGGCGGATTCGATCTGGTCCTCTCGTTCATCGTGCTCCAGCACATCCCGGACCGTGCGGTCATCTCGTCGTACCTGCGCGAGATGGCACGCATACTCGCCCCCGGCGGCGCGCTGGTCGTGCAGGTGCCGGCGTCAATGCCGGTCCGCCAGCGCGTGCAATGGCGGCGGCGCGCGTACCGCGCGCTGCGTACCGCGCGCGTGCCGGAAGCGGTCCTCTACGAGCGGATGGGGCTCGACCCGATACGGATGAACTGGCTCCCGCGCCGCGACGTGGAGGCCGCCCTGCGTCTGGGTGGGGCCACCGTGGTCTCTGTCCAGGACGGCTGGCTGGGAGACGGCTCGCGCACCGGACGGGAGGAGAACCTGACCTACGTCGCCACCCGTTAGGGTTCCCGGCATGGACGTCGTCATTGCGGGTGGAGGCATGGTGGGGCTCACCCTGGGGCGGCTTCTCCGTGCCCGCGGCGTGGAGCCGGTGATCATCGAGCGCATGCCGGAGGGGGCCTACGTGCCCCGCGGGTACATGCTCGGGTTCCAGGGGTACGAGCCGCTGAAGGAGATCGGCGTGCTCGACGAGGTCTGGCCCGCGGGCCGTGAGATCGCGCCTCAGGGAACGTCTGCGGTGGCCGTGTGCGTGGATGTCGGGACGGTGCTGCACTCCCTGGCCCGGGACCTGCCCGTGATGTACGGGCACTCGATGACCGAGATGATCTTCGGTCCAGATGGCCGGGTGACGGGCGTGGTGGTGGAGGGTCCGGACGGCGAGGTGACCATTCCCTCGGATCTGGTGGTGGCATGCGACGGCGTGCGGTCACGCACACGCGACATGGCGGGGATGGAGGCCGTGTTCGACAGGCTCCCCGAGGGCGAGTTGTCGTGGATGAGCGGGACCCCGTCTGAGACGTCGTTCTCGATGGCGTACATGCGCGACGGCGGGCACATCGGGCACCTCTCCTGGCCCGAGGGCTCGGGTGGATGGCGTTCCTGCCGCCGCGTCGGCGCCGAGGAGGCCCTGGCCCCCGGACTCGACGCGATCAAGGAGATGTGGGCACGCCTGCTGCCCGATTCGCGCCTGGGCGTGGAGGGTCTCGAGAGCATCGAGCAGGTCCGCTACTCGGAGCCCGAACTCCTGACCACACGCGAGTGGTGGAGGCCGGGCATCGTGCTCATCGGCGACTCCGCCCACTTCTTCGGCCCGGAGACCGGCATCTCGTCCGGGATCGGCCTCGGTGACGCCCACGCGCTCAGCGAGGCGATCGCCCAGAACCGGGGCGACGCGGACGCGGCGTGCCGCTCGTACGTCATCTGGCGTGCCCCGGTGGTGCGCCCCTACGAGGCCATGGACCCCGGCCGCCAGCGCATCCTTGTGGCAGGGCGTGAGCCGGAACCCGGTCCCGGCGAGGCCTGGCCGCCCTCGGACTGAGTCACGGTGCCCACGGGGCCGTGGTACCGGGGGCGTCGGGGGGCATCAGCCCGGGCCCAGCACCTCGGGAGCGCCGAAGGGACGAAGACACTCGGGCACGGCAACGGATCCGTCCGGGCGCTGGTGGTTCTCAAGGATGGCGATGAGGGTCCTGCCGACCGCGACGGCCGTGCCGTTGAGGGTATGCAGGGGGACCGCCTGCGTTCCACGCCGCGTGCGCACCTGCAGCCGGCGCGCCTGGAAGTCGGTGCAGTTCGAGCAGGAGGTCACCTCGCGGTAGCGCCCCTGCCCCGGCATCCACGCCTCGCAGTCGAACTTCCGCGCCGCCGATGCTCCGAGGTCGCCGACCGCCACATCCACCACGCGATACGGGATCCCGAGGTCGCGGAGGATCCTCTCCTCGATTCCGAGGATGCGCTGGTGCTCGTCGTCGGACTGCTCGGGCGTGGTGAACGAGAACATCTCGACCTTGTCGAACTGGTGCACCCGGAAGATCCCGCGCGTGTCGCGTCCCGCCGCCCCGGCCTCGCGCCGGAAGCACGATGAGATTCCCGCGTACCGCAGGGGCAGGTCCTCCTCGGGGATGATGTCGTCCTGGTGCAGTGCCGCCAGCGGCACCTCCGACGTTCCCACGAGGTACAGGTCGTCATCGGCGGTTGCGTACACCGAGGAACGGTCGGCGGGGAAGAACCCCGTGGCGATGAGGGCGTCCTCGCGCACGAGAACCGGGGGGATGACCGGCGTGAACCCCTCTGCCTGGAGCAGGTCCACCGTCCACGACACGAGTGCCAACTGCAGCCGGACCATCGGCCCGAACAGGTAGGCGAAGCGGGCGCCGGAGGTACGTGCGGCGCGCTCGAGATCGAGACCGCCAAACGCTTCGGCGATCTCCACGTGGTCTCGGGGCGCTCCCGCGAACGTGGGGATCTCCCCCACCGCCCGCACCTCCACGGCGTCGTCCTCGCCGCCATCCGGGGCGCTGTCCTGAGCGATATTGGGAAGCGAGAGGAGCAGGGCGTCGCGTTCGGCCTCGACCTGACGGAGCGTGTCCTCCTCTGCCGCGGTGCGCTCACGCAGCGCCCGGGCCGTGTCCTCCTGCCCCGCTGCGACGCCGCTGCCGGCCGCCCGTGCCGTGCCGATCTCACGGGCAAGGCGCGTGGACTCCGCCCGCATCTCCTCCACCCGGGTCCGGAGTTCCCGCGACCGCACGTCGACCTCGAGCAACTGGTCGAGGGCCGTCGCGTCGCCGCGGCGCGCCAGCGCCCGGCGCACCGTGTCGGTGTCCCGCCGGATCAGCCTGAGGTCAAGCACGGCGTACGCCCGGGCCGACTGGGCGGGATGCTGTCATCGCAACCATAAGGCGCGAAACCGGTGGCGCCACCGTCCCGCCTGCTACTGGATGCTCTCGACGTACGCGACGACGTTGTCGAGGTCGGTGCCGCTGACCAGACCGCCGGGCATGGCGCCGCCGCCGTTCACCACCTGATTCCGGATGCCGACGGCGTCCAAGGTGGTCGAATTGAGCGCGGGCCCGATGCCCGCCTCTGTGCCGGCCGACGGGTGACAACCCTGGCAATTGGCCTCAAAGACGACCTTGCCGGCTGCTGCATTCGCCCCTCCGCTGTCCGGCGGGGTTGCCCCACCACCGGCGCCAGGGTCAACCGGAGGCGCGGAGACCGTCTTCCCCTGCGAGTCGGTCTGAGCCGCCACGTTCTCGATGGTGGTCGCACCGGCGGGCGTGATGTCTGCCGAGTCACTGGATCCGCACCCGGTGCCGAGGCCGATCAGGGCGGTCGCTGAGACGACGGCAACCGCGATGGAAAGTCCTCGACGCATCAATCACTCCTCCGGAATGGCGTGCAGGGCCGACGAGTCCACCCTACCATCGAGGGGTACGGCGGATGACCGTCCCCTCCAGAGAGGGAGGATTGCCACGTGATTCAGGGACTCGGCAGGGACATCCCGGCTCTTGGGCATGATTGCTTCGTTCATGAGGGGGCTGTGGTCATCGGTCGGGTCCGGCTCGGCGACCGCGCGTCGGTGTGGCCGGGGGCGGTGATCCGGGGGGACGTCGAGCGGGTTGAGGTGGGAGCCGAGTCAAACGTCCAGGACGGTGCCGTGCTCCATGCCGACCCCGGCATGCCGTGTGTCGTGGGCGACCGGGTGACCATCGGCCACCGGGCCACGGTCCATGGCTGCACCGTCGGGGACGAGTGCCTGATCGGCATCGGGGCGACCGTGCTGAACGGCGCCGTGATCGGGGCGCAGAGCATCGTCGGCGCCCATGCCCTGGTGCCCGAGGGCATGGAGGTCCCCGAGGGGGTGCTGGTCGTCGGTGTCCCCGGGAAGGTGCGCCGGGACCTCACGCCGGAGGAGCGCGCCGGCCTGGCTGCCCAGGCGCTGCGGTACGTCGCAAATGCCGCCCTGCACGCGGGCGAGGCGTTCACCATCTGACGTGCCAGGTCGGGCGGCACCGGGGCCACCGTCCTACGTGAGCGTGTACTCGGGGCCGCTGCCGCCCTCGGGCGGAGTCAACTGCCCGCCCTTGGCCGTGATGGCCCCGCACTGGACGCAGTTCGGGTTGTTCATCCGCACCTGCACCATGCCATTGGCGGCGGAACCGTCCACAATCTCATAGACCTTCGCCGGGCACATGTTCTCCCATGCGACCGCGAGGTCGCGGGGCACCTCGGTGCGGATGCGGATGTGGTTCGGCTGGTCGTCACGCGTCTTGTTCCCGCTGAGGAACACCGATGACAGCTTGTCGAAGATGTACTCGCCATCGGGCTTGGGGTAGCCGCGGTCCGGACCGATAAACACCGGCTCGTACCGGTCGGCCTTGATCGTGACCTTCTTGGGCAGCTTCCCGCGGGTCGCGAGCATGAGGCCAGCCACCATTCCCCCATAGAGGAAGCCCTTCTGGAACGCCGGACGGAAGTTGCGGACCCTCCAGAGGTCCTTCCAGAGGTCGGACCCCAGGATGGCCTCGGAGTAGTTCCAGAGGCCGGTCGTCTCCTGAGCGGTGCCGGCCTTGATGGAGGCGGCCACCTGCTCGGCGGCGATGATCCCCGACTGCATGGCGTTGCTTACGCCCTTGAGGCTGGCGAGGTTGACGAACCCTGCGGCGTCGCCGCACAGGACGGCCCCCGGGACGTGGAACCGGCTCGGCAGGCCGTAGATGCCCCCCGACGGGATCGTCTTCGCGCCCCAGGCGATCCGCCGGCCACCGGCGAGCACGTCGCGGAAGAGCGGGTTGGTCTTGACCTGCTGCAAGAGGTCGTGGGCCGACAGGTTGGCGTCGGCGGCGTCCAGACCCACCACCATCCCGATCGAGACCATGTTGTCGCCCATCGGGTAAAGCCAGGATCCGCCGTATTCACGCCATTTGGCGCCGAGGTGGAGGGGCCAGCCGATGGTGTGGATCACGCGGTCGAGGGGCTTCGGGACCTCCCAGACTTCCTTCACGCCGATCTCGTAGATCTGCGTGCTGTCCTGGTCGAGGTTGAAGTGTTTCCGTGTGACGCCGGCCAGGTGGCCCTGCGTGCCCTCGCAGATGACGGTGACCTTGGCGCGGACCTCAACGCCCGGCTCGAAGGTGGACAACTCCTCGCCCTCGCGCCCCCGGCCCTTATCGCCGGTCTTGATGCCCACCACGAGGCCGTCCTCTACCAGCAACTGCTGTGCATCGGTCTCGGGGAGCAGGTACGCCCCCAGTTCCTCGGCCTGCTCGGCCATGAACCGTGCCACCTGGCTGATCGAGATGACCCAGTTGCCGTGGTTGTTCATGTCGGGCGGCGTGGGGATGCGAACCTTGCCATTGGGGCGAAGGAGGTACACGGCTTCCTTCTGGACCTCATGGAAGACGCCGGGGGTCTCGCCGGGTGCAGCATCCGGGAACAACGACGTGAAGGGCCCCGGCCGCATGACCGATCCCGACAGCAGGTGGGAGCCAGCGCCCTTCCCCTTCTCGACGATGGCAATCGGCACCTCGCCGAGAGCCTCCATCAACTCCTCGTCCTCGGCCATCAACTGGCCCAGACGGATGGCCCCCGCCAGACCGGCGGGACCCGCGCCCACGAACAGCACGCCCACCTCGATGTACTCGTCCTCACCCGCCTGAGGCTCGAGGACATACTGAGAGGGTCGGTGGCGCGGCGGGTAGTCGGCGGGAATCGTACTCATCGAGAAGACGTCACCTTGGAAGGGTTGGTTGACAAAAAGCCCCGCAGGAGCAGGGCTTTTATGGAGCATAGCGGAATCGAACCGCTGACCTCCTGGGTGCGATCCAGGCGCTCTCCCATCTGAGCTAATGCCCCGCAGGGAGCGGAATGCTAGCGCCCATGGGCGGCGGCGTCACCCCGCTAGTGTCCCCGGCCGTGCTGGATCTGAACGCCCATATTCTGCCCGCAGTCCACACCGCCACCGCGGACATGGCGGAGTCGCTGGACGCCGCACGGGCGCTCGTGGCCGCAGGGGTCACCGCCGCCGTCACCCCTGCCCTGATCGGCGCCGATCCCGCCGCGGACCTGGCGCGCGCCGACGAGGCGCGCTCCGCCCTCGGTGCGTCGCTCGAGGCAGCCGGGGTCCCGTTGCCCCTCCTCCCGGGCGCGGTCGTCCCGGCCGCCCTCCTGGGCAGCCTCGACCCCGCCGTCCTCGCCCGGTGCACCGTGGGCGACGGCGGACGCTGGATCATGGTCGTGCTGCCCGATGCCGGCTGGCCGCTCGGCCTGCCCGCCGCGATGCGGGGGCTGGAGATGGCGGGAATGGGGATCGTGATCGCCCACCCGGAGCGCAGCACCTCGATCCAGCAATCGCCCGACCGGCTGCGCGACCTCCTGGGCCGCGGTGCCCTGGTGCAGGCCGCCGGGGGCAGTTTCCTCGGCGCCGACGGTCCGCGCGCCGAGCGCGCCGCCTTCGGCCTCGTGCGGGGAGGGATGGTGACGGTGGTGGCATCGGATGCCACGGACGCCACCGGCCACCACCTCGCACTCGACCGCGCGCTCGACGCGCTCGAGCGGGTGCTCCGCCGGCCCCGGGCCGAGGTGGAGTGGATGCTGTCCACCGGGCCGGAGCGCATCACTGCAGGCGAGGTGGTGCGCGCCCCCCGGCTGATGCCCCTCCCCCGCTCCCCGACTTAGCCCCGGCGCGCCTCGCGGATGGCCGCGAGCGTTCGCGGCAGGCCGATCTCCACCTGCGTGCCCGGCTCCCAGCCCAGCACCTGAGCGGCCCGCTGCGGATCGAGGCAACTCCGGCTGAGCTCCCCGGCGCGGGCGGCCTCGAACGCGGGCTCACCGCCACCCAGGATCCGCACGAGGTCGAGCACCGACACCTCCCGGCCCGTGCCGATGTTCAGCGTCTCGCCGGGCGGCCCGGTCTCGGCGCGGAGAAAGGCGTCCACGACGTCGTCCACATAGACGTAGTCACGGGTCTGCTCTCCATCACCGAAAACGGTCACGGGCTCGCCGGCGATGACACGTCCCGAGAAGATGGCCACCACCCCCGCCTCCCCGTGTGGATCCTGACGCGGGCCATAGACGTTCCCGAGCCGCAGGCGCACGGTGGGCACCCCGTACAGCCTGCCGTACAGCGCGCAGTAGCCCTCCCCCGCGAGTTTGCTCTGCCCGTAGTGCGACATGGGGCGCGGTTCGGCGGTCTCGGGCGTGGGGATGGGCAGCCCGTCGTACTCTCCGTAGACCCCTCCGCCGGTGGCGGCAAACACCACGCGTGCCCCGGTCGCCCGGGCACCCTCGAGCACCGACAGGGTGCCTGTGATGTTCACATCCGCGTCGAACGCCGGGTCGGCGATGGCACGGCGCACATCGGCCTGCGCCGCAAGGTGGAACATCGTCCGCGCCCCGCACGCCGTGACGACGCGGTGGACGGCCGACGCGTCGCGGATGTCGATCTCGTGGAACTCGGCCGCGCCGGGGACGTTCTCCCTGTGCCCGGTGGAGAGGTCATCGATCACGTGGACCTCCCGGCCCGACGCCACGAGGGCATCAGCGAGCGTGGAGCCGATGAAGCCGGCCCCGCCGGTGACGACGACAGTTCCCTCCCGGGTCACTGCTAGCCTCGCTGGGCCATGAGGCCCACTGGTCCCGACACCGCCATGATCCCCTCCGGGTCGTGGTCGCGCGGCAGCATCGCTCACCGACGGCGCGGGCGCAACCCCCGATGACCGCTGGTGGGCCGGTCAGGCCCTTCCCGGAGGTTCTGGCCCGCGTGGCGGAGAGCATCTCCTCTCGCGCCACCCGGCGTGCACCACCACCCGGCGCCCGGCTGGCGGGTATCGCCCTTTGCGTCGTCACCGCCACCGTGGTGGTGGGCGCCGCCATCGGAGTGGGCACCCCGTGAGCGCCACGTTCATCTCGCTCGAGGGCGTGGATGGATCGGGCAAGAGCACTCAGGCCGTGATGCTCGCGGACGCCCTGCGAGCCCGCGGTCATGAGGTCGTGCACGTCCGCGAGCCCGGCGGTACCCCACTCGGCGAGGCGATCCGCGATGTGGCCCTCGGCCCCGACGCGATGAGCCCGTGGGCGGAGGCCTTCCTGTTCGCGGCAGCGCGCGCCCAACTCGTGGCCGATGTGATCGGCCCCGCCCTCGCCGTTGGTACCTGGGTCGTGGCCGACCGCTTCATCGACTCATCCCTCGCCTACCAGGGTGCAGCGCGCGGGCTGGGGATCAGAAACGTGGCGTCGGTGAATGCGCCCTGCATCGGTGACTGGATGCCCGACCTCACGATCATCCTCGATATGGCCCCGGGGGCCGCCACCGACCGCCGGGCCGGGCGCGGCAGCGTGGACCGGATCGAGGAGGAGGGCGAAACCCTGCAGGAGAGCGTGGCCGAGGGATACCGCGAGGTGGCCAGGTGCTATCCGGAGCGGGTGCACCTCGTGTCGGCGGCCGGCACCGTGGATGAGGTCCATGCACGGGTGATGGCCGCGGTAATCGGCAACCTGTGACCGTCCCGGTGCCCGGGCAGCCGCTGGCGGAGCGGGTGCTCTCCGCGGCGGCATCGCGCCCCTCCCCACCACCGCAGATGCTCCTCCATGGCCCCGCGGGCGCCGGCAAGCGCCGTGCCGCCCGCGCGATGGCATGGGCCCTGGTGGACCCGGGTGGAACCCATCAGCCCGGAGAGCAATCCCTCGACATCGCGACCGTCGCGGCGTCGGGCACGACCATCCGCATGGCCGATGAACTGGAGCCCGCCTTGTCCGCGCTGGCCGCGCGTCCCGTGGTCGGGCAGCGGCGCGTGATGATCATCGACGGGGCCGAGCGACTGCGCCCTCAGGACGGAGCGGACCGGATCCTCAAGATCCTCGAGGAGCCCCCGCCTCTCTCCCACGTCATCCTCGTCACAGACCGCCTCGCAGACCTCATCCCCACAATCCGGTCACGGTGCATGCTGGTGCCATTCCGCAGCCCGGGGTGGCGGGTGATCGCCGAGCGCCTTGAGGAGGCGGGTGTGGGGCCCGTGGATGCCCGCGCCCGTGCCCGTGCGGACGGGCTCCTCGCGCTCAGCATGGGCCCCTTCGAACGACGGCTCCGCGTGCTCGGAGCCGACCTTGCCCTGGCAAGCCTTGAGGGCACAGGCGGGGGCGCGTTCCTCGTACATGACATCCAGGAGGCCATGGATCAGGCGGCCGGCGAGCACCCATCGGACGACCTGGAGCGGCTTCGCGCCGAGGCCGCCGCCCTCGACGGGAAGCGCGGGGGCAAGACGGCTGCCAAGCGCGCAGTGGATGAGGAGCGGCGCCAGCGACGGCGCCTCGTGACCGAGGGCTGGCACCACGTGCTGGAGGGACTCCTCGCCGTGCACGCCGACGCCCTGGCAGTGGCGGTGGGGGCCGAGGCGGCCGTGCGCCACGAGGAACTCCTCCCCCGCCTCCGCGACCTCGCACGCCCATCCCGGCAGGTGGAGATCGAGGACGCCCTCGGCGAGATCCAGCGCACGGCGGCCGGCTTCGCCCTCAATCCTTTGGCCGATCTGTGGATCGAGGGCCTACTGGGCCGACTCGCGCTCCTGCGCCGCGGCACGGCTCCCCCAGCCCCCGCCCCCGGAGTGTTGCTCGGCTAGCATCACCCGCCGCACGCCGACGTAGCTCAGCTGGTAGAGCACTTCACTCGTAATGAAGGGGTCAGCGGTTCGAATCCGCTCGTCGGCTTCCCATAGGGCCTCGAGATTCGCGACTCCATTCGATCTCCCCATGTCTGAGAATGTCTCAGCGAGATTGTCGACGTTGTCCAGCAGGGCTGACTCTCGCTCGATTGACCCGACAATCCGGTGGCCGTAGCCCCCGTTGGTCACGCGAAGGCTCATGCCTATCCGGTGTGGGATTCGGTTATCCCGTCGGGCGTAATCATCGCTGTAGGTGACGTCGCCCGACGGCAGAGGAACTCCAAATCCAATGACGGAGTCCAGCGGGCCGGTCGTCAGAATCCCGCGGGGAGCGACGTCGATCCACAGCGCACCGACCTCACCGACGTACACGTGCCTCGCCCGGGCGGGGGCATGGCGGTCCTCCACGACTGGTGCCAGTATACGAGCGGTCACTGGGAACAGGAGTGCCGCTCATGCCCAAGAAGTCGTGCAAGGTGTGCGGTGAGCTCGGCCAAGAGGTTGGCGAGCCCTGCGCCAAATGCGGCGCCGTCGTACCGACCGCATCCACGGTGGAACTGCAGGGCCGCGCTCGCGAGCCCAACTTCACCACCAACCGTGCCAAGCGCGACGATGAACCGCCAGCCGCCGGTCCGTCGACCACCCGGATCTGATGAGCGCGACCGGAATCGACCTCACCGTCTACGCAACCCCGGCATTCCTTCGTGAGTGGAAGAGCGCCTTCCCGAGTCACGTCGAGTGAAGTGGTGTGACTCCTCGTCGGGTCAGGTAGCGCTCGTGATCTCGGCCAGCTCCTCCCGTTCCTCGTCACGCCGATGCGACGGTTCACGGTGGTCCTCAATGATCCCCAGCGAACCTGGTGACCGCTGTCGTCCGGGCGCGCAACGGCAGTCAAGTCGTGTGAAGTGGTGTAACTCCTCGTCGGCTCAGGTAGCGCTCGTGAGCTCAGCCACCTCCTCCCGTTCCTCCTCGCTCTGGTCCTTAAGGACCAGAGCGAGCGATTCCTCCGACAGGTAGCGCCGGCACACCAACCACTCGTCGTTCTGTTCGA
>CAMAVU010000020.1 GCA_945861935.1 Bifidobacterium breve | reverse complement strand
CGTCGTGGGGATGATCCGCAGCGGGCAGTGGTAGCCCCGGTGTCCGCCCGCACCGGTACGATCGGACGGGTTGAGCGACCTCGGCGACACCGGTTCCACCGTGTCCGCAGAGCCTCCGTGGCGGGCCCTGCGGGTGGCCTATTCGGATGTCCGGCGGCTTGAGCAGGCCCTCGGGTGTCCCGAGCCGATGGCCTGGATCCTCGCCCGGCGCGGGCTGCGTGAGCCCGACGCGGCACGGGCCTTCCTCGCGGCCGATGGCGATCTCGACGACCCCCTTGCGATAGCCGGCGTGCAGGAGGCCGCCCTGCGCCTGCGCCAGTCCCTTTCCCGTGGCGAACACGTCGCCATCCACGGGGACTACGACTGCGACGGCGTGTGCTCGACGGCCATACTTGCCGGGGCCCTGCGTGCCCGGGGCGGCGAGGTCACCACGTTCCTGCCCAGCCGGTTCACGGACGGCTACGGGGTGTCGGAGCCCGCGGTCGAGCGGCTGGCCGACGCGGGCGCCCGGGTCCTGGTGTGCGTGGACTGCGGCACGTCGAGCGTCGAGGCGCTCAGGCGCGCCACGGAACTCGGGATGGACGTCATCGTGCTGGACCATCACCTCGCGGCCGGCGCACGTCCCCCGGGGATCATCGTCAACCCGGCGCTCGGCCGGGGCATGGACGCGCTGCCCGCTGCCGCCGGGGTGGTGTTCGACGTGGTCCGCGTGATGGCGATGGGGGACCAGGGAATGCTCACGCCGGGTCCCGAGGCCGGGGTGGACCTCGCGGGGCTCGCCACTGTGGCCGATGCGGTCCCCCTCATCCACGGGAACCGGCGGCTGGTCCACCGCGCGCTCGCGTCCATCCGCAGGGGGGAGCGCCCCGGGCTGGTCGCGCTGCTGCATGCGGCGGGCCACGGCTACCAGGGTGTCACGCCCCGCAGCCTGGCCTTCACGCTCGCGCCGGCCATCAACGCGGCGGGCCGACTGGCCGACGCCTCGCTGGCGCTCGACCTGCTGCTCGAGACCGACCCGATCCGTGCCCGGGCACGTGCCGGGGAGCTCTGGGACCTGAATGCCCGCCGCCGCGAGGTGGAGCGGTTGGTGACCACCGAGGCCGTGGCCATGGTGGAGGCGGCCGGGGCCGGGGCCGACGACGTGCCCATCACCGTGGTGGCGGGGGAGGGATGGCACGAGGGGGTCGTGGGCATCGTCGCGTCCCGTCTGGTGGAGCGCTTCGACCGTCCGGCGATCGTCCTCTCCACGACCGGCGGCGATGCCAAGGGGTCGGGACGCAGCCTGCCGGGCCTCGATCTGCATGGGATCGTCGCGGAGGCATCGGCCTGCCTCACCCGCTGGGGCGGGCACGCGGGGGCCGTGGGGGTCGCGTTGGCGACCGATGACATCCCGGCGTTCCGTGACGCACTCGTCGCCGCGGCCGCCGGGCGCCGTGCTGAGATCGTCCGGGCGCGCACGCGGACGGTGGATGCGATTGCAGGGGGCCCGGATCTCTCACTGGCCACCGCGGAGGCCCTCGAGGCGCTCGCGCCGTTCGGCCGTGGCAACCCGGAGCCGATTCTGGTCATCCCGGCGTGCACGGTGTCGGGCATCGGGCGGGTGGGGAAGGGGCGCCACCTGCGGGCCCGCCTGTCGGCGGGCGGGGTGGGCGTGCCGGCAATCGGGTTCTCGATGGGTCGCCGTGCAGGTGAGGTGGAGGCGGCGGGTCCCGATGCCCGCTTCGATGCCATCGCCCGCCTCGACGTGGAACGCTGGCAGGACACCACGGGACCGCGCGTGTCACTGCAGGAACTCACGCGGCTGCCCTCGGGACCCGAGGTGCCGGGGCACTGCGCCGATGCATGCGACGTGGCATGCAGGTTCCGGGTCCCGCCCGGGAGCCTCCGGGCGATGGTCGCGCACCCCTTCGGGGATCCTCCCCCCGTGGATGGTCTGGCGGTGCCCCTCGAGGTGCGTGACCGGCGCGGCGAGGGACGTTCGCTGCCGCTCATATGTGCACTTGCGGGCGCTGACCGTGGGGTCGTGGCGATCGTGGCCGATGTGCCCCGGCGCCGGGCTGCTCTGGCGGATGCGCTCGCCCCGGGCAGGCTCGGCGTGGAGGTCGCCGTACTCGGGGGTGCCCGGTGCGACCCCGAGGCCGTGCGGGCCCGGCTCGCGCTTGCCCGCGGGGGCTCCGTGCTCGCGCTGCTCGACTACGGCATGCTCGCCGATGTGGACCTTCCCGACGGGGTCCATCTGGTCGCCGTGGACCCACCCGTCACCGAGGTCGAGGCGGGATGGTTGCGCGCGGCCGCCGCCGGCCGCACGGTGCACCTCGCATGGGGCGAGGAGGAGGCGGCCCTCGCCCTCCGCGTTGCCGAGGCTGACCTGGCCGTGCGTGACGTGGCCCGGGGCATCTGGCCGGGGCTCGTCGCGTGGCCCGATGGCCTTCCGTGGGGCGACGATGCCGATGCCCTGTTCGCCGGGGATGGACCTGTTGCCCGGTCGCCCCGGGCGATGGCGATCGCGCTCGCGGCACTTGCCGAGGCAGGTCTGGTGAGGGTGGGTCCTGCCGGTATCTGCGTGATACCGGGGGCACCACCAGCCGACCTGACTGCCGGGTCCGTGGGCCGGCGCGCCACGGCGCTGTGCGACGAGGCCCGGGTGTTGGCCTCGCGCGCGATGACGCTGGACGTGCTCGGATCCGCCGCGCCGGGGCCGCACCAGATGACGGGCGCGTTATCGTAGGCGGCGTGGGTACCCCACTCGCAGACCTCGGCCTGTCCTCCGCCACCGGCGACACCGATCTGGAGTCGCTGGTGCGGGAGGTGCTGCAGCACCATCCGGACGCCGATGGCGACGCCATTCGTCGTGCCTACCGGTATGCCGAGGACCGGCACCGGGGTCAGGTGCGCCACTCGGGCGATCCCTACATCACCCACCCGCTTGGCGTCGCGCGCGTCACCGCCGGCCTCGGCCTGGATGCAGAGACGATTCAGGCCGCGTTGTTGCACGATCTGGTTGAGGACACCGGGACGACGGTGGCGGAGGTCGAGGCCGCTTTCGGTCCCCGCGTCGCCGGTCTCGTGGACGGCGTCACCAAACTGACGCGCATCCACTTCGAGAGCCAGGAGGAGCAGCAGGCCGAGAACTACCGCAAACTGATCATCTCGATGTCGTCCGATATCCGGGTGCTGCTGGTGAAACTCGCCGACCGGCTGCACAACATGCGGACGCTCTCGTACATGAGCAAGGCGAAGCAGATGCAGAAGTCCCGGGAGACGCTGGAGATCTACGCGCCCCTCGCGCACCGGCTGGGGATCCACTCCTTGAAGTGGGAACTCGAGGACCTTTCGTTCGCGGCCCTTCACCCCAAGCGCTACGCCGAGATCCAGCAGATGGTGAACCAGCGCCGGGGGGACCGCGAGGACTACGTCCGGCAGGCAGGCGGCATCCTCGAGGACGAACTCCGGGTCGTCGGTATCGAACCGGTCGAGATCACCGGCCGCGCGAAGCACTTCTATTCCATCTACGAGAAGATGACCCGCAAGGGCAAGGAGTTCAACGAGATCTACGACCTCACCGCGATGCGCGTGATCGTGGACTCGGTGAAGGACTGCTACGGCGCCGTCGGCATCATCCACTCGCTGTGGAAGCCCATGCCCGGGCGCTTCAAGGATCTCATTGCGATGCCGCGGCTCAACATGTATCAGTCGCTGCACACGACGGTGATCGGCCCGCAGGGCACGCCTCTCGAGATCCAGATCCGTACCGCGGACATGCACCGGACCGCCGAGTACGGCGTCGCGGCGCACTGGCTGTACAAGGCCGGGACCCGGGGGTCGGATACGGCGGGCGACGATCGCCTCGATTGGCTCTCGCGCATGATGGACTGGCAGCGCGATACGGACGACCCTGCCGAGTTCATGCAGACATTGCGCAGCGACCTCTCCTCGACGGAGGTCTATGTCTTCACGCCGAAGGGCGAGGTGCGCGCGCTGCCCGCCGGCTCGACGCCACTGGACTTCGCCTACGACGTCCACACGGACGTGGGTCACCGCTGCGTGGGCGCGAAGGTCAACGGGCGCATCGTGCCGCTCACCCATCATCTCGAGTCGGGTGACTTCGTGGAGATCCTCACCTCCAAGTCGCCCCGGGGCCCGTCGCGCGACTGGCTGGCGGTGGTGCACACCTCGAAGGCGCGGTCGAAGATCCGCTCGTTCTTCAGTCGCGAGCGACGCGACGATGCCGAGCACCACGGACGCGAGTCGCTGCAGGAGGCGCTGCGCAAGGCGGGGCTGCCCAGCCAGCGCATCGTGGGCTCACCGTTGTTCGCCCAGGTCATCCAGGAGATGGGGTTCACGCGCGCGGAGGACTTCTACGTCTCGCTCGGTTCGGGCAAGACCTCGGTGCAGGTGGTGGTCAACAAGGTCATCGCCGGGCTCAACAACCATGATGCCGCGGTCGATCCGGTCTGGGTGGTGCCCGATGCCCGGGAGGCGCGCTCCCGCCAGTCGGCGCTCTCCAGCGACATGGGAATCGAGATCGAGGGCGTGGCCGACGTCATGGTGCGGATGGCCAAGTGCTGCAAGCCCGTGCCGGGCGATGAGATCCTCGGCTACATCTCACTGGGCAGGGGCATCACGATCCACCGCGGGGACTGCCCCAACGCCCGCGCCCTGATGCGCAGCCCGGAGCGGTTCACACCGGTCGCATGGGGCGGTGAGAGCAAGCAGTCCTTCCGCGTGGAACTGGCTGTCGAGGCCTGGGACCGCCACCGGCTCCTCGAGGACATCTCGCGGACCTTCGCCGAGAACGGCGTCAACATCCTCGCGGCCAACTGTCAGGTGGATGACCAGATGGCCCGGCACCGGTTCGTCATCGAGATGGCGGATGTCGAGGCCCTGCGCGGGCTCACGAATCAGTTGCGGAACGTCGAGTCGGTGTTCGACGCCTACCGCGTGACGCCCGGCGCCTGACCGTCACGACCTGCTGGTAGCGTCCCGCCGCAGTGGACGCAGTGGACATCATCATTCTGGCGGCCGCCGGAGCGGGTCTGGTGGCCTTCGTGGGGCTCGCCATCATCATCGTCCGGCAGGGGCGTGCCCTCAGAGATTTCGGACAGCGGATCGGCCCCCCGGTACCCCCGGCCGCGGCCCCATCACTCGAGCGGGTGCGTGCCGCCGCAGCACAGTCCGTCGCTCCGGGCGCAGTGGTTCCCGCGGTGGCATCGGAGGAGCCGCCAGAGGTCCCTGTCCCCGTCTCCCCGCCGCAGCCGGATCCCGCGGCGCCGCGCCAGACGGCCCGCCAAGCCGCCGCCGCCCGCGCAGCAGCCGACAAGGACAAGCGCGCTCGCGCGCAACAGAAGCGGCAGGAGCGGGGTCGGGGTGCCGCCGGGGACGGGGCCGGGCCGTCGGGACGGGGCCTCGTCGCCGGTGCCCTCATCGTCGTGGTCATCGGGCTGCTGGGCACAGGCGGCTGGTACGTGTTCCTGCGCGACGATGGCAGCGCCCACGCGGGCTCCGGTCAGCCTCAGGGCACCACCGCCACGACGCCTGACACGGGCGAGGTGCCGGAGGACGTTCCGCCGCTCGCCAACAAGGCCGCATACACCGTGGCGGTGCTCAACGCCAGCAACGTCACCGGGGCGGCGGCCAACACCGTGGCCCCACAGGTGCAGGCGGATGGCTACACGCTGGGCGTGGTGGACAACGCGGCGAAGCAGGGGTTGGCGGTGTCCCAGGTCCAGTACGTCAAGGGGCGCCAGGAGGTCGGCTGGAATCTGGCCAAGGACCTCCACGTGACCCGGGCGGTGCAGGTGGACTCCCTCTCGCAGGGGCGCATCGGCACCGCCGATGCCGTGGTCATCGTCGGCAAGGACCTCGCCGGCTAGGGATCACCGTGGCCGCCCCCGCCGGGCGTCCGCTGCTCGATCACCGATCCGGCCGGCAGGTGCCCGCGCCACTTGCCCGGCACCAGACGATCGTCCACCAGCGTCTCGCCGGGGGTGCCGGGCAGGCCGCCATCGCGGCCCGCCGGGGCGCTGCGCCTGCGCTCGGCGATGAGGGAGACATCGGCGTCGTCGAGCAGGCGGATCCGGCGGATCACGCCGTCGCCACCCCGACGGGCGCCCTCGCCGCCCGAGCCCCGGCGGACGGCGTACCGCTCCACGCGGAGCGGCATGGCCACCTCAAGCGCCTCGACCGGCGTGTTCAGGGTGTTGCTCATCGCCACATGCACGGCAGAGGGACCGTCCGCGCGCGACGTCGCGCCCTGCCCGCCCCCGAGCGTCTCGAAGTACACGCGGTCGCCGAAGCCAAGGGTCAGGTTGTTCATGGTGCCCTGCCCCTGTGCCGGCACGTCGGCCGCGCCGGCGAGCGCACCCAGAACGGCGTCCGCGATCCTGCTTGATGCTTCCACGTTGCCGGCTGCGACAGCGGATCCGGGCGGGGCGTTGACCACCGACCCCATCGGGGCGACGATGCGTACGGGGGCGTAGGCGCCGGCCGAGGAGGGGATATCGGGATCGGTGGCCACGCGCACCGCGAAGAACACCGATGAGCGGGTCACCGCGATGGGGCAGTTGAGGTTGCCGGGCCCTGCGGGGTCGGTACCCGTGAAGTCCACCACCATGTCGTCCCCGTTCACGGCCACGCGCACCCGGATGACGATGTCGGCGTCGGTCACCCCGTCGCCCTCCAGCGCCTCCTCGTGGTACCACTCGCCATCGGGCATCGCTGAGATGGCCGCACGGGTGCGGCGCTCGGTATAGGCGAGCAGGGCGTCCATCGCACCCTGAAGGGCATCGGGGCCGCCCCGGCGTGCCGCCAGGGCCGCGAGGCGCCCGCCTGCCAGGTCGTGCGCGGCCACCTGAGCGGCCACGTCGCCACGGCGCTCCTCGGGCGTGCGGGAGTTGGCGGCGATGATGGCCATCACCGACCGGTCCACGCCGTCGGGTCCCACCAGGCGAACGGGGGGGAGCACCAGACCCTCCTGAAGCAACTCGCGCGCCCCGGCGGGCATGGACCCCGCGGCCATGCCGCCCACGTCCGCGTGGTGCGCCCGGGTGACGGCATGGGCGACGGTCCGGCCGTCAAGGGCGACGGGGGAGACCACCGTGAGGTCCGGCAGGTGCGTGCCACCCGTGAAGGGGTCGTTCACGATCCACGCCTCCCCCGGCAGGGCGCCTGCGGCCATGACTGCGGCCACGGCCTCGGGCATCGCGCCGAGGTGGACCGGGATCGAGTCGGCCTGCGCCACCATCAGCCCCCGGGCGTCGAACAGCGCCGTGCTGCAATCGCGCCGCTCCTTGATGGTCACGCTGAAGGCTGAGCGGATGAGGGCGGCCTGCATCTCCTCGGCGATCGCCCGGAGGGCCGCGCCCCACACCTGGAGGCCGATTGCGTCGAGGCCGTTCACGCGCGCTCCATGCGGATGGAGCCATCCGGGTGGACGGCGGCCGACCAGTGCTCCGCCACCCAGCAGGTGCTTCCCGCCATGGCGATGCGGGTCGGCCCGGCGTGGCGCGCCACCGGCTCACCGGGGGCATGGAGGCCGGGGGAGGGGCCGTCGGTACGGGCCGCGACGCGCACCGTCACGACCTCCACGGCCGCGTCGGGCAGTGAACGGCCCGCGGCCCGCGCATGCGCCCGATGGAACGTGTCGGCCAGCGCGGACTCCGGGCTTCCGGGATCCCACGGGACCGTGAGCGCATGGCTCTGACCGACGTACCGGCAGTCGGCCGCTGCCTCGATGTACGCGCCGGGCAGATCGGCGCGGGCCCGGGCCAGCAGGGCGGCGGCGGCATCGGCCAGACCCGACCCGGCCTCGAGCGGGATCATCACACTCTGCACGTGGTCGCGTCGCTCGCCGGCGACCACCATGCCGAACGCGGCGAGCACCCCGGCGGTCGCGGGGCAGGTGATGCGCGACATACCGAGGCCCTCCGCGACCGCGCACGCGTGGAGGGGCCCGGCACCACCGAAGGCGATCAGCACGCCGGCACGGGGATCAATACCGCGCTCCACGCTCACCACATGAAGCGCGGACACCATCTGCTGCACCGCGACGTCAATGATTCCCTGTGCGCACGCGTACGGCGTGAGCCCCAGCGCCCCCGCCAGCCGCGCGACAGCGGCACGGGCGGGTTCCGCCTCCAGGGTGATCGTGTCGCCCACTCCCAACGTGCCACCGAGGCGCCCGAGAATGACGTTCGCGTCGGTGACCGTGGGCCGGTCACCGCCCCGGCCATAGGCGGCGGGCCCGGGCTCCGCGCCCGCGGAGCGGGGGCCGACCCGGAGGGCGCCGCCGGCATCGGCCCAGGCGATGCTGCCGCCGCCGGCCGAGACCGTCTCGATGTCGAGCATCGGCAGGTGGACGGGGTGCCCGGCCACGGTGCTGCCATGTGCACGCCCGGGACGGCCGTGCTCGATGAGCGCGACGTCGCATGAGGTACCGCCCATGTCGAACGCCAACGCCATGTCCGCGCCGTCTGCGTGCGCGACATCCGCGGCACCGACAACGCCTCCCGCAGGCCCGGACAGGACCGTGTGGGACGCATGGCATGCAGCCTCGGCCAGGGGCATGAGGCCTCCGCTCGACTGCATGATGTCCGGCGCGGGAAGGCCCGCTTCGTCTGCCCGCACCCCGAGCGACGCGAGGTAGCCCGCGAGCACCGGGGTGAGGTAGGCGTCGAGTGCGGTCGTGGCGATTCGCTCGTATTCCCGGATCTCCGGCAGCACCTCGCAGGAGGCCGACACATGCACCCCGGGCATCTCGGACCGCAGGCGCTCGGCGATTGCACGCTCGTGAGCGGGGTGCGCGTAGGAGAAGAGCAGGCCCACCGCGACCGCCTCGGGGTCCGTCCTCCGGACGTCCTGGACCACCCTGTCGAGCGCCTCGGGGGAGAGCGGCACCACGACCCCATGGGCGCCGACGCGCTCGCGGGCGCCGACCACGCGCTCCGGCGGTACCAGTGGGGCGGGGTGTGCCTGATCCAGGCGGTACAGGCCTGCGCGGTCCTGCCGTCGGAGTTCGAGGACGTCCTCGTGCCCCTCGGTTGCCACCAGGGCTGTGCGCGCTCCGGTGCCCTCCAGCATGGCGTTGGTCCCCACGGTCATCCCATGCGCAATTCGTCCGACCTCCGCTGTCGTCAGTCCGGCGGCGGCCAGGGCGGTACGGACCGCCCGGATGACGCCCTCACCCTGATCGGCGGGCGTCGTGGGGACCTTTGCGGTGTGGACGGATCCCTCGTGGACGACGACGGCATCCGTGAAGGTGCCGCCCACGTCAACGCCGACCAGCCCCCGGGCGGAACCGCCCCGCGTGGGATCTACCATGACCGGGGAATCTACCCCGGCCCGGGAGTCCCGACCTGAAGATCGCCATCGTCCTCGTCGCGGCGCTCGCCGCTCCCGGTGCCGCCGTCGGCCAGCCCGCTCCACCGCCGATCCCCGTGCCCCTCGTCATCGGGACCGTCCCCAACGGCGATCTGTCGTCGGGGCTCGCCGGCTGGGGCTCCGTGGGGCCGTCGGCGGCGCTGGTCGCGGGTCCGCTCATCGAGGCCGCCGACAACACCTCAGTGATCAGTCCGCCGTTCACGGTGCCGTCCTCGGCTCAGGCGGTGGCTGTCGGGCTGGCGGTGCCCGGGGCGAATGCCGTGGTGCACGTCCGCGCCCGACCCGTGGAGGGCGGCGCGGACATCGCCCTGCTGACCGTCGTGCCGGCCCGGAATCTCACAACATGGGATGTGCCACTCGGGGAGGTGCGGGGCAGGACGGTGCGCCTCGTCATTGATCCGGTGACATCTCTCGGGCGACGGCTCTATGTGAGCGGCGTGGGGCCCATCCGCGAGATCCTTCCCGGCTGGGATGTCGCACGGGGCCTTCCGGAGGTGGTCGCGGCCTGGGGCCGACCGTCAATCGTCGCACGGGACAACCCCCTGAATCTGCTCACTCCCGCGGTCACCGCTGCGGCGGGCGCGCGTTTCCTCGGTCTCGCGGTGCGCGGGTCGGGCACCGTGCGGGTGGCCATCGGGGACCGGGTGGTCAGATCCGTGGCGTCCCCATCACGCTGGACTGCGGTCCATGTGCCGATCCCTCCGGCCGGCGGCCCGGTGCAGATGTCCGTGATCGCGACTCCCCGCTCCGGTGACACCATCGCCGTATCGGGAGTCGCGACCCCCGCGCACGCGCTGCGGCTGAGGGACGTCGGGGTGGCACACGCGGCGACGGGGATCGTGGTGCGCGCCCGGGTCGTGCCCCCGGTGCCCGGTGCCCGCGCGGAGGTCCGGATTGGTGGCCGGGTTGTCGGGCGGGGCACCGTGCGCAGCAGCGGTGTCCTCGTCGTGCGGGCGACCGGTGCCGGCCCGGCCCGGGTGGTGATCACAGGTGACGCGGCCTGGGTCGGGACGAGCGCCCGGGTGATCCTGCCGCCGGTGACTCCCCGCGACCCCCCGGCGGCCGGTCATGAGCGTATGACGCCATACCCGGGGAACCCAGCGGAATCAGGTGCGCCGCAGGTGCGTGGCCACATGGCGCAGGCCACAGGGGGCAGGGGAGATCTCAGCGCACCCGGACCGGGCGCGTGGAGACGGCGATCGGTGCTGACTTGGTACGCGCGGTGGTGGTGAGGGTCCAGAGCCCCTTCACCGGCGGGCGCATCTGGCAGTGGAAAGTGCGCTTGATCACCTTCCCTGTGCGCGAGGCACGGACGGTGGTGACCCTGCAGGTGGCCGTGGCGGTGCGACTGCCGGCGCTCCCGCGCTGGGTGACGAGCGTGGCCGGGGAGGGGAGGGTGCCGGTGGTGGTGATGGTCTGGGCGCGGACGGTGATGATCACGATGGCAACGCGGACCGGGGTCACCGAGGCTGTGGGGGCTGAGGCCTCCCCCGCACCCTGGGCGCTGGTGGCGCGCACCACCACGGTATAGGGCGTCCCGTTGGTGAGCGCGGAGATGGTGCAGGTGGTCTGGGGAGCCGTGGCGGTGCACGCTGCCCCGCCGGGGCGTGCGGTTGCGGTGTAGGAGGTGATGGGTGATCCGCCGTTGCTGGCAGGTGCGCTCCATGAGGCCGTGAGGCTGCGGTCCCCTGCGGTGGCCACCACGGCCTGAGGGGCGGTGGGGGGCGAGAGCGGGGTAACCGCTGCTGTGGGGGCCGAGGCCTCCCCCGCACCCTGGGCGGTGCTGGCCCTCACCACCACGGTGTAGGGGGTTCCGTTGCTGAGCGCGGAGATTGTGCAGGTGGTCTGGGGGGGCGTGGCGGTGCACGATGCCCCGCCGGGGGTTGCGGTTGCGGTGTAGGCGGTGATGGGTGATCCGCCGTTGCTGGCAGGAGCGGTCCATGAGGCCGTGAGGCTGCGGTCTCCGGCGGTGGTCACCACGGCCTGGGGGGCGGTGGGGGGTGAGAGGTACCGGATGGCCTGGATGATGCCGTTGGGGCCGTTCCAGTGCACCCACACGGCGGTCAGGGCGCCCGAGGGACCAGTGGCAATTTGGGGGCTGTAGGCGTCCTGAGATGCGACCAGGAGGTCGGTGGGCCCGCTCCATGCGCCGGCTGCGTACCGGGAGGTCTGGATGATGTCGTGTGCCCCGTTGTAGCGCGTCCACACGAAGGTCACGGCGCCTGAGGGATCGGTGGCGACCACGGGGGAGTTGGCGTTCTGGCCCGAGGCCGAAAGGTCGGTGGGGGTGCCCCACACGCCTGCTGCATACCGGGAGGTCTGGATGATGTCGTGCGTGCCGTTGGAGCGGTACCACACGGCGGTCACGGTGCCCGTGGGATCTGTGGCAACTTCTGCGCCGCCAGCGGACTCCCCCGTTGCTGACAGATCGGCGGGCGCGCTCCACCCGCCGACTGAGTACCGGGAGGCCTGAATGATGTCGTGCGTGCCGTTGAAGCGCCGCCACACGGCGGTCACGACGCCCGACGGATCGGTGGCGATCTGGGGGCACTCGGCGCTCTGGCCCGCGGCCGAGAGGTTTGTGGGGGTCCCCCATACGCCTGCTACGTACCGGGAGGCCTGAATGATGTCGTGCGTGCCGTTGTAGCGGTACCACACGGCGGTCACGGCGCCCGACGGATCGGTGGCGATCCGGGGGCACTGGGCGTCCCGGCCCCCGCCCGAGAGGTCGGTGGGAGTACTCCACGCGCCGGCTGCGTACCGGGAGGCCTGGATGATCCAGTGCGTGCCGTTGTAGCGCTGCCACACGGCGGTCACGACGCCTGAGGGATCGGTGGCGACGTCGTGGACGTTGGTGGTCTGGCCCGCGGCCGAGAGGTCGGTCGGCACACTCCACGCGCCAGCTACGTACCGGGAGGCCTGGATGATGCTGTGCGTTCCGTTGTAGCGCCGCCACACGGCGGTCACGACGCCTGAGGGATCGGTGGCGACCTCGGGGTACTCGGCGGGCCCGCCCGCGGCCGAGAGGTTGGTGGGCGTCCCCCATACGCCGGCTGCGTACCGGGAGGCCTGGATGATGGAGTGCGTGCCGTTGGAGCGAGACCACACGGCGGTCACGGCGCCCGAGGGATCGGTGGCGATCTGAGGGGAAGAGGCGGTCTGGCCCGCGGCCGAGATGTCGGTTGCAGGGGTGGCCCACACTCCGGCGAGCGCCGGGGCGCCGGGCACGAGCAGCACTGCGGCCGCAGTGAGGAGGGCCGCCGATGCCCGGGGAACCCACGGGTCTGAGGTGCGCGTGGGGCGCGTCATGGACGGATCATGCCCTATGTGAACGCCCTCGTCGCCTCCCACTGTCATGCCCCTCCCCCGGACCCGTCGACCGATTGGGGGCACCGGGCGGAGGACCCGCGCGGGACCGGCACCCCACCAATGCCGACCTGACCGGCGCGAGGTGGATCAGTCAGCCCGGAAGGAGAATTTCTTCGCCGGGCGCTGGATCACTCCTTAACGTTGCGAGTCCATCTGGCGGGGGTCCGCCGCAGGCCAGATCGCGACGAGTGAGCGTGGAACCCCTGGGCCTGAGGCAGAGGACCCAGTGACGTGGCGGCATTGCGGCGATGCATCCACCCGGTGCGGGCATTGACGCGGGGAGCGGCCCCCGGCTATGGTTCAGGGCGCGATACGCATCAAGAGCGGTGGAGGGACATGGCCCTTTGAAGCCGCGGCAACCAGCGCGAAAGCGTCAGGTGCCAATTCCTACAGGCATTCGTGCCTGGGAGATGCACGAGGTACCGGCTTCGCATACCCGAAGCGCCCTCGGACTCCCGGCGACGAGAGGAGGACGGGGATGGGACAGCACACAGGGCGGGCCACCGGCGCCCGTGGCCTGCGTTGCAAGGAATGCGGTGAGGAGCTCCCGCTCGGGGCCTCGTACGCGTGCGCGTTCTGCTTCGGCCCGCTCGAGGTCGTGTACGACCGCGACTACCTCGCGAGGACGGTCACCCGGGAGTCGATCGCGGCGGGGCCGCCATCCATCTGGCGGTACGCCGACCTGCTGCCCTGCGCGCCGGATGACCCCACGGCCGGGTTGCCCGTGGGGCTGAGCCCGTTGGTGCGCGCACCGCGTCTGGCGGAGCGCCTGGGTCTGAGCGACGTCTGGGTCAAGAACGAGACCGCCAACCCCACCCACTCGTTCAAGGACCGCGTGGTCAGTGTCGCCATGCAGAAGGCGCGGGAACTCGGCTACGAGGTGGTCGCCTGCGCGTCCACCGGGAACCTGGCCCAGTCGGTCGCCGCACACGCCGCAGCGGTGGGCATGCAGAGCTACGTGTTCATCCCGGCTGACCTCGAGCCCCAGAAGATCATCGCCACCGGTATCTACGGCTGCACGCTGGTTGCGGTGGACGGCACATACGACGACGTGAACCGTCTGTGCATGGAACTCGCCGCGGACCGTCCATGGGCGTTCGTGAACGTGAACGTGCGCCCGTACTACAGCGAGGGGTCAAAGACGCTCGCCTACGAGACGGCGGAGCAACTGGGGTGGACACTTCCCGACCGGTGTGTCGTGCCCATCGCCTCGGGATCGCTCTACACGAAGATCCACCGCGGGTTCACTGAGTTGATCGATCTGGGGCTGGTGGAGGGGGGAGTGCCCGTGATGAACGGGGCCCAGGCCGCGGGGTGCGGCCCCGTGGCCGCCGCTTTCGAGGCGGGTCTCGACTTCGTGGCGCCCGTCCGCCCGGACACCATCGCGAAGAGCCTCGCCATCGGAAACCCCGCCGACGGACTGTTCGCCCTGGATGTCGCACGCGGCACGGGCGGGACCATTGACGCCGTGACAGAGGAGGAGATCGTCGAGGGCATCGCCCTCCTCGCCGAGACGACGGGGGTCTTCACCGAGACCGCCGGCGGGGTGACCACGGCGGTGCTGCGACGGTTGGCGGAGCGCGGTGACATCGGCCCGGACGAGCGTGTCGTGCTCTACATCACGGGCGACGGCCTCAAGACCCTCGATGCCATCGCGTCCCGCGTGGAGCCCGTGAGGATCCAGCCGACCGTCGCCGACTTCGAGGCGGCCGTCGCCCACACCACGACCCTGGAGATCACCCGATGAGCGTCACCGTCCGCATTCCCTCGCCACTCCGGCCACTCACCGGCGGGGCCGGAATCGTCGAGTGCGCTCCCGGCACGGTGCGCGCCATCATCGACGAACTGGAGTCCGCGCACCCGGGCTTCCGGGACCGGGTCACTCAGGATGGCGCCCTCCGGCGCTTCGTCAACGTGTTCGTGGCCGGTCAGGACGTGCGGTTCGATCAGGGGATCGACACACCGGTGGCCGACGGCCAGGAGGTCACGATCCTTCCTGCCGTCGCGGGGGGCTGACCGCCTCGCAGAGGGCATTCATCACCGGCGGGACCGGGCTCGTGGGGACGCCGCTGGTGGACCTGCTCATCGCACAGGGCGTCGAGGTGACCGCGCTCTGCCGCACCGATGCCTCCGCGCGTGATCTCCGGGAACGCGGAGCCCTGGCCGTCCGGGGTGACCTCGACGCCCCGGGTGCATGGCAGGGCCATGTCGCGGGAGCCGACGTGGTGTTCCACGCGGCCTCGCCGGGGATCGCACCGCCGCTCCGCGGTCGGCAGATGCGCCGCCTCGAGCGGCTGGCCGCGCAGGGCGCACTGGCTGTTTCCGATGCCGCGGCACCGGGGGCGACCCTCGTGATGGCCTCGTGCGGGCTTGGCGACGGGACGGGGCCACTGCGCATCGCGCACCCGGCTCTCGCCGCCGAGGCCGCTCTTGCGGGCCCGTCAACGCGGGTCGTGCGGCTGCCGTGGGTGTACGGCCCCGGCGGGTTCATCCGTGACCTCGCGCGGGGGCTGCAGATGCGCCGTGTGCGGATCGTCGGGCCCGGCGGGAACCACCTGGCGCTGGTGGGTGCGCGCGATGCCGCCGCCGCGCTCGTCGCGGCTGCTGCGGCCCCGCCGGGGCGGTACGCAGCGGTCGAGGACGACCGCCCCACCCAGACGGAACTGGTTCACCACCTGTGCGCCGGGCGCGGGGCGTTGCGCCCCGACCACCTCCCGCCGGGTATTGCCGCTTTGTCGATGGGCGGCGTGCTGGTGGAAGCCATGCTCGCCGATCAGGCCGTCCCGGGGGATCCGCCGCCCGGCTTCGTGCATGCGCAGAGGTGGCGGGACGACCTCCTCGGCGCCCTCGTGGCGTAGTGCCCGGGGCCTACCCGGCCGTGGCGCCGTCCGGAGTCTCTTCGGGTGGGAGGATGGGGAGATCCGTGGCGTGCTGCATGCGTCCCCCGGCCTGGTAGCGCAGATCCACCACATCGGCCTTCTGGTCGCCGTACACCCCGATCCCGGCGACGAGCATCATGCGCTTCCCGAATCCGCGCCCGCGCGTCTTCGGCGTGAGCGGTGCGTGAAACCTCAGCCAGCGCCCCTGCACGACGTAGTCGGTGCCCTCCTCACGGGGCTCGCCGTTCACCCATACCTGGAAGGGGGGCTCCGCGCCGGCGGGCAGTGCAACGCTCCACATCGGTTCGCTCACGTGCGGAATCCTCCCCTGCAGTGGTACCCCGGCAGCGCGCGCGGCAGGATTCGAACCTGCGACCCCTGGCTCCGGAGGCCAGTGCTCTATCCACTGAGCTACGCGCGCGTGCGGGGCCAGTCTAGACACGTCGGGCCGTCCCGATCACCCGTGAGGTCAGGCGTAGAGTCGTGACATGGATCTGATCATCACCTTCATCGGCACGTCCGCCTCGGTCCCCACCTCCGCGCGCGGCACGTCGGCGACCCTGGTCAGCCGCGGTGCCCGGCGGTGGCTCGTGGACTGCGGAGAGGGGACCCAGCGCCAGTTGCTGCGCTCGGGCGTGGGTCTGTCCGATGTGGATGCCGTCCTCCTGACCCACCTCCATGGCGATCACGTCCTCGGCCTGCCGGGCATGCTCAAGACCTTCGCGCTCCGCGGGCGGGACGAGCCCCTGCTCCTGCTCGGGCCAGCCGGTGTGGACGACCTGATGCAGGCCCTCCACGTCCTGATCGGCCGCCTCCCGTTTCACCTCGAGGTCGGCGAGGTCGGCCCCGGCGAGGTGCTGCGCGACGACGGGGTGGTGGTGCGCGCCTTCCATACCGATCACGGCACTCGCTCCCTCGGGTACGCCATCGTCGAGGATGACCGCCCCGGCGTGTTCGACGTCGCGGCGGCGCAGGCGCTCGGGGTCCGGTACGGCCCGGACTTCGGTGTGCTGCAGCGTGGTGGTGAGGTGACCACGGAGTCGGGCCGTGTGGTGTGGCCCGCCGAGGTGATGGGCGACACCCGACCGGGGAGGGTCGTGGTCTTCTCGGGCGACACCCGTCCGTGCGCGGGAACGGAGGAAGCCGCCGCGGGGGCGGACCTGCTGGTGCACGAGGCCACGTTCTGCCACGAGGACGCTGATCGCGCCATCGAGACACGCCACTCCACCGCCCGTGAGGCCGCCGCGCTCGCTGCCCGTGCGGGCGTGCGCCTGCTGGCGCTCACCCATCTCTCCACCCGGGTTCAGCCGGGCGACATCCGGCGTGAGGCAGAGCAGGAACTCGCCGGGGTCATCGTGCCGAGAGACTTCGATCAGGTCGAGATCCCCTTCCGCGACCGCGGGGAGCCGCGTCTCATCCCGGTCCAGGATCGCCTGGGGAAGGGGGCGAGGGGGGACGTGGCACCGGATCGCGCCCCTGCTACGCTGCCGGGCGCAAGCCTTTAACACCGGTCCTGTGAGGCCGGGAAGGAGCAACGAGGCCATATGGGGAAGGTCCTGGTCGATGCCGATCAGTGCCGGCGGACGGTGGCGCGGATCGCCCACGAGATCGTGGAGCACCATGCCGACCCCTCCGGGATCGCCCTTGTGGGCCTGCACACCCGCGGCGTGCCGCTGGCGGAGCGACTCCGCGCGCTGATCGAGGAGTTCTCGGGGGCCCGGCCGGCGATCGGCTCGGTGGATATCGCGCTCTACCGGGATGACGTCGGGGTCGGCGGGGGCCGGAAGGGCCTCGTGCCGGTGGTCGGCGAGACCATCCTCGATTTTGACATCGAGCGTCACGCCGTGGTGCTCGTTGACGACGTGCTCTACACGGGCCGCACCGTCCGGGCCGCCATTGATGCGGTGTTCGACTACGGGCGGCCGCCGAAGGTGGAGTTGGCGGTGCTCGTGGACCGCGGGCATCGCGAACTGCCGATCCGCCCCGACTACGTGGGCCGCAACCTCCCCACCAGTCACGGGGAGCGGATCACGGTACGTCTGGTCGAGGTGGACGGGCGCGACGAGGTGGTTCTCGAGGATGCCGCATGAGCGCGCGCACCTCGCTGCTCGGTATCGGTGACCTGTCGCCGGACGACATCGCACGGATCCTCGGGACCGCGGAGAGGTTCGGCGCGGTGATGGAGCGCGACATCAAGAAGGTGCCGACTCTGCGCGGGCGCACGGTGGTGAACCTCTTCCTCGAGCCCTCCACGCGCACGAGCACGTCGTTCGAACTGGCCGCCAAGCGCCTGTCAGCCGACGTGGTGAGCATCCGGGGCTCGGGGACGAGCATGGAGAAGGGTGAGACGCTCAAGGACACCATCCTCACCCTCGAGGCCTATGGACCCGACGTCTTCGTGATCCGGCACCCCCAGGTGGGCGCGTGCGCCCTCGCCGGCAGGTACACCGATGCTGCCGTGATCAACGCCGGCGACGGTGCGGGCGAGCATCCCACCCAGGCGCTCCTCGACCTCTACACGGTGCAGCACGAGGTCGGCTCCCCGGACGGCCTTCACATCGCGATAGTCGGCGACGTGCTGCACTCGCGCGTTGCCCGGTCCGGCCTCCGGGCGTTCCGGATGATGGGCGCCAGGGTCACGGTGGTCGCGCCGCCCACGCTGGTGCCCCGGCACCTCGGCGAGGCATTCGGGGTGGAGGTGTCGTCCGATATCCGCGACATCGCCGATGCGGACGTCGTGTACGTGCTGCGGATGCAACTCGAACGCATGGGCGAGGGGGGCTTCGTTCCCTCGCTGGAGGAGTACGCCCGGATGTATCAGGTGAACCACGCCCGCCTGAGGCCCGGGCAGCGGGTGATGCATGCCGGCCCCGTCAACCGGGGGGTCGAGATCAGCGGGGCGGTCGTGGATGGGTCCGATGCCCTCATCGAGGCCCAGGCGGCGAACGGACTGGTGGTGCGGATGGCAGTTCTGTACGACGTGCTCGCCGGCGCCGCCAGCGAGCCCGGCACCGGGGACATGGCCCTGGAGGCCGCGTGAGCATCTGGCCGTCCAATCCGCGCGTGCGCCTGCCGCAGCGTCCCGGCCGTGGTGCGAGCGTGGTCATCCGCGGGGCGCGCATCCTGGACCCGGCGTCGGGCATTGACCGCACCGGTGACCTCGTGGTCCGGGACGGTGTGATCGGGGGCGACCCCGACGGCCTGGACGAGTTCGATGGCACTGGCCTCACCGTCATTCCCGGCCTTGTGGACGTGCATGTTCACCTGCGCACGCCGGGCAAGGAGGATGCCGAGGACATCGCCAGCGGTACGGCCAGCGCGGCAGCGGGCGGCGTGGTGACCGTGCTCGCGATGCCCAACACCCAGCCGCCCACCGACAACGCGAGCATCCTCGGGTCGCTTCTCGAGCGGGCCGGGCGCGAGGCGGTGGTGCCGACCGGGTTCATCCCGGCGATCACGGTGGGGCAGGCGGGGGAGTCGCTCACCGAGCACGGCGATCTGGCCGATGCCGGCGCAGCCGCGCTCTCGGACGACGGCGTGCCCGTCGGCAGCGCGCTGGTCATGCGCCGTGCCCTTCAGTATCAGAGCGCGACCGGTCTCCTGTTCACCCTCCATGAGGAGGACATGGCCCTGTCGGGTGCGGGGGTCATGCACGAAGGCGTGGTGTCCGCCCGCCTCGGGCTGGCGGGCATTCCCGGCGTCTCCGAGGCCGTGCAGGTGGCCCGCGACTGCGCGCTGGCCGACTACGAGGGCGCCCGGATCCACATCTGCCATGTCTCCGCCCGCGGGACCGTGGACGAGATCCGCCGGGCGAAGGGGCGCGGGATCATGGTCACGGCTGAGGTCACCCCCCACCACCTGCTGCTCACCGAGGATGCCGTGGGCGCCGATCCCGACCCCGCGCGGGTGAAGATGAATCCCCCGCTGAGGTCGGAGGACGACCGCCAGGCGCTCATCGACGGGTTGCTGGACGGCACGATCGACTGCATCGCGACCGACCACGCCCCGCATCTGACCGACGAGAAGGAGCGCCCGTTCGCCGAGGCGCCGTTCGGCGTGATCGGGCTCGAGACGGCCTTCGCGGCGTGCCACACCGAACTGGTCGTCGGCGGAAGGATGTCTCTCGACGACCTCGTGCTGCGTATGAGCACCACCCCTGCGCGCATCTTCGGGTTGCCCGTGCCCGCCCTCGCGGATGGCGCCACGGCCAATCTGGTGGTGGTGGACCTGGCGGGCGTGGACCGCGTGGGTGATCGGCCGTATGCCAGCAAGTCCGGCAATGCCGCGTTCGCGGGACGGCACGTGACCGGGCGCGTGATGATGACGCTCGCCGGTGGGCAGGATGTCTTCCGGAGGAGTGCATGAGGAGGGGCGGTCCGGTGCGCGCCGTGTGCGGGCATGCCGGGGCGTCGGGGCCACGCGGTGCGGCGACTGCGGCGGAGGCACGATGAGCGGGGCGGTCATCGTTCTTGAGGACGGCATGGTGCTGCCGTGCCGGGCGGTCGGCGCACCGGGGACTGCCCTCGGCGAGATGGTGTTCACGACCGGGATGAGCGGCTATCAGGAGGCCGTCACCGACCCCTCGTACCTCGGTCAGGTCCTCGCGTTCAGCGCACCAATGATCGGGAACTACGGAACCGGCGACGCCTGCCTGGAGAGCGGGAAGGTCTGGCCATCGGCGGTCATCGCCACCCGCATCGGTGACGCCCCCGGCGTGGCGGGCCCGGTGGGGTTCCGCACCTGGCTCCGGGAATGCGGGGTCGTGGCGGTGGAGGACGCCGACACACGGCGTCTGGTCCGGCACCTGCGCGACCACGGCGCGATGCGCGGTGGTGTCAGCACGGAGATGGGTGCCGAGGAACTGCTCGCGCAGGTGCGTGAGCACCCCGTGCTCGACGGTCGCGACCTGTCGCAGGAGGCCGCCGGGCCGCGGCGGGTGCTGGGTGACGACGGTCCCACCATCGTCGCCGTGGACTGCGGGATGAAGGAGGGCATCCTCCGTGGGCTCGCGGGCACCGGGATGCGCGTGCAGGTCGTGCCGGCCGGGACCACCGCGTCGGAGATTCTTGCCCTGGGTCCCGAGGGTGTGTTCATCTCGAACGGACCTGGTGATCCGGCGGCCTGCGTGCCCGTCATCGACGCGCTCACGGGGGTTCTGGGACGGGTCCCCGTGTTCGGCATCTGCCTGGGGCACCAACTGCTCGCGCACGCGCTCGGACTTCGCACCGAAAAACTGCCGTTCGGGCATCGGGGCGCGAACCACCCGGTCCAGCGGGCAGAGGACGGCGTCGTGGAGATCACGGTCCAGAACCACGGCTACGCGGTCGTGGCCGACCGGCTGCCCGACGGCATCACCGTCACGCGGACGAGCCTGTTCGACGGCAGCGTGGAGGGCATCGCGGCCCCGGACCTCATGGCGTCGTCGGTGCAGTACCACCCCGAGGCGCGGCCGGGGCCACACGACGCGCGCTACCTCTTCCACGCCTTCCGCAGCCGGCTGGCGGGCTGATGCCGCGCCGCGAGGACCTGCGCACCATCATGGTGCTGGGGAGCGGTCCGATCGTCATCGGTCAGGCCGGGGAGTTCGACTACTCGGGCACTCAGGGGTGCCGGGCGCTGCGCGACGAGGGCTACCGCATCGTGCTGGTCAACTCGAACCCCGCCACGATCATGACCGACCCCGACGTGGCCGACCGCACGTATGTGGAGCCCCTCGACATCGAGGCGGTCGAGAAGATCATCCAGGCCGAGCAGCCCGATGCGATCCTGCCGACCCTCGGCGGTCAGACCGCCCTGAACCTGGCCATCGACCTCGCCGAGGCCGGCATCCTTGATCGCCACGGCGTGGAACTCATCGGGGCCGACGTGGACGTGATCCGCCGCGCCGAGGACCGTGACCTGTTCAAGGTGTGCATGCGGCAGGCTGGCGTGCCCGTCCTCGAGAGCCGGATCGCCACGGACCCGGCCTCGGCGTACGCGGCGGCAGAGGCGCTCGGGTACCCGATCATCCTGCGTCCGGCCTTCACCCTCGGAGGAGAGGGGGGCGGCGTGGCCCTGGGGCCGGACGACCTCGATGCCGTCGTCGCCAATGCCCTGGCCGCCAGCCCGATCAATCAGGTGCTCATGGAGCGCTCGGTCATCGGGTGGGACGAGATCGAACTCGAGGTGGTCCGCGACCGCAACGACAACGCCGTGATCGTCTGCACGATCGAGAACCTCGATCCGATGGGCGTGCATACCGGCGACTCGGTGACCGTCGCCCCCGCGATGACGCTCGACGACCGTGAGCAGCAGATGCTCCGCGATGCCGCGATTGATGTGGTTCGCGCCGTCGGTGTCGAGACCGGTGGGGCCAACGTGCAGTTCGCGCTGAACCGCGAAACCGGCGAGATGGTGGTCATCGAGATGAACCCCCGGGTCTCGCGCTCGTCCGCGCTCGCCTCCAAGGCCACGGGCTTCCCGATCGCGCGTATCGCGGCCCGCCTTGCGGTCGGCTACACGCTCGATGAACTTCCCAACGACATCACTCAGGTCACGCCTGCGTCGTTCGAGCCCACGCTCGACTACGTGGCAGTGAAGGTGCCCCGCTTCGCCTTCGAGAAGTTGACGGAGGATCGCATCCCGCTCTCGACCTACATGCAGAGCGTGGGGGAGGTTCTGGCCCTCGGGCGCACCTTCGCCGAGGCCTTCGGCAAGGCAATGTCGGCCCGCGAACTGGATGCGCGCCTCGACGAGCCGACCTCGGTGGCCGATGCGCTCGAGCGCCTGCAGAAGCCATCGTGGGACCGGTTCGACCTGATGGTGTGGGCAGCGCAGCGCGGCGCATCGCCGGAGGACCTCCATGGGGCCACGGGGGTTCACCGCTGGTTCACGCATGAGATCGCGGCGTTCGCGACTGCCGCGGACGACCTGCCGCGCGCGCTCGACGACATGGATCACGACCAGATGCTCGGGGCCCGGCGCCGGGGCCTCACCGACCGCGACATCGGTGCGTGGACGGGGGCGAGCGAGGCCGAGGTGGGCCGCCGCCGCCACGCCCTGGGTGTCCATCCGTCCTACCGCGCGGTGGATACGTGCGCGGCCGAGTTCGCGGCGGTCACCCCGTACTACTACGCGACCTTCGGCACAGAGGGGGAGGCGACGCCGCTCGGGCGCCCGTCCGTGGTGGTGCTGGGCTCCGGTCCCAACCGTATCGGGCAGGGCATCGAATTCGACTACTGCTGCGTGCATGCGGCGCAGACCGCACAGCAACTCGGGTACGCGGCGATCATGGTGAATTGCAATCCCGAGACCGTCTCCACCGATCACGGCGTCAGCGACCGCCTGTACATGGAGCCGGTCACGCTCGACGCGGTCCTCGACATCTGCCGGGCGGAGCAGCCCGTGGGGGTCATCGCCCAACTCGGCGGCCAGACCCCGTTGCGACTCGCGGCCCCGTTGCAGGCGGCCGGGGTACCCATCCTGGGAACGCCGCCCGATCGCATTGATCTGGCCGAGGACCGGGGTCGGTTCGGTGCGCTCCTGGGCGACCTCGGACTCCAGGCACCACCCTGGGCGATGGCGGAGGGCGAGGCCGAGCTTCTGGCGGCGGCCGACCATGTGGGCTACCCGGCGCTGGTGCGTCCGAGTTATGTCCTGGGCGGGCGCGCCATGGCCATCGTGTCGGGCCCGGACGAACTGCGCGCGTGGCTGGTGCGCGAGTCGCCGGAGGGCCCCGTGATGGTGGACCGCTTTCTGGCAGGTGCGACGGAGATTGATGTCGACGCGCTGTGCGATGGGGAGTCCACGTGGATCGCGGGCGTCATGGAGCACGTGGAGGAGGCCGGTATCCACTCGGGCGACTCCGCGTGCGTGCTGCCGCCCCAGGGGATTTCGCCGGACTCGGTCACGGATGTGCGGCGCCAGGCTGCCCTGCTCGCCGAGGCCATCGGGGTACGGGGGCTGCTCAACGTCCAGTTCGCCCTGCGCGACGGGACTGCCTACGTGATCGAGGCCAACCCGCGCGCCTCTCGCACGGTCCCCTTCGTGGCGAAGGCGACGGGCGTTCCGGTGGTGGCGCACGCGGTCCGGCTCATGCTGGGCGCTCGGATCGGTGACCTCGATCTCCCGGCGGACAACGCGATGGGGCACGTCGCGGTGAAGGAGGCCGTGCTGCCCTTCTCCCGATTCCCGTGGGCGGACCCTGTGCTCGGGCCCGAGATGCGCTCCACCGGAGAGGTGATGGGTATCGGTGCCACGTTCACCGAGGCCTTTGCGAAGGCGCAACGGGGTGCCCGCCAGGCGCTCCCCCGGTCCGGAACCGTGTTCCTGTCCGTGCGTGAAGAGGACAAGGCCCGCCTCCCTGCCATCGCCGCGGAGATCCATGCCGCAGGACTCGGCATCGTGGCGACGCGCGGCACCGCAGCCGCCATCGCTGCCGCTGGCGTCCCTGTCGGCGAGGTCAACAAGGTGTCCGACGGACCCCCCCACGTCGCCGACCTGATCCTCGGCGGCGAGGTGGCGATGGTGGTGTGCACGCCCAGCGGCCGCGGCGACCGCGCCGACGGAGCGATCATCCGGCGGGCGGCAGTGCGCGCGGGGGTGCCCTGCATCACCACGATTCAGGCGGCCGAGGCTGCTGCGCAGGCGCTCGGTCTCGACCCGGCGACCGGGATGACTCTGGCCCTTCAGGACCTGACCCGCCGCTGAGGTCGGTACCACGTCCGTGAACGCGTGGTTGGCATGACCGCCCCCGGGCGGTACAGTCGCCGACGATGGCGACACACTCAAAGGCCGGGCAGACCCCCCAGAGATCTCTCGACCAGAGGATGGACGCCCTCCGTCGCGCGAATGAGATCCGCTCCCTCCGTGCACAGTTGAAGAAGGACCTCAAGTCGGGCGCCCTTTCCGTCGACGCGCTCATCGAGTCGCCGCCCGAATACGTCCTCACGGCCAAGGTGTTCGACATGATCGTGGCCGCGCCGAAGTACGGGAAGGTCAAGGCCACCCGCCTGCTCAACCACTGCCGCATCTCCCAGGGCAAGACGCTCGGGGGCCTGTCGGACCGGCAGCGGGGTGAGCTGGTCGATCTCCTGCGCGTCCGGTAGCGGCCCGCACCCGTGTCTTCGTGGTGTCGGGTCCGTCCGGCGCCGGCAAGGGGACCCTCATCCAGGGCGCCCTGCAGAGGGTGCCCGCCCTCGCGGTGGCGGTATCGGCGACCACACGCGCACGACGCCCGGGCGAGGTTGACGGCCGGGAGTACCACTTCATGAGCCGGGCGGAGTTCGCCCGTCTCGTCGGGGAGGAGGCGTTCCTCGAGCACGCCGAGTTCGCGGGCAACCGGTACGGCACGCTCGGAAGCGAACTCGACCGGATCATGGGCACGGGCCGATCGGTCATCCTCGAGATCGAGTTGCAGGGGGCACGCAACGTCCGCCGGGCACGGCCGGACTCGGTGTCGATCTTCATCGAGCCGCCGTCACTCGTGGAACTGGCCCGGCGCCTCCGGGCACGCGGCACCGACGCCGAGGAGGAAGTCGCGGCCCGCCTCGAGGTGGCGCGCGTGGAGATGGCGGCGAGGGGGGAGTTCGACCACGTCATCCTCAACGACTCCGTGGCGGATGCGACCGACGGGCTCGTCGCCGTGATCGGGGCCGAGATCGCCTGACGGCGGAATGCGCCCCCGCGCACGCGAAGATGAACGGGGCATTTCACCCTCGGGCCGGGAGGGGGATACCCTCCCGGCCGTGGCTGAGATCCTCATGGGAGTGACGGGCGGCATTGCCGCCTACAAGAGTCTGGACGTGCTGCGCATCCTCCAGCGGCACGGGCACGGCGTGAGCGTGGTCATGACCCACACGGCGGAGAGGTTCGTGGGGTCGGCATCGTTCGCCGCCCTTTCGGGGCGCGAGGTGGGAACCCACCTGTTCGGTGACGCCGGGCAGCCGGGATACCACCACCTGGATGTCACGGGTGGCAAGGACCTCATGCTCATCGCCCCGGCGTCTGCGAACACCATGTCGCAGATGGCGACCGGCGCCGCGAACAGCCTCCTCACATCCTGCTACCTGGCCTTCCGCGGGCCCGTCGTCGTGGCACCCGCCATGAACACCGCCATGTGGTTGCACCCGGCTACCGCCCGCACCATCGAGACCCTGCGCGCCGACGGCGTTCACCTCGTGGATCCCGATACCGGGCTCCTGGCCGACGGCGCCGTGGGTCCGGGGCGCCTCGCGGAGCCAGCGGTGATCGTCGCGGCCGTGGAGGCGGCCCTGGCAGGGACCGCGGCCGTGAAGGACATGGCCGGGGTGCGTGTTCTCATCTCCGCGGGCGGTACCCGCGAGCCGATCGACGCCGTGCGATACGTCGGGAACCACTCGAGCGGTCGGATGGGGTGGGCTCTGGCCGCAGCCGCGTATGACCGTGGCGCCGAGGTGGTGGTCGTCCAGGCGAACGTGGACCTTCCTCGCCAGCCCGGCATCCGGTACGTGAACGCGCCGACGGCCCGCGAGATGCGCGATGCCTGCCGTGCCGAGTTCACGTCGTCCGACCTGCTCCTCATGTGCGCGGCGGTGGCGGACTACCGGCCGGTCGCGGCGGCGGGGGGGAAGATGGACAAGGCGGAGGCCGAGTCCCTCACGGTGGCCCTGGAGCGCACAACGGACATCCTCGCCGAGCTGGCCGCTCTGCGTGACGATCAGGTGCTGATCGGCTTCGCCGTCGAGCACGGTCCCGACGGCCTCGGGCGCGCGCGGGCGAAGCGGGACCGCAAGGCCGTGGACATCGTCGTGCACAACGACGCCGCGGTCGCAGGCGCCGCGTTCGGGGGACCGGACAACATCATCACGATCATCGGGCCGGGGGAGGCCGAGATCGCGCTCCCCCGCATGAGCAAGCGTGCGTGCGCGGAGCACATCCTCGATGCGGCCCGCCCGCTGGTGCCCGCCAGGACGGTATCCGCCTAGATCCCCGGGTGGCGCGAGGCCCTGCCGCCCCGTCGTCCGTCACGTTCGCCACCCTCAAGCGCAACGAGGTCGTGCTACCGCACCTGGCCGGGGGTGGGCGGGGGCGTGTCCGGTCGGGGGGATCCGGATACCTCGAAGCCGCGCCGGAGCATCCCGTCGAAGATCTCGTCGACGTAGGTCGACAGCAGACCAAGGAGGCCGTCGAGCGCATCGGGCCCGAGCCGGGCGATGGTGGCCTCAGCGGTCATCCAGAGGTCTCCCGCATCGTCGACGGCGAACCGCCAGTGGTGCATATCGAGGTTCTTGCGCAGTGCCCGCCGGTACACCTCGGCGTGGGCGCGGTCCGGGCCGCGCATGAAGAAGGCGCGCAACACGAGGGTGCGCTCACCGGCGTGGGCCGCCACGGCCACGATCCCACGCCGTGAGGAGGGGACCCGGATGGACCAGTCCGCGGCGCCGCGGCGCTCCGCATCAACGCCGATGCCGTCGAGCCACTCCTGCACCCGTGCTGCGGCGTCCGCCATGGGGGCACGGTAGCCGGGCGCTTCGTACGATGACCGCGTGCGGATCGTCCTGCAGCGGGTGCGCTCGGCCGAGGTGCGCGTGGAGGGCACTCCGGTGGGGGCGATCGGCCGTGGGTACCTGCTCCTCGTCGGCGTTGAGGACGGGGACGAGGAGCCGGTCGCACGGCGCATGGCGGCCAAGGTGGCGGCGTTGCGGCTGTTCCCGGACGACGCGGACCGCGGGTTCGACCGGACCCTGGCCGATGTCGGCGGCGAGGCGCTGGTGGTCAGCCAGTTCACCCTCCTGGGCGATGTCCGGCGGGGGAACCGCCCGTCGTGGGCCGGAGCCGCCAGCCCGGAGCACGCCGCACCCGTCGTGGATGCGTTCGCCGGGGCACTGCGGGAGGCCGCCATCAGCGTCGCCAGCGGGGTTTTCGGCGCCATGATGGAGGTATCGCTCGTGAACGACGGACCCGTGACGCTGGTCCTTGATTCGGGTGCCCTCGGGCGGGCCCGCCGCGCGTAGGGCGCTCAGGGACCTGTGATACCCTCGGCAGGTCGCCGGCTGTTCACAGGTGGCACCCGGGGGAGCGGGTCGGGAGACCCGCTTTTTTATTGGCATCAAGCGGAGGACGGACGGCACGACCGAGGCGGCGACAACGATCGAGCAGCAGGTGGAGGCGCTTCTGGCGCGCGGGCTTCCGGAGGTTGACCTCCGTGCGGCCCGGGTCGTCGGTCGCGTGGGTTCCGGCACGCTCACGGTCGTCATCGATCACCCCGGGCAGGTCGACCACGCACTGTGCGCGGAGGTCACGCGGGTGCTTGGTGACGCCGGCCTTCGCGACCGCTATGCGGTGGAGGTATCCTCCCCGGGGCCGGAGCCGCCGCTCAGGGTGACGCGCCACTTCGTGGCCGCCATCGGCGAGACGGTGAGGCTGGGCGTCAACGCGGGGAGCATCCCCGGCAGCAGCAGGTCGGTGTCGGGGATTCTTACCGCTGCCAGCGATGACGCCCTTACCGTGGCGACCCCGGACGGCGATGTGGTCGTGCTGCGGGAAGCGGTGCGGCGCGCCCGGGTGGTGTGCACGAGCAATGTTCCCAGTGAGGGCAGGAGCCTGAGTTGAACCGCGAGATCATCGAGGCGATCAAGCAGATCGAGCGCGAGAAGGGGATCGATTCGGAGATCCTCCTCGAGGCGTTGGAGGATGCCCTTCTCGCCGCGTACCGCAAGACGGCCGGCGCCGTCGAGTGGGCGCGGGTGGACATCGATCGCGAGACAGGCGAAATGCAGGTGAACCAGCTCGTGCTCCCCGAGGGGTCGGTGCTGCAGACCTTGCCGCGGCCGGAGCCGGAGGTCCCCGAGGGGATGGACCCCGATGAGTTCGAGCCGCCGCCCCCGGACATCGACTGGTCCGCCTATGGACCGGACGTGATCCACCCCGTCGCCGTGAGCACGGACAACTTCGGTCGCATCGCCGCACAGACGGCAAAGCAGGTCGTCCTGCAGCGCATCCGCGAGGCCGAGCGCGAG
>CAMAVU010000019.1 GCA_945861935.1 Bifidobacterium breve | reverse complement strand
GGCAGCGGCAAGACCACCACTCTGGCCGCGCTGTGCGCGGCCATCGGCCCTACGGAGAGGGTGATCACCATCGAGGATGCCGCAGAGCTCCGGCTCCCGCTGGCCCACGTGGTGCGGCTGGAGTCCCGGCCACCGGGGGTGGAGGGGCGCGGCGCGGTGTCCATACGGGCCCTTGTGCGTAACGCCCTGCGCATGCGGCCCGACCGGATCATCGTCGGCGAGGTCCGCGGCGGTGAGGCGCTCGACATGATCAGCGCGCTGACCACGGGGCATGAGGGGTCGTTGTCCACGCTGCACGCGTCCTCGCCGGGCGAGGCCCTGCGGCGGCTGGTGACCCTCGCTCTGATGGGCGACCTCGAGTTGCCCTGGGTCGCGGTTGCAGATCAGGTGGCGAGCGCGGTGGACCTGGTGGTTCACCAGGCGCGCGGTGCCGACGGTGTCCGACGCTCGGTGGAGTTGGCAGAGGTCGTACGGGGTCCGGACGGCCCCGTGGCGCGGCGTCTCTGCCGCTGGCACACGGATGGGGGAGGGCGATTCGTGTGGGTGCCGGACGGCGTGGCATGGCGTGAGCGGCTCGGGCTCACCACCCTGATGGACGCGTCGTCGTGAACGCCCCCGTCGCGCCGCTGCTCGCGGCGGGGTCGGCCGTGGCCATGGTGCTCGGCGCACGCGGGCTCATCATTGCCCGGCCGCCCGGAACGGCCCGTCGGCCGGGGGATGCCCTCCTGCGGCGGCTCCCGGGTGGCCAGGCGTTGTCGCGCCGGATCGCCCGGGCCGGCCTCGGCCTGCCCGGAGACCTCGTCCTCGCAGCAGCGGTGGGCGTCAGCGCAGCAGCAGCAGCGGTGCTGCTCGTGGTTCTGCGTAGCCCCGTTATCGCTCTCGCCGGCCTCCTGGTCGGGCCGGTTGCCGTACGGGAGGTGCTCACCGCGGCCGACCGGCGTCGCCTGCGCCGGGTGGCGGATGCAGTGCCGTCCGTGGCGCAGATGCTCGCGAGCGCGGTGGCGGCGGGGTTGTCGCTGCGTCAGGCCCTCGTGCGCGCTGCCTGCGATACCCCGCCACCCCTCGGCGTGGAACTCCGCCGGGTGTCCGCCGAGATGGATCTGGGTGCACGGGTGGACGACGCCCTGAACGGGATGGCAGTGCGCCTGCCCGACCCCGACCTGGGACTGCTGGTCACTGCGATCCTCGTGCAGCGCCGCACGGGCGGGGATCTGGCGCGCGCGCTCAGGGACATGTCGGCACGTCTGGAGGAGCGCGGGAGGCTCGCCCGCGAGTTACGGGGGGCGACCGCGCAGGCCCGGGCGACCGCCTGGATGGTTGCGGCTCTGCCCGTGCTCGGCGCGGCGCTGGCCGAGGCCGCTGCCCCGGGCCTGATCGCCCGCACGGTCGGCACTCCCGTCGGGGCCACCGTCGTGGTGGCGTCGGTGGCCCTGCAGGCGGCGGGCATCCTGATGATCAGCCGCATCGCCGCGGTCCGGCCATGATGATCCCGCTTCCCGTGCTGGTCGGCATGGCCGCCGTGCTCTCTGCGGTGCTGGGATTCGCGCATCTGCGGCGGCATGGGTCCGACCCCGCCGGGAGGGCGCTCCCCGTGGTCGTGCGCGCTCTGGCCGCGGTTCCCGTTCCGCGCCGGGTGGGTCAGGCCATCGGGGGGCGCGTCGGCCGTGCGCCGTTGGTTGCCGCCGGGCTGGTGTCTCACGTGGCTGCGCCCGCCGTCGTCCGCGCCCGCGCGGGCGGGGCGGCCGTGGGATCCGTCGTGGGCTCCCTGATGGGACTTCTCGCCCCGGTGCTGCTGGTGTTCGTACCCGTGGGGGCCGTGCTCGGCCGGCTGCTCCCCGACCGCGCCATCGCCCGGCGCGCGCGCGAGCGCCAGCGCAGCATCGTGGATGCTCTGCCCGATCTGCTCGACCTCATGGTTATCTGCGTTGAGGCCGGCATGGCCCTCGACCCCGCGCTGGCTCTCACGTCCGAGCGGCTGGGGGGACCCCTGGGGGATGAGGTCGGGGTGACGCTGGCGGATCAGGCGCTGGGTACCCCGCGCCGCGCCGCCTACGAAGGCCTGGCGGCGCGGACGGGGTCGGAGGACGTGGGCCGGCTGGTGGCGTCGCTGCTGCAGGCGGAGGAGCTCGGCACGCCGCTCGCCATCGCCCTTGCCGGGCAGGCCGAGGCGCTTCGCGCCACGCGCCGTCAGCGGGCCCGCGACCGCGCCGCCCGCGCAGCACCGCGCATCCAGTTGGTCGTGGCGCTGGTGATGGTGCCGGGCGCGATGCTGCTGATCCTCGGGGTGATGCTGATGGAACTCGCGGGTCAGGTCGGCGTGGCGATGGGGGGTTCATGAGCGAGCGGGGTTCCACGACCGCGGAGTACGTCGGGATCGTCATCGTGGTCGTGGTGGTGGTCCTCGGGCTTGTGGCGGTGCGCTCGACGACCCTCGGGCGCAGGGCGCCGGTACGCCCCCTGCCTGCGATCCTGGGGATGCTCGAGGCGCCCCTCCGGCCCATCGTCCCGGCGCGTCCGGCCGCCCCGGTCAGGCCGCGCGCATCTGGGCCCGCCCGCCCGCGGCCGACCAGCGCAGCCCCGCCCGCCGTGCTGTTGCCACCGTGGGCCGCCGAGGGGCGCTGAACCGTTATCGTCGCCGTGATGAGCGACGCCATTCCGTGCCCGCGCTGCGGTGCGGGCACGCGGTTCCTTCTGACGCCCCGCGATCGCACGGGCACGGGGCGGGCGGCTGTGCGGCTGTGCGCGTCGCGTATCTGCGGGGTGGGGCTCACCGACCCGCCGCCGGGCGCTGCACCCGCGGCCCCCTCCACGGGTCCGGCGCCGTGGGGGGTGGACCTCGTGGCCGCTCGGGTGGTGACCGGGGGAATGCGCAGGCTGGCGGCACGGCTGCCCCGGGGTGCGCTGGTGGTGGACGTGGGGGCGGGGTCGGGGTTGCGGGCGCGGGCGCTGGCTGCTCTGGGGTGCCGGGTTGTGGCGATCGAGCCGGACCCGGTTGAGGAGATGCGGGCTCACGTCGCGGTGTCGTCGCTGCCGGCCGGGGCGGTGGAGGTGGTGCGCGCCGATATCAGCGACCTCCCCGCCGTGATGGGGGGGCGGGTCGCGCACGCCGCGGTGCTGTGGCACGTGCTGGAGCACCTCCCCGACATGGACGCGGGGCTCCGGACCGTGGCCTCCGTCCTGTGCCCCGCGGGTCTGCTGAACATCGCCGTGCCGAACCGCGCCTCGGCCGAGGCGCAGGCATTCGGTCCGCGGTGGCACGGGTGGGAGCCCGCGCGCCACTGGTGGCATCTGGATGAGGATTCGCTACGCCTCGTGCTCGGGGCATCGGGGTTCGCGGTCGCCGAGATCGGCACACGTGGTGGGTGGGGGTACCCGGCCGGCATCGCCTACTCGGTGGCACCGGGGCTCGACCCGCAGGTCAACCCGCGGGGGGGTCTGGCGGGCAGGGCTCTCGCCGCTCTTCTGATCCCGGTGGCCGCAGGCGCCCGTGCCGTGGGGCGCGGGGGTCAACTGGTGACGGTCGCCCGCCGCGCGCCCGGCTGACCCTCCCTGTTACTCGCCCTTCCTGTGCGCGGCGTCGCGCGGCGGGGCGAGGGGGGCGTCCACATGCTCGATGGCCGCGTGGAGGCCGTGCGGGCCGGCTTCGAGCCAGGCCCATGACGGGCGCTGGTCATCGGGTGCGCCCTCGCCGACGGCGCCGGGGTTGATCATGAGGCGCCCCCCGATCCACCGGACCGCGGCGAAGTGGGTGTGGGCCGTCACGAGGACGTCTGCGCCGAGCGCATCCATGGTGGCGATCACCTGAGCATCCGTGGCGCTGTGGCCCTCCAGGCCGGGCAGGTCGCCGTGTACGGCGACCACGCGATGGGAGCCGAGAGTGGTCTCGGCGAGATGGGGAAGGGAGTCCAGCCAGTTGAGGGATTTCTCGCTGAGCATCGTCTTGGTCCAGGTGCGGGTGCCGGGCCGCATGTCGCTCGGGTGGGTTCCGGCCTTGACCTTCTTCCCCACGACGCGCCGGTCCGTGTTGCCTTCGACGCAGGGCCACCCTGTGGCACGCACGCACGCGACGCACTTCTCCGGTTCGAGTCCCCGGAGGACGATGTCGCCGGTGAGGACCGCTCGTGTGATTCCCATGTCGGCGATGGCCCGGAGTACCGCTTCGAGCGCCGGCAGGTTCGCGTGGATGTCGCCGAAGACGGCGAGACGCTCGGGGTGGTCCACGACGGGAACCTAGCGCCTTGTCAGGTTGGGGTGCGCCGACAGGGTGATGGAGCCAGGGCGCCGGGGCGGGAGCAGCGCCCCCGGCGCCCTGGCGCTACGCCGCGCGCCTTGTGGGCGCCGCGACGGACCCGCTGCCGACGATTACCGGGCGGAAGACGTCGTGCACGAGCAGTGGCCGCGGTCGGACCGTGCGGCGGCGGGCGGCGGTGCGGCCGCGGCCCGATCGCGTTCTGCCCCTCTGCGCAACGGCGCGGCTGCGGAACGCAGCGGCAAGGGTGATCGCGCCTGCCCCCGCGACGGGAAGGAGCAGCGATGCGTACTGGCCGGGGTGGGTGGTCAGAGTCGCGATGGCCGTGAGCGCGAGGCCGACGGTGAGCCCGGCCGTGAGTGCCGCGACCCCCGCCGCACGGCCACCCGGCGGCCGGCCGGCCCGTGTGCGGTGCGACGGCGGGGCCGGGGTGGTTCCACCCGGGACGGGTGGGAGGAGCGTGAGGTGTGTTCGCGGGTTCATGCGAACAAATGTACGAACCGGGTCGGACGGAACACACGTTCTTACCGCACGATGCGTTGCGCCTGCCGCGCTGACGGTGCACGACGCGTTACGAGATGCTGATGGGTGGGGAAATGGGTGGATCTGGCACGTGATGGGGGTAAATGGGTTGCAAAGTGGGGAGTACGGGGGTACGTTCCCGGTGTGGCTCCCCGTCTGCTCAGTGGCACTTACGAGTGCAGCCTCGATGGTCGCTTCCGGGTGGCGATCCCGGCCCGCCTCCGTGAGCCATTCGCCGCGGGCACCGTCACCGCGTGGTGGCTGGATGAGTGCCTGGTGGTGGTGCCGCGCCTCGAGTGGCCCGGATTCATCGAGGGGACGTTCGGACGCATGAGCGTGCTCGACGACGACCAGCGCGAACTCAGCCGCTTCCTTCTGGCCGGGGCGTTCGAGCAGGAGGGGCTGGATAGGCAGGGACGGCTCCTGGTGCCCGGTGAGTTGCGCGAGCATGCGATGCTCGACGGGACGGTGAAGGTGGTCGGCGCCGGGGCGTACCTGGAGTTGTGGAACCCCGGGAATCTGGCCGCGCGGTTCGCACGCCTGCGCGAGGACGGGGTGGCCCGGCGCGCGTCGCGGCTGGCGCAGCGAATGGATGGGGGCCGGGGATGACGGCGGCGGCGTCGCGCATCGAGGCCGCTCCGGCGGCACCGGGCGGCGCCCCCCACACGCCGGTCCTCCTCGCTCAGGTCCTGGCGCTCACGGCGCCGGAGCCCGGGGAGACCGTCGTGGATTGCACCTTCGGCGCGGGCGGGCACGCCTCCGCCCTTGCGGCCCGGGTCGGCCCCGCAGGGGATCTGGTCGGCATCGACCGTGACCCCGAGGCCGCTCGCCACTTCACGGCGCTCCTGCCCGCCATGCCGTGCCCGGCCCGCCTTGTGCGCGCCGACTTCGCCACGGGGCTCGGGGATCTGGTTGAGCAGGGGGGGAGGGCGGACATCGTCCTGATGGACCTCGGGCTCTCGTCGATGCAGGTGGACGTCGCGGCGCGTGGGTTCTCGTACTCGCGCCCGGCACCGCTCGACATGCGCATGGACCCCTCGCTCGCGACGACCGCCGCCGATCTGGTGAACGGGGCCGACGAGCAGGACCTGACCCGGTGGTTCCGCGAGTACGGCGAGGAGCGGTACGCGAAGCCGATCTCACGGGCCATCGGGCGCCGCCGGGCCGAGCAGCCGATCACCACGACGGGTGATCTGGTGGATGTGATCCGTGGCGCGGTGCCCACGCCGGCGTTGTTCGCCGGGGGCCACCCGGCCAGGCGGGTGTTCCAGGCGCTCCGTATCGAGGTGAACGACGAACTGGGCATCCTCCAGCGCGCTCTTCCCGAGGCCTTCGCCCTGCTCCGGCCCGGCGGTCGCCTCGCGGTCATCGCGTTCCACTCGCTCGAGGACCGGATGGTCAAGCGCTTCATGGTCGAGCGCGCGCGCGGGTGCATCTGCCCGCCGGACCTCCCGGTCTGCGGCTGCGGCAAGGTGCCGGAGGGCCGTATGGTCACGCCACGGGCCGTCAAGGCCGTGACCGCCGAGATCGCGGCGAACCCCCGCGCACACTCCGCGCGCCTGAGGGTGATCCGGAAGGCCGACGCGTGAGCACCCGCGGTGGAGCAGCCCGCGTGGCGCGTCCGCTTCCCGAGCGCGGGTATCCCGGGGACGGTCCCAGGGTCGGGGAGACTCCCCGCCCCCGGCCGCGTGTCATCCACAGCCGGCGGCCCACGCTGCTGGAACGCCTGCACCTTCGGGGGATCCGCCTTGCATGGGTGCTCATCCCGCTCATCGCGGTACTGCTCGGGGGCGTCGTCTTCGTGAACGTCCAGCGGCTGAACCTGACAACCCAGACGGGTCGCACGGTGGACATGTACAACGCGGCACAGGCCGACATCCTGCGCCTGCGCGCCGTGCTGGCGCAGAAGGACGGCAAGGTGGTGGATCAGGCAGTCCTGCGGTTGGGGATGGTGCAGGCACCGGGCAGCGGGCTGACCTACGTGAGCGTGCCGAAGGAGGCCCGGGTTGCGCCCGGACAGGCCCCGCGGACGCGCTGACGCCCGTCAGGCGGCACGCACCCGGGCCGATGCGGAGCGGGTGGCCTCCAGGCGCATGAAGATGATCACCGTCGCGGTTCTGGGCGTGCTGGGCATCGTTGCCGTGCGCGCCGGGTGGATTGCCACGGTCGAGGCCGACGCCCTGTCACAGAGGGCTCAGGACCAGCATGAGAGCACCATCCGGTTGCCTGCTCCGCGCGGGCCCATCCTGTCTGCCGACGGCCGCGAGCTGGCCGTGGACAAGCACGCCGTGGCCGTCACGGCCACGCCGTACCTGATCACGGACACGCGCGGCACCGCCGAGAGGATCGCGACGGCGGTCGGGTTGTCGGTGCGGGAGGTGGAACGGCGAATCACGGGACGGGGCGGCTACGCGATGCTCAATACCGGGGTGGACCAGCAGCGGGAGCGCTACCTGCGCGCCCTCGACCTTCCGGGCATCACCCTGCAGGACACCCAGAAGCGCCTGTACCCGCTCGGGTCGGTGGCGGCTCAGATCGTGGGGATGACGGATGACTGGGGCGTCGGCCTGACGGGCCTCGAGAAGGCGATGGAGTCGCGCCTCAAGGGGCGGGAGGGCATGCGCGAGGAGGCACGTGATCCCGACGGGAAGGCACTGCGCATCATTCGCGATCGCGCACCCACGCCCGGCACCCCCATCACCCTCACCCTCGACAGCGCCATCCAGCAGAAGACCGAGGCGGTGCTTTCCGAGGTTCTGGACCGGCACAACGCCGTGGCCGCGTCGGCGATCGTGATGAGGCCCGACACCGGGGAGGTGCTGGCCATCGCCACGGTGCCGGGCTTCGACCCGAACGACCGCGACGGCTTCAGGCCCGAGACCGAGCGCGTCCGGTCCATCACCGATGGCTACGAGCCCGGCTCCACGTTCAAGTTGGTCGCCATTGCCGGCGCGATCGAGGAGGGTGTGGTCACGCGCAGCACCACCATCGCGGTGCCCGAGACGCTCACCCTGTACGACCGCACGCTGGGAGAGGCCCACTACCGCCCGGCGGTGTCGTGGACCGTGCAGGAGATCCTGCAGAACTCCAGCAACGTTGGCACCGTTCTGGTGTCGCGGAGGCTCGGGGAGAGGAAGACCTTCGAGTGGATCCAGAAGTTCGGGTTCGGGTCCAAGACGGGATTCGACTACCCCGGCGAGGTCGCCGGGTCGCTGCCGGGATATGAGGACTGGTCGGGCGTGTCCATTCTCAACATCCCGATCGGCCAGGGCATCACGGTGACCCTGGCCCAGATCGCCGAGGCGTATGGCGCCATCGCAAACAGGGGCCGGATGGTGCCGCCGCACATCGTGAGGAAGATCGGGGACAGGGTCCTCCCGCACCCCCGGGGCCAGCAGGTCATCAGCCCGCAGACCGCAGAGCAGATGAACATCATGCTCCAGAAGGTCGTGAGCGACGACGGCACGGGCAGGGAGGCCAGGATCGACGGCTACTCGGTTGGCGGCAAGACCGGCACGGCCAACAAGATCGATCCTCGCACCGGCCTGTACACCGAGAAGTACATCGCCTCGTTCGTCGGCTATGCGCCCGCAACGCGTCCCGGCGTAGTGGTGGCGGTGATGGTGGACGAGCCGTCCGCCGGGGGCTACTACGGCGGGGAGGTCGCGGCCCCGGCGTTTGAGGCCATCACCGAATTCGCCCTCCGCCAGCTCCACATCGCGCCGTAGGGACATCGCCGCCCGCGCTGGTAACGTGGCCCACCGGATGAGGCTCACCGAACTGACCCGCGGCGTGCCCGGCGCGCGGCTGGTTGTGCCGGGCGATTCCGCCCCAGACATTGCCGCCATCCGGTACCGGTCGGCCGAGGTCGGTCCCGGTGACGTCTTCGCCTGTCTCCCCGGATCGCGGGCGGACGGTCACGACTTCGCGTCCGATGCGGTGGCCCACGGCGCGGCCGCGCTCCTGGTGAACCGGCTGCTCGACCTGCCCGTGCCCCAGGTGGTCGCCGACGACCCGCGCGCCGCCATGGCGATCATGGCCGCGCGGCTGGCTGGCGATCCATCCGGGCACATGGCCGTGGTCGGCGTCACGGGAACCAATGGCAAGACCACATGTGCCTATCTGGCCCAGTCGGTGCTCGATGCGGCCGGACTGCCCTCCGGCCTCATCGGCACGGTCGAGGTGCGCGTGGGAGGCCGCTCGTCGGTACCCACCCACACGACGCCCGAGAGCGTCGAGGTGCAGGCCCTGCTCTCCGCCATGCTCGCGGCGGGCGACACGGCGTGCGCGATGGAGGTGTCGTCCCACGCGCTGCATCAGGGGCGGGTGGCTGGAATCCGCTTCGCCGGGGCCATCTTCACGAACCTCACCCGCGACCACCTCGACTATCACGGCACCATGGAGGCGTACTCCGACGCGAAGCGGCTGCTCTTCGACCGGCCGGAGGGGCACGGCCCGAATCCGCCTGCGGCCGTCAACGTGGACGACGCCTGCGGACGACGCCTGGCCGCCGACCTCCCGGTGGTCCGTTACGGGATTGATTCCCCGGACGCCGACGTGGCCCCCGAGCGACTCGATTCCGGTGTCAGGGGATTCACCGCCACGATCCGTACCCCCCGTGGTCCGATGCAGGTGACCAGTGCACTGCGGGGACGCTTCAACGTGATGAACGTGCTCGCGGTCGTCGCCATGGGCGAGGCAATGGGTCTGGACCAGACCTCCGTGGCCCTGGGCATCGCGGCGCTTCGGGGGGTGCCCGGGCGGCTCGAGCCCATCGAGGCAGGGCAGCCCTTCGAGGTTCTGGTGGACTACGCACACACTCCGGATTCGCTGGAAAACGTTCTGGCTGCCGGTCGTGCTCTCCTCGGCACCGGACGGCTCATCGTCCTGTTCGGATGCGGAGGGGATCGCGACACCGGGAAACGGCCCGAGATGGGCGCCATCGGGCGGCGCCTGGCCGACGTCTGCATCGTCACGTCGGACAACCCACGCAGCGAGGACCCGGAGGCCATCATCCGCGAGATCGTCGCGGGGGCCGGCACGGGCCCCGCGGTGCTCGTGGTGCAGCCCGACCGGCGCGCCGCAATCACCGAGGCCATTGCCATGGCCCGCCCGGGAGACCTCGTGTTGATCGCGGGCAAGGGCCACGAGTCGGGTCAGGAGGCCCACGGTGTGGTGACGCCGTTCGACGACCGCCTCGTGGCGCGTGAGGTGCTGGGGGAGCGGCGGGCCGCATGAGGGTCACCGTCGCCGACATGGTCATGTGGTCCGGCGCGTCGCAGGTGGCCGGGCCCACGGGCATCGTCTGCGAGGGCGCTACGGCCGACAGTCGCGATGTGGGCTCCGGGCAGTTGTTCGTGGGCGTTCCCGGCGAGAACGTCGATGGCGGCCTGCACGCGCCGGAGGCCATCAGCGCGGGGGCTGCGGCCGTGCTCATCTCAACGGACGCCTGGGCAGGGACCGCCGACGACCTGCAGGGCTCCGGCGCTGCCATCCTCGTGCACGATGATCCCGTGGCGGCTCTCGGAATGGTCGGCCAGGGTGCCCTCCAGCGTCTGGACGCGCGCGTGGTGGGCGTCACGGGCTCGTACGGGAAGACGTCCACGAAGGACTCGGTCGTCGCCGTGCTCCGCGCGGTCGGCGTGAGGGCCGAGGGCACGCCCGGGAACCGCAACACCGAGGTGGGGGTTCCCCTGAGCATCCTCGGACTCCAGGGGTCCACGCAGGTGGCGGTCATCGAGATGGCCATGCGTGGCACCGGGCAGATCGCGGAGTTGTGCGCACTCGCTCCCCCCGACGTGGCCGTCATCACCTCGGTGGGGCCGGTCCATCTGGAACTTCTCGGCACCGTCGCGGCGATCGCACGGGCCAAGGCCGAGATCCTTGGAGCACTGACCGCGGGCGGGGTGGCGGTGGTGCCGACCGATGAGCCCCTGCTCGATCCGTATGTGGCGGGCCTGCCCGCCGGGGTCTCCGTACTCATGTTCGGTGACGAGCCCGACGTGGATCTGGAGGTGGGCGACATCAAGGCCTGGGAGCGCCGAAACCTGGCGGCGGCCGTGCAGGCCGCGCGCGCCCTGGGCCATGCCCCCCTGTCCGGAACGTGCGTGGTACTGGAGCGGTCGGCCATGCGCGGCATCGAGCACCGCCTTCCCGGTGGCGGCACCCTGGTTGAGGACTGCTACAACGCGAACCCACCGGCCATGGAGGCGGCTCTGGCCGACCTGTGTCGTCGGCCCGGCCGCCGCGTGGCGGTGCTGGCCGACATGCTGGAACTCGGTCCGGACGAGGCCACGTTCCACCGTCAGGTGGGTGAGAGGGCGCGTGACCTCGGCGTGGACCTGCTGGTGGCCGTGGGGACCCGTGCGTCGGCGTACCCCGACGGCGCACGCGGCATCGAGTGCATTGCCTTCGACGACACCGACGCTGCGGTGGCGGGCGTGCCCGCGCTCATCGCACCCGGCGACGTGGTGCTGGTGAAGGGTTCGCGGGGCATGGCGATGGAACGGGTGGCGCACGCCATCCTGAGCGGGGGCTAGCCCGTGCCCCGCGTACTCATCGCGGCAATCGGCGCCGCCATGCTGCTGCTGTTCCTCGGGCCACGGGCCATCCAGTGGCTGCGCGACCACGACGTGGGCCAGTTCGTGCGGCCGCAGGGCGAGATCCCGGATGCCCATGCCGAGAAGCAGGGCACGCCGACGATGGGCGGACTGCTCATCATCGTGGCGATGACGATCCCATTCCTCATCCTCTCGTCCCACAGCACCGCGGCCATGCTGGTGCTGTTCACCACGCTCGCATGCGGCGCCATCGGCTTCATCGATGACTGGATGAAGATCGTCAGGAAGCGCTCGCTGGGCCTGTCGGGCAGATGGAAGATCCTGTGTCTGGCGGTCGTCGCGGTGGTGCTCGCGGTCGTCGCGGTCCGGGTGGTGGGCATCCCCACCACCATCGACCTCCACGTGGTCAGCCAGTCGCTGGAGATCGGTCCGATCGCATTCGGAATCGTCGTGTTCCTGGTCCTCGCAGGCGCGACGAACGCGGTGAATCTCACAGACGGCCTCGATGGCCTGGCCGCGGGCACCATGGCCATCGCCCTTCTCGCCTATCTGGGCATGACATATGTGGTCACGGGTCAGCGCGACATGACCATCCTCGCCGCGTCCCTCATGGGCGCGTGCGTGGGGTTCCTGTGGTTCAACTCGCACCCGGCGTCGGTGTTCATGGGCGACACCGGCTCCTTCGCCCTCGGCGGCGCCATCGCCGCGCTGGCGGTGATGACCAAGACCGAGGTCCTCCTCATCGTCATCGGCGGGATCTTCGTGATCGAGGCCCTGTCGGTGATCATTCAGGTACTCGTCTTCAAGCGAATCCGGCGGCGGGTCTTCCTGATGGCGCCCGTGCACCACCACTTCGAGATGGCCGGCTGGAGCGAGACCAAGGTCATCGTCCGGTTCTGGCTGGTGGCCCTGATGTTCGCGGGAATCGGCTTCACGCTGTTCTTCCGCACCCTCGCCGCGTGAGCGGCCTTCCCAACCCGGGTCGGGCGCTGGTCATCGGTCTCGCGCGGTCGGGCCACGCCGCCGCGGTGCTTCTGCACAGGCGCGGCTGGCAGGTGGTGGCAGTGGACAGTGCCCCGGTGGAGGCCGGTGACCTCCGCGCGGCCGGCATCGAGGTGCGGGCCCCGAGCGACGAGGCGGTCCCCGCTGATCTGGTCATCCGCAGCCCGGGGGTCCCCCAGGGCAGCGCGCCGCTGGCGGCCGCCTACGCCACGGGCACGCCGGTGTGGAGCGAGATCGAACTCGCATCCCGGGCGATGCCCAACCCGGTCATGGGAGTCACGGGTACCAATGGCAAGACCACCACCACCGTGCTCCTCGCCCACCTGCTCCGTGAGGGCGGACTCGACGCGGTCGCGTGCGGCAACGTCGGCACGCCCATGTCGGGACTTGTCGGCCAGGTGCCCGCCGATCGCTGGCTGGTGGTCGAGTGCTCGTCGTTCCAGTTGGAGGACAGCCCGACTCTGCACCCGCGGGCTGCGGTCCTGCTCAACGTCACGCCTGATCACATGGATCGCTACCCGGATCTGGACGCCTACCGCCGGGCGAAGACGAACCTGTTCGCGAATCAGGGTCCGGGAGACCTCGCGATTGTCCCCGAGGGGCTCGATGTCCCGGGCGGGGCCGCTGTACACCGCGTGGCGGACGGGCCGGACCCCGGACCCGCGGCGGTGGCGTGGGCGGAGGGCGGCCTGCATGTGCGGGGTCTGGGCCGGGTGGCCGCATGGCAGGACATCCCGCTGTACGGCGCCCACAACCGGCAGAACGTCATGGCGGCGGCAGCCATGGCCGCGCACGCCGGTGTGGGGGCCGGGGACATCGCGCGCGCACTCGCGACGTTCCCCGGGGTCCCGCACCGCCTCGAGGTGGTGGGTGCTGCGGGCGGGGTCACGTTCGTGAATGATTCGAAGGCCACGAACCCCGCTGCGGCCATCGCGGCTCTGGACGCGTATCCGCAGCGTGTGCGCCTGATCGCCGGCGGCAGCAGCAAGGGCACACCGTTCGACGCCCTGGCACGGGCGGCGCACGGTCCCGTGGACCATGCGTACCTTATCGGGGAGACCGGCCCCGACCTCGCTGCCGCGCTCACCGCCTGCGGCATTCCCTGCACCGTGCTGCCCGACCTTGCGACGGCTGTCGGACGCGCCGCCCGCGAGGCCGTGCCCGGTGACGTCGTTCTGCTCGCCCCGGCGTGCGCATCATTCGACCAGTTCGCGGGATACGAGGAGCGCGGCGAAGCATTCCGCCGGGCCGCCCTGGAGCACGGCGCGGGGTAGGGAAGCCCCCTGCGGTGGCGAATACCCCGTCGTGACGCCCGCTTCCGCTGACCCCGCCCGCCGGTCCCGCCGGTCGTCCCGGGGTGTACGCGGGACGGGTGTCGCCCCCGAGGCCGTGCTGTCCATCGCCATTCTGGGGCTCGTCTGCATCGGGGTCGTGATGGTCTATTCGGCCTCGAGCGCAAGCGCGCTCCTCTCGGATGAGAACCCGTCCGGGATGCTGATACGGCAGGGGGCCTTTGCCGTGATTGCCCTCGTCGCCTTCGCCGTCTGCGCCCGGGTGAAGCCGGCGGTCCTCATGCGCCTCGGATGGCCAGCCGTGATGGTGGCACTCGGGCTGCTGGTGGTGGTTCTGGTGCCCGGGTTCGGGATCGAGGCCAACGGCGCACGGAGCTGGCTGGGCGTCGGACCGGTGCAGATGCAGCCGTCGGAGTTTGCGAAACTGGCTCTCATCGTGTGGCTGGCTGCCTATCTGGCACGGAATGCCGGCCGGCTCGGCACGTGGGCCGGCCTGAAGCAGCCCATGCTGGTGATGGGAGCCATGGGTGTGCTGCTCTACCTCGAGCCCGACGTGGGAACGACGATCGTCCTCCTCGGCACGGGCTTTCTCGTGCTGGTGCTCGCGGGGGTTCCGGGGCGCATCCTCGCCCTGGTGGGGGGCGCGGCGGCGGCGCTGACAACCGTCGCCATCATTGCCGCGCCGTATCGCATGGCGCGTCTCACCTCGTTCCTCGATCCCTGGGCCGACCCCGAGGGGCGCGGGTTCCAGGTGACTCAGGCGCAGTTGGCGCTTGGCAGCGGGGGGGTGAGCGGCGTAGGTCTGGGGAACGGCCTGCAGAAGGTCAACTACCTCCCCGAGGCCCACACCGACATGATCATCGCCACGATCGGCGAGGAGCTGGGCTTTGTCGGCGTGCTTGGCGTGATCGTCCTGCTCGGAGCCGTCATCTGGAGCGGCTACCGTATCGCCATCGCGGCACCCGACCTCCGGCTGAGGCTTCTGGCCGGCGGTGTGGTGTCGGTCATCAGCATCCAGGCGATCGTCAATCTGGGGGCGGTACTCGGACTCCTTCCCGTGACCGGTGTACCGCTGCCCTTCGTGAGTTATGGGGGAAGCAGCCTCGTCGTCCTCACCGCAGCATCCGGCATCCTCGTCGGGATCAGCGGGCGATCGCGTGAACGGCGTCTCCGCGTCGTCCCCGACCGACCCGCTTCGCGTGGTGATCGCGGCCGGGGGGACCGCCGGGCACATCATGCCGGCGCTCGCGCTGGCTGAGGTACTCCGCGCCCGGGGCATCGAGGTCAGTTTCGTCGGCGTCGCTGGCCGCGCCGGCTCGGGTATCCCTGCGCGCCATGGCTTTCCCGAGGACCACGTGCCCCTGCGGGGTCTGGACCGCAGGCTGTCGCTCCGCAACGTGGGGGTCGTGGTGCTCGCCATCCTCGCCGTCCCCCGCATGATCCGGGTGCTTCGCCATCGGCGGGCCGATGTGGTTGTGGGCGGCGGCGGGTACATCGCGGGCCCGGCGGCAGTGGCGGGCAGGCTCACCCGGCGGCGGGTGGTGTTGATGGAGGCCGACTCGCGGCTCGGGCTCGCCAACCGCCTCGCTGCGCCGTTCGCCACACGGGTCGCTCTGGCGTTTCCGGTGGCGGGCCGGCATGGGCGCACGTACGTCGTGACCGGGCGTCCGGTCAGTCGTGCCGTGCGGGATGCCACGCGCGATGAGGGGCGCCGGCGTCTGGGCATCGACCCCGCGGCCACGTGCGTGCTGGTGGCGGGCGGGAGCCAGGGCGCGCGGTCCATCAACGATGCCGCCATCGCCGCGTTCTGCCCGAGCCCGCCGTTCGTGGTGGTGCACGTGGCGGGCGAGCGCAATGCCCACGACGTGCAGGCACGCGCCGAGGCCGCCGGGTGCGGGCCGCGCTACCGGGTGCACGGGTTCCTCGATGACTTCCCCCAGGCGATCGCGGCTGCCGACCTCGTCATTTCGCGCTCGGGCGGGTCGGTTTTCGAGTTGGCGGCCATCGGGCGTCCGTCCATTCTCGTGCCATATCCCCATGCGACGGCCGACCACCAGACGGGCAACGCCCGCTGGCTGTCGGAGGCGGGAGCGGCGATCGTTCTCACCGACGAGGAGTGCACCGGCCCGCGCCTTCGCGAACTGGTCGGCGCCCTCCTGGCGGAGCCAGGGCGCCTCGAGGTGATGGCGGCGGCCGCGCGGGGCGCGGCCCGCCCCGACGCTGCCGAGCGCATCGCCGATCTGGTCGAGGGCGTGGCCCGCCGGTGAGCGTGCGCTCCATCCATCTGGTCGGTGCGGGGGGCGCGGGTATGAGCGCCCTGGGGCTGCTCGCCGTCCGCGCGGGCTGGGCGGTGTCGGGCACCGACCGCGAGGAGGGCCCCGCCCTGGCGGCCCTTCGGGCGGCGGGGGCCACGGTGCGCGTCGGGCACGGGGCGGATGCCGTCCCCGCCGGGGCGACCGCGGTGTTCGCATCCACGGCCATTCCCGGCGACAACCCCGATGTCGCCGCCGCACGTGCGCGGGGCCTGCCCGTCATGCACCGCTCCGACCTGCTGGCCCTGCTCATGCAGGGGCACCGCGGCCTCGCCGTGGCGGGCGCGCATGGGAAGTCCACGACGACTGCGATGCTGGCCCTCGCCCTGGGCGGCGCCACCGTATGTGTGGGGGCCGAGGTGCCGTGGGGCGAGGGCACCGGCGCGGCGTGGGGTGAGGGCCCCTGGTTCTGCGCGGAGGCGGACGAGAGCGACCGCTCGCTACTGCGGCTCGTCCCCGAGGCCGCGATCCTGCTGAACGTGGACCATGATCATCACTCCGAGTACGCCTCCATCGAGGACGTGGAGGACGTGTTCCGCCAGTTCGCGTCGTCGCTGCCGCCCGATGGCCTGCTCGTGGTGGGACCCGATGCGCGGGCGCGTGCGGTGGCCGGGGCCGCGCGGTGCCCGGTGCGTCTGGTCGGGGATGTCGCCGGGGCGTGGGGCGGGGTGGAGGGCGGGGATCTGGTGCTGGCCGATGGCCGCCGGGTGCCTCTCGGCATCGCCGCACCGGGTGCCCACAACCGGTGGAACGCCGCGTCGGCTGTGGCACTCGCTGACTGGTGCGGGGTCGCACCGGCCGACGCGGTGGCGCGTATTGCACCGTTCCCGGGCGTCGGGCGGCGCTTCGAGGACAAGGGCACGGCGGCGGGCGTGCGCGTGGTGGACGACTACGCGCACCACCCGGCCGAGGTGACAGCCACGCTGGCGGCCGCGCGTGACCAGCACCCGGGACGCGTGGTGGCCGTGTTCCAGCCGCACCTCTACTCGCGCACGCGCGCGCTGGCCGACGCGTTCGGGCAGGCGCTCTCGGGAGCGGATGTGGTGGTGGTCACCGATGTCTACGCCGCGCGCGAGGATCCCGAGCCCGGGGTGGACGGCACGCTGGTGCTGCGCGCCGTGAGCGGTCCCGGCGAGGTTCTGAGTATCCCTGCGCTCGCGGATGTTCCCGCCGTGCTGGTGCCCGGCCTCCGGCGGGGGGACCTGGTGCTGACGATGGGTGCGGGGGACATCACGACCCTTGGGCCGCGGCTCATCGAGGCGCTCGGTGGCCCGGATGCCTGATCCGCGTGGTGACATCCGGCACAACGCGCCGTTGGGTCCCCTGACCAGCATCAAGGTGGGCGGGATGGCCGATGCGCTGGCGGCGTGCACATCCTTCGACGCGGTCACGGGGGCTCTCGCCTGGGCGCGCGAGCACGGCGCGCCGGTGGCGGTGGTGGGGAAGGGATCCAATCTCATCGTGGACGACGCGGGGTTCCGCGGGATGGTCATCCGGCTCACCGGGCGCCTCGCGTCCATCTCGGTACGCGGTGACCGCACGCTGTGGTGCGGGGGAGGGGCATCGCTGCCGAGGGCGGTGCAGCGGGCCGCGGCCGCCGGGCTGGCCGGCCTGGAGTTCGGCGCCAGCATCCCCGGAACGGTGGGCGGGGCGGTGGCCATGAACGCCGGCGCGTACTCGTCCGACCTCTCCCACGTGCTCGACTGGGCGGTGGTGTGCGATGCGAATGGTCGGCAGAGGGTCGGCCGGGATGATCTTGCGATGGGCTATCGCACGACCTCGGTGGCGGGTGACCAGGTGGTGGCTGCTGCGGGATTTGCGCTGGAGCCGGGCGACCCCGGGCGGATCCGCGCACGGCTGGATGATCTCCGTGCCCATCGCCGGGCGACGCAGCCTCAGGGGGTGCGGACGTTCGGCAGCGTGTTCACCAACCCGCCCGGTGACTCCGCGGGCAGGCTGATCGAGGCGGCGGGCCTGAAGGGGCATGCCGTCGGCGGCGCGCGTATCTCGCCGGTGCACGCCAACTTCATCGAGGCCCGCTCCGGGGCCAGCGCCGGGGACATCATCGCCCTCATGGACATCGCCCGGCGCAGGGTGCGCGATGCGGGCGGCCCCGTCCTGCACGCGGAGGTTCGCTACATGCACCCGGAGTGGGGCATCGGCGCGCCGCCCCTCGCGGAGATCGCCTGAGTGCCCAGCCAGCGTCCTCGGGGCGGCAGGGGCCGCCCGGCCCGGCGCCCGGCGCGTCCCGGCATCGGCGCGCGCGCGTCGGCAGTCGCGGGCAACGCCGTCGTGCGGGCCGTGTCGTACTGGGCGGTCGTTACGCTGGCCGCGCTGCTGCTGGTGCTGTGGATCGTGAGCGGGCCGCTCCTCGGGATCTCGAACGTGACCGTCACGGGATACACGGGTCAGGACCGGGCCGCGGTGCAGACGTCTGCGGAACTCGTCGCGGGCACGGGCTCGATGGTGCGCCTGCCGGTGGGCGACATGCGCCGGGCGCTTACGCGCTTCCCGGGCGTTCTCGACGTGCATGTGCAGCGTGACTGGCCGCGATCCATCACGGTGGATGTGACGATGGGCGACCCGGTGGCGATTCTGGCCGTGGAGTCGGGCGGCAGGTACCTGCTCTCGCCGACGGGCCAGGTGATGGGCACCGCCGGGGCCACCACGGGCCTGCCCGTGATCCGCGTCCGGCTGGCGCCGCCCGGCGGTACGCTCACCGACCCCGGCCAGCGTGCCGCGCTGCTGTTCGTCGGATGGCTTCAGCCCGAGGTCGCCGGCCGCCTGCGCAACCTCCGGTTCGAGCGTGGGCGCCTGTTCGCTGACCTCGCCAACGGTCTGGAGTTGCGCATCGGTGCGCCCACGAGACTGGCCGAGAAGGCTCAGGCGTTGGCCGCTGTGCTGTCCCAGGCCGACCCGGCCGCCCTCGTCGCGGCGGCCTATCTGGACATTTCGAACCCCGCTCGCCCCATGCTGGGAGCCGAGGCAGCGCCGCTCCCCGACCCGGTGTCAGGCACGTCGACTGCTGCGGATGACACCGGGAACGTCGCCACGACGGGCGATCCGTGAGGAGGGGGGGCGCGGATGACGCAACACTCAACCCGGAGTCGAGGGTTTGTCGCGTCCGCATGTCGTGCCTCAAGTTCAGGTTGACCCCATCTGGCGGGAGGATTAGGGTCGCAACGGACGAAACGTTTGCAAGTCCCTTGCAATGCACGCTGGGGATCCAGAGCACCCGGGGAGGGTCGGGGTCGTGGAGAGCAGCAATTATCTTGCGGTGATCAAGGTCGTTGGCGTCGGTGGCGCCGGATCGAATGCCGTGAACCGGATGATCGACGCCGGTGTGCGCGGAGTGGAGTTCATCGCCGTCAATACCGACGCGCAGGCCCTGACCGGGTGCGACGCCGATGTGAAGATCCACATCGGCGGCACCATCACGAGGGGCCTTGGCGCCGGCGCCGACCCACGGATCGGTCGTGAGGCCGCCGAGGAGAGCCGCGAGGAGCTCAAGGAGGCCGTCCGCGGCGCTGACATGGTGTTCGTCACGGCGGGTGAGGGCGGTGGCACGGGCACGGGCGCCGCGCCCGTCATCGCCCAGATCTCGCGCGAGCAGGGCGCTCTGACAGTGGGCGTGGTGACCAGACCGTTCGCATTCGAGGGACGCCAGCGGGCACGTCGCGCGGACGAAGGCATCGAGGCCCTGCGCCAGCAGGTGGACTCGGTCATCATCATCCCGAACGACCGGCTGCTCGAGATCGTCGACCGCAACACGCCCATCACCGAGGCCTTCGACATGGCCGACGATGTGCTCCGCCAGGGTGTGCAGGGCATCACCGACCTCATCACCGTCCCCGGCCTCATCAACCTCGACTTCGCCGACGTACGCACGATCATGGCCGGAGCGGGCTCATCGCTGATGGGCATTGGCACGGCCACCGGCGAGAACCGCGCGTCGGAGGCCGCCCGTATGGCCACGTCGTCGCCTCTGCTCGAGACCGACATGAGGGGCGCCACCGGAGTCATCCTCTCGATTGCCGGCACCCGCGATCTGGGGCTGTTCGAGGTGGACGAGGCGGCCGGGATTGTACGCGAGGCCGCCGACCCCGACTGCAACGTCATCTTCGGCACGGTCGTGGACGACACGTTGGGCGACAATGTCCGGGTCACCGTGATCGCCACAGGCTTCGGCGATGGCCACCGCGACGCGGCGCGTCGCCGTATGTCCGAGCGCGACCGCCCGGCCTTCGGGAACGAGCGCGCAAGCGAGCCCCGCCGGGACCGCCCGTCCTTCGACGGCGGAGACGTGCTGGATGTCCCCTCCTTCCTGAAGGACGCCTGACCCCGCCCGGAGGTTGAGGTGCCTGCCACGGGGTGAGGTGCCTGGCACCGGGGTTGGTTTGTTAAGTGCCTGGCACCGGGGTTGCACCGGGGTTGGTTTGTTAAGTGCCTGGCACCGGGGTTGGGCACCGTGACTCCCGGGGCCCCACCCCTTGCACGCCACCGCCGCTGGCATCCCTAGAGTCCGCCCCGTGAGCGACCTCAGGCGGACGGCCCTGTACGACGCCCACGTGGCTGCCGGGGCCAGGATCGTTGACTTCGCGGGGTGGGAGATGCCTGTGGAGTACGCGGGCGTGCGGGCGGAGCATCTGGCGGTGCGGTCCGCGTGCGGAGTGTTCGACGTGTCACACATGGGACAGATCGAGGTGGTCGGGCGGGGCGCTCGTGAGTTCCTGCAGGGCACCCTCACGAACGACATCACGCGCATCGGGCCGGGGCAGGCGCAGTACACGTTGCTGCCCGACGACGACGGGGGGGTCATTGACGACCTGCTCGCCTACGCACTGCTCGATCGCTTCCTGCTGGTGGTGAATGCGTCGAACGTGGGCGCCTGCGTGGACCGCATCATGGGTCTCGCCCCCGGGGGCGTCGAGGTGCTCGACCGCTCGCCCGACGTCGCGATGCTGGCCCTGCAGGGCCCGATGTGGGCGCAGGCCCTCGAGCCGATTGCCTCGCCCGAGCCGTTCGCCCTGCAGTACATGGAGGCGACCGAGGCATATGTCGCGGGCGTGCCGTGCCTCGTGGCGCGCACCGGCTACACCGGGGAGCCCGGGGTGGAGATCATGTGCGATGCCGCTGATGCGCCGGTGGTGTGGGACGCCCTGATGGGAACTCCGGCCCGGCCCGATCCCGTCGGCCTCGGTGCCCGCGACACCCTGCGCCTGGAGATGGGCTATCCGCTCTACGGCAACGAACTCTCGCGCGAGCGCAGCCCCATCCCTGCCGGGCTGAAGTGGGCCTGTGACCTGACCCGCGGTGGCTTCCCCGGCGCTCTGCGCATGCAGGGAGAGGTCGCGCAGGGAACGCCCGAGCGCCTCGTGGGTCTGATGCTCACCGAGAAGGGCATCCCCCGTGGCGGCTGTCCGGTGCTGGTGGACGGCCAGCCGGTCGGAATCGTGACCAGCGGGACCCTGTCCCCATCCCTCGGCGTCGGGGTCGGGCTCGCGTACCTTTCCACCGAGCATGCCGCATCCGGCACCCGCCTCTCGGTGGACGTGCGCGGCAAGCCGAAGGCGGCAGAGGTTGTCACCCTGCCGATGGTCGATTCATCACCCCGCAAGGAGCACTACCCGTGAGCGACGAGACCTACCCCGCCGGCCTCCGGTACCACCCCGAGCACGACTGGGTACGCGTGGACGGGGATGAGGCCACCTTCGGGGTCACGTGGTTCGCGCAGGAGGCACTGGGCGAGGTCGTGTACTACGACCCGCCCGAGGTCGGCGCCACCATCACGGCGGGCGAGCCCTACGGCGAACTCGAGTCGGTGAAGGCGGTGAGCGACATCATTGCGCCGGCCAGTGGCGAGGTCACTGCCGTCAACGACAGGGTGGCCGACGCCCCGGATCTTGTGAACTCCGACCCCTACGGCGAGGGCTGGCTCATCACCGTACGGATGTCCGACCCCGCCGAGCTCGACGCCCTCATGGACGAGGCCACCTACCGGGCCTACCTCCAGGGCCTCGCGGGCCCGGGGTCCGGCGCATGAGCCTGGAGCAGCGCCTCACCGACGACATGACGGCCGCCATGAGGGCGCGTGACAAGGACACCCTCGGGGTCATCCGCCGCGCCATCGCCGCCATGCGGAATGCCCGCATCGAGAAGCGGGCCGACCTCGACGAGCAGGACCAGATCAAGGTCGTGCGCTCCCTGGCCAAGCAGCACCGGGAGAGCATCGAGCAGTTCCGGGCGGCAGGGCGGGAGGACCTCGCCTCCAAGGAGGAGGCCGAACTGGTGATCCTGTCCGCCTACCTGCCACCCGAGATGGACGACGCCCTCCTCGATGGGATCATCACCGAGGTCATCGCCACGACCGGCGCGTCGTCGGTGAAGGACATGGGCACGGTCATCAAGGCCGTGATGGCGCGCACCGGGGGTCAGGTCGAGGGCGGTGCCGTCAGCGCGAAGGTGAAGGAGCGCCTGGCGGGCTAGTGCCCGGCGGGCAGGGAGATCACCCGTCCCGCCAGCGTGATGCAGAGGGCGTGCGGCCCCATGGGCCCCAGCTCGAGGTGCACATCCCCGATCGGCCCGCAGGGGTGATCCACGGCGATCGTGCCCGGCATTGCGGTCGCGTCGTCCCACTGGATCAGGAAGGGCAGCGCCGGGTCGGCGCACGCCTGCGGCATCCCGGCAACCCGCCACGCCAGGACCGATCCGTCCGGATTGGCCCGGTGCCCCGCCACCACGTCGTAGCCCCGGGCCCCGGCCCCGGCCACGATGTCGTCCACCCGCTCGCACCACAGGGCGAGGCCCCCGCCTTCCCCGGCCACGCTGGCGACCCGTCCCGTGAAGCCCACGCGCGGAGCGTCCGGGTCGGCGACCTCGACCAGTTCAAGATAGGGGCCACCGAGGGGCACGATCGCGTTCTGTGTGCCCCATGCCGGGTGGACCCCTCCGGGGAGAACGAGCAGGCCGTGGTCCGCGAGCAGGGCATGCGCGACCGGCTCGATACGGGGCACTGCCCAGACCACATGGTCGAGAGTGGACACCGCGCGGACGGTAGTGACAGGCGTCACCGGACGATGGGCATCGGGGCGAAGTTGCCCGGTACTCTGTCGCGGGTTTCGGGTCGGGCGCAGCGCCGGGCCGACGGACGGGAGGGGCGCACTCGCGCCATCGGGACGACGACGAGAGGCACACCTTGGGCAACTTTCACATCACGGAGTCGGGCAAGAAGCTCGTCACCCTCATCCCGGGGGACGGCATCGGCCCGGAGGTCGTGGACGCGACCGTTCGGATCATCGAGGCCACCGGCGCCCAGATCGAGTGGGAGGAACGCCACGCCGGTGAGCGCATCTTCCTTGAGGGCCTCCCGTCGGGTGTGCCGCAGGACACCATCGACTCGATCCGCAAGACCCGCGTCGTCCTGAAGGGCCCCCTCGGAACCCCCGTGGGCTACGGCGAGAAGAGCGCCAACGTCACGCTCCGCAAGTTGTTCGAGACCTACGGCAACATCCGTCCGGCCCGTGAGTACCCGGGCGTCAGGACCCCGTACTCGGGTCGCGGCATCGACCTCGTGGTGGTCCGCGAGAACGTCGAGGACCTGTACGCCGGCATCGAGTACATGCTCACGCCGGGCGTGGCCCAGGGCCTGAAGCTCATCTCGCGCAAGGGCACCGAGAAGATCGTGCGCCTCGCCTTCGAACTGGCCCGTGCCGAGGGCCGCGAGAGCGTTGTGGCCCTGTCGAAGGCCAACATCATGAAGATGACCGAGGGCATGATGAAGAGCGTGTTCGAGGAGATTGCTCCCGAGTACGACGACATCGAGTCGTGGCACGTCATCGTGGACAACGCTGCCCATCAGCTCGTCAAGTTGCCGGAGCAGTACAGCGTGCTGGTGACCACCAACATGAACGGCGACATCCTCTCGGACCTGTCGTCCGCCCTCATCGGTGGTCTGGGCTTCGCCCCGTCGGCCAACATCGGCAACGAGGTCTTCATCGCCGAGGCCGTTCATGGTTCGGCGCCGAAGTACGCCGGCAAGAACGTCATCAACCCGACGGCGATGATCCTCTCGGGGGTCATGATGCTGCGCCACCTCGGGGAGTTCGAGGCAGCCGCTCTCATGGAGAACGCCGTCATCGCCACCCTCGAGGAGGGCAAGGCGATGACCCGCGACGTGGTGGGCGACGAGAAGCAGGCCGGCACCATCGGCTACACCGACGAGATCATCAAGAACCTCGGGAAGACGCCCAAGGAGTGGAAGGTCCGGGAGTACCGGCCCATCACGCTGCCGCAGCTGCCGCCGGATCCCGACTACGTGAAGGTCACAACCCGTCAGGTCTGCGGCGTTGACATCTTCCTGGAGTCGAACTCCGACAAGGTCACCTTGGGGCAGGGTCTGGAGACGCTCGCCGAGGGGCGCGAGGTCTATCTGAAGATGGTGGACTCACGCGGTACGAAGGTGTACCCGCCCAACGACGTCCTCACCGATGTCGTGGACGCCTGGCGCGCCCGCTTCATGCTGCGCGACGACGCGGGTGAACTCCGCGATGCCCAGATTCTCGATCTGCTCCAGGCCGTCGGGCAGGAGCACTCCTGGGTGCACGTGGAGAAGTTGCAGCGCTTTGACGGCGAGGATGGGTTCACGAAGGCACAGGGCGAGGACTGACCCGCCAGGGCGCGGGAACTCCGTCGGTGCGGCCATCCGGCCGCCCCGACGGGCCGTCGTGACCCACGGCACGGTGTCGCTCGCCGGCGGTGACCCGGGGTGACAGGTCGACGTCACCGGGTGCGGGCGGGCGCCTGATCACGATTGGGCGATCAGCGCGATGGTGGCCACTGTGTTGACGGTGCCATGGGCCAGCACGGACCCGAGAAGGCCCCGGCGGCGGTAGAGCCAGGCCAGTACCCACCCGACGAGCACGAGCGCGACCGCGCGTGGCCAGATCATGTACGCGTCCAGGTGTGCGGCGGCGAAGATGACCGCCGAGAGCGGAGCGGCCACGGCGAAGGGCATGACCCGCACCAGGCCGCGCAACTCGATGCCGCGGAACAGCAACTCCTCGCCCAGGGGCGCGAACACCACGAGCGCACAGGCGATGAGGGCGGTGTGCCACCAGACGACGCCCACCGGCACGTCGAGTCCCTCCAGGGCCCGCTCGGCCGCAGGGTCCAGATGTGTGCCGACGGCAATGATCGCTGCCGCGGCGAGGACGCACCCGAGGCCCACCGCCACCCCGAGACCGGCGGTCGCCCACGGGCGCCGCTTGGTCGCGACGGTCATCCGTCGCTGCCCCGGGGGCAGGACCCGTACCAGCACGATGCCCCCAAGCAGTATCACCCCACTCCCGGTGAACGTGGCGATCGCGGACGCGCTGTCCGAGGACGCACCGAATGCGTCGGCCACCACCACGGTCAGGAGCAGCACGGCGATCCCGATCACGACCACGGCGAAGGGCCACGCAATGCGCCAGACAGCGCCGGGGGCAAATGGGGCCGTGCGGTCCACGACCAGCAGAGTAACCCCGCGGGCCGCGGCTACACTCACGCGCCGTGCCCACCTCCACCTCAACCCGCCCCCGGGTCTTCTCGGGCATGCGTCCCACGGGCCAGTTGCACATCGGGCACTTCCTCGGTGCCCTGGGGAACTGGGTGCGCCTGCAGGACGAGTACGAGTGCATCTACTCGGTGGTGGACCTCCACGCGCTCACCACGGGCTACGAGGACGCCAAGGGCATCCACGACGCCGGGCTCGAGATGGTCGCCGACTGGCTGGCGTGCGGGGTGGACCCCGGACGCAGCATCATCTTCCGCCAGAGCGACGTCCCGCAGCACGCCGAACTGGCGGTGCTGCTGGGGATGATCACCCCGCTCTCGTGGCTGGAGCGGGTGCCCACCTACAAGGGCCAGATCGAGGAGTTGGGCGAGCACCTGCTCACATACGGGTTCCTCGGGTACCCGCTGCTGCAGACGGCGGACATCATCCTCTACAAGGCCACGCGCGTACCCGTGGGACAGGACCAGTTGCCGCACCTCGAACTCTCACGCGAGGTCGTGCGGCGCTTCAACCATCTCTACGGCCCGGTCTTCCCCGAGCCCGAGGCGATCATCTCCGAGGCACCGCTGCTGCTCGGGATGGACGGCAGGAAGATGAGCAAGAGCTACGGCAACGTCATCACCCTCGCCTCCCCGGACGACGAGGTCGAGCGCCAGGTGATGAGCATGGTCACCGACCCGCAGCGCATCCGGAAGGAGGACCCCGGCGATCCTGCGATCTGCAACGTGTTCGCGTGGCAACGGCTCCTCGGCGCAGACGACGCGGAGATCGCCGAGATCGTCGAGGGCTGCACCACGGCGACACTGGGGTGCGTGGCTGACAAGCGGGCCCTCGCCGAGCGGGTGAAGGGCATCGTCGGCCCCATCCGCGAGCGCCGCGAGGCCCTGATGCAGGATCCGGGTCATCTGGAGGCGGTCCTCGAGGAGGGCGCCCACCGTGCCCGGGCGATCGCGGGCCCGGTCATGGCCGAGGCCACGGCGGCCATGGGCCTGTAGCCGCCACCGTGTGGATCCAGCGCGCGCTGAGGCTCGATCCGCGCCCGCGTGGCGTGCATCTGGTCACGGGCGAGGTGGTGGCGGCGATTCCCGGCCTGCAGGCCGTCACGGTGGGGATGCTCAATGTGTTCATCCGGCACACCTCCGCTTCTCTCGCGCTGAACGAGGACGCCAGCCCGGATGTGCGGCGCGATCTGGCGGCATGGCTCGACGCCGTGGTACCCGAGGGCTTCCCATCCTGGACCCATGTGACGGAGGGCCCCGATGACATGCCCGCCCACGTGAAGGCGGTCATCGTCGGTCCGTCCCTGATGATCCCGGTCACGGCGGGGAGCCTGGCCCTCGGCACGTGGCAGGGCATCTACCTTCTGGAGCACCGTGACCGCGGGGGTCCTCGGGACATCGTCCTCACGGTGTGGGGTGAGCCCGCGTGAGCCACCCCTGTCCGAGACGGCATCCCGTGGTCCCGCCCGCGGCACGGGTTCCCACCACGGCCGCGCTCGCCTCGCTGTCCGACGGAGTCCCATGGATGAGGCTGGCGGGGTGGGAACACCTGCCGCCCGAGGGACCCACGCTGATCGTGAGCAACACCGTGGCCTTCGTAGACCCTCTGCTCGTTGCCGCGGCCGCACTCCTGCGCCCGCTCCGCACTCTGGGCAAGGAGGATCTCTTGAGGAGTCGATCCCCCGTCGGCGCCAGCCACCGGACGTGTGGTCGGTGTGGGGGCTGCGGGACCGCCTGGCATCGGGCGAGATGCGGCTGATCGTCCCGGAGGGCGGCGTCACGCGCACGGGCCGCATGAGCCCTGACTTCCCGCGGGCAGGGTACGTCGCCAACCGGCCGGACAACACGGTGCCGCCTGAGGCGATCTGGGACTGTCCGTTTCTCAAGGGGCCGGTCCGCATCCGGTTCGGTCCCCCCATCCCCATGAACGACATCTGTGCCCCCCCGCGGTCCGGATGCAACCCCCGGGCAGTGGACCGCACCATGCGGGTCCTGGCGGGCCGGATGCGGCTCGTGGGGGGGCCAGACCAGGATTCGCCAGCCAACCAATCGGTCATCCCGCTCATCGGCAGGGACGCGAAGGCGGCTTTGTGGCACGCGGCGGCAGAGGGCACACGGCCCGTGGGCGCCCAACGGGCGTGAGGCGCGACGACGCCACGCGGGCCCGGGTGCGGGATGCGGTTGAGCGCCACGCCCGCGTAACCTTCTCGCGCGCCGGCGGCCCCGGTGGCCAGAACGTCAACGCCGTGGCCACCCAGGTGCAGGTGCGGATGCCCATCGCGCGCATCCCCGTGAGCTCCCGCCAGCGCGACCTCGTCCGCCAGCGCCTGTCCACCCGTGTGACATCAGATGATCACCTGCGCGTGGTGGCGCGGCGTGAGCGCCATCAGGCGCAGAACCGGGCCCTGGCGGTGGGCCGGCTCGTCGAGCTGGTGCTCGACGCCGTGCGGGAGGATGCGCGGCGCGTGCCGACCGCACCCGCTGCCGGGGTACAGCGTCGACGTCGCGACGAGCGGGAGCGTTTGTCGCGGAGGAAGGCCACGCGCAGGGAGCCCCCCCCGCCCGACTGATTCCCGGGCGCTCCGTACGGCGTGCAGGGTGCGCTGCAGCCCAGCGCACGATGTGAACATCACGAGCAGGTGGCCCCCGTCCGGGCAGGATCTGGGTTGCGAACTCCTGGATCGAATGCCCGGGTGTACACCTCGAGCCGACCGCCCACGCGCGGCCGTGGTGTTGGCTCAGGGCGTCCAGCGGGGGTTTCCCCGACAGGTGCTGAATCGTCGGTGCTGTCTCCTGGATGGAGCGGCGTACGATGATCAGCGCGACCACCCCCTCCCGGCCCCCGGTCCCCAGCGGAGGTGGGGGAACGGCGGGATCCGGTCGTCGTGGCGTTCGGAACGGGGATTCAGAGCGTGGTGCGGGAGACGCGGATGCCCCACCCCGGGTGGTCGCACCCGGTGCAGCCGGTGCACCTACCGGATGGTGCGCACCGCCTGGGACCTCGCGACCGCCACGGTCCCCGTGAGCGCGGTGGTGGTGATCGTCCAGCGGCCCCGGGTAAGTCGGGTGCGGCACGTGAAGGTGCGGACCGTCTTCCCGCGGGCCTTGGTGGTCCGGATGGTGCACCGGCCCCTGGCCGTCT
>CAMAVU010000018.1 GCA_945861935.1 Bifidobacterium breve | reverse complement strand
ATCGCCACCTCCACACGCACGGTCCGGGTGCGCTGAGCGGGCTCCGGCTCGCGATGGGTATGAGATCCCCCACCACGCCTGCCCCCACCGCTCCGGAGAGGATCAGGTGATCACGGCAGGCCCCGGCACTCGCGGGCGGCCGGGCACCGAGGGACCCGCCCGCCCGCGCATCAGCGCAGCGCAGCCGCACCCCCCGGGGCACGGTATGCCCCGGGGGGTGACACGGGTTCCGGAATGGGGCATGATCCCCCAATGACGCGCCCCTCGCGCACCCCACGCTCTGGCATCTCCCGGGCACCCGCGGCCCTCCTCACCGCGATCGCACTGTTGCTCGTGTCTGGCACCGTGGCGTTCGCGGGGGTGTGGGCCACCCCCCCGAGCGACCTCTCGGCCGCGGGCCAGAACGCCGCCGTCCCCCAGATCGCCACCGACCCCTCAGGCGCCGTAACCGCCGTGGGGGCGCGCTCCAACGTCACGAACGCCATCATCCAGGCCTCCCGGTACGCCGCCGGCGTGTGGAGCGCGCCCAGCGACCTCTCGGCCCCGGACCAGAGCGCCTTCTTCCCCCAGATCGCCACCGACCCCTCAGGCGCCGTGACCGCCGTGTGGCAGCGCTTCAACGGCACGAACTGGGTCATCCAGACCTCCCGCTACGCCGCCGGCGCGTGGAGCGCGCCCAGCGACCTCTCGGCAGCGGGCCGGAGCGCCTTCGCTCCCCAGATCGCCACCGACCCCTCAGGCACCGTGACCGCCGTGTGGTCGGGCTACAACGGCACGGAAGACATCATCCAGGCCTCCCGGTACGCCGCCGGCGCGTGGAGCGCGCCCAGCGACCTCTCGGCCCCGGGCCAGAACGCCTACGACCCCAGGATCGCCACCGACCCCTCAGGCGCCGTGACCGCTGTGTGGCAGCGCTCCAACGGCACGCACAACATCATCCAAGCCTCCCGGTACGCCGCCGGCGCGTGGAGCGCGCCCAGCGACCTCTCGGCCCCGGGCCAGCACGCCGGCGCCCCCCGGATCGCCACGGGCCCCTCAGGCGCCGTGACCGCCGTGTGGCTGCGCTCAAACGGCACGAGCGACATCATCCAGGCCATGCGCTACCTCTCACCCCCCACGGCCCCCCAGACCGTGGTGGCCACCGCCGGGGACCGGAGCCTCACCCCCTCCTGGACCGCACCTGCCAGTGACGGCGGATCACCCATCACCGCCTACACCGCCACCGCAAGCCCCGGTGGGGCATCGTGCAGCGCAGTGGCTCCCCAGACCCGCTGCACGATCTCCGCGCTCACCAACGGGACCCCCTACACCGTGGTGGTGCGCGCCACCAACGCCCAGGGCGCGGGGGAGGCCTCTGCCGCCTCGGCCGCGCTCAGGCCGGTCGGCGTTCTGGGGGTGAGGACCGGTGTGCGCGCCGGGACGATCACCACCACCGGCACCCTCCCCGCGCCGGCCACGCGCCTCACCCAGAGCGCGCGTGCCGGCCGGCGTACGGTCACGGCCACCTGCACCGTGACCGCCGTCCGGCGCCCGCGCACAGGGAAGGTCATCAAGCGCACCTTCCGCTGCACTGCCAGCGTGCCGACGGGACGCTGGACCATCACCACCACCGCGCGCACCAAAGCAGCGGTGATCGCCACCTCCACACGCACGGTCCGGGTGCGCTGACCCGCACGTGATGGTTGGGAGGGGAGCAGGGCGTGGCGGGGTCTGTCCCGCTCGCGGGGGTCGTCACATCGTCCCGTTGAATGTCGGTCCCGGCGGGGGCTGTCACCGCCGTCAGGGCCCTCTGCCCGTCCCGCTGGGTCGCGGGTGGGCGACGTGTCGCGCACCCGGACCACCGGCATCAGCAGCGTGCGGCGTGCGACGGCGCAGGATGTCGGTACCGTCCGGTCGCAGGGGGTTCCTCCGCGGGGGCGTCGATGGGGCCCGAATATCCTGAGACGGCGGAAGGGGCACGTGGCAGGCCAGGAACCCGGGAGTCGCCGCGTGGACCTCGGATGAGCACGCCGTCCGAGGAGCGGCCCTCGGGCAGAAGGGTCGCGTGCAGGTGCTCGTGGGGGACGGGGTCGGGTTCCCGTCATCGAGGTGAGCCCGGGGCCCGGCGCACCCGAGGAGTTGCAGACATGTGCGCTGGTACGCTCGCGCCATGCCGATCATCGAGTCCATGACCGATCTTGTCGGGCGTACCCCGCTGGTCCGCCTCAGCCGCGTGGCCGAGGGAACCGGGGCCACCATTCTCGGCAAGCTGGAGGCTGCCAATCCCGCGGGAAGTGTGAAGGACCGGATCGGCCTCGCGATGATCGAGGACGCGGAGGCCCGGGGCATCATCACCCCCGGCGCGAGCGTGATCGTCGAGCCGACGTCGGGCAACACGGGTATCGCCCTGGCCTTCGTGGCTGCGGCCCGCGGGTACCGGTGCATCCTGACGATGCCCGAGAGCATGAGCGTGGAGCGTCGCTCGCTGCTCCGGGCCTACGGCGCGGAGTTGGTGCTCACCCCTGCGACCGAGGGAATGCGGGGTGCCATCGTCCGGGCGGAGGAGATCGCCGCCGAGACGCCGGGTGCCTTCATCCCCCAGCAGTTCGAGAACCCCGCGAACCCTGACGTGCACGCTCGCACCACCGCCGAGGAGATCTGGGCCGACACCGACGGTGTCGTTGACATCTTCGTCGCGGGAGTGGGGACCGGGGGGAGTATCACCGGGGTCGGCCATGTACTCAGGGAGCGCAGGCCCGAGGTGAAGGTCGTGGCCGTGGAGCCGGTGGACTCGCCGGTTCTCTCCGGCGGTGAGCCGTCGCCCCATCGCATCCAGGGCATCGGTGCCGGGTTCGTGCCGGGTGTGCTCGACACCGATGTCTACGACGAGATCATCCAGGTGTCGGTGGAGGACGCCTTCGACGTCGCGCGCCGCCTTGCGACCGAGGAGGCCATCCTCAGCGGCATCTCATCCGGGGCCAATGTCTGGGCGGCGCTGCAACTCGCCCGGCGACCGGGCAACGAGGGCAAGGTCATCGTGACCGTCATCTGCGACACGGGGGAGCGCTACCTCTCCACCGCGTTGTTCGCGGACGTCTAGCGCCGTCGGGGGCCGGTTCTCCAACCCCGGCGTCGTGTGCGCCTACCGGCGCAGGAGCAGATGGCGGGTGGTGCCCTCGCGGAACCTGAGTGCACGGAAGAACGCCCGCGCGGCGGGGGTGTCCTCGGTGTCGGCGAGCAGGTGGGTGCCGCCGGCGACCCGGGTGGCCCGCGCCGCGGATGACACCAGCATGCGTGCGATGCCGTGGCGGCGCTCGTCGGGAACCACCCCGAGCCACCAGATGATGCCCTCCGGGACCTGGGTGAAGCAGAAGCCGATGATGCGCTCACCGCGCATGGCCACCGTGAAGTCGCCGAACCCCGCGCCCTCGCCGTACCCCGTGGGACGGCCCATCGCCGCGAATACGGCGAGTCCGTCGAGGGAATCGAACTCGGCCTCTTCGTAGCGCGCGGCCATGGAGTTGTCGTACGTGAGCAGGCGAACCCCCTCCGGGGTGTCCCGCTCCGGAAGGCCCTCGATGGCGCGGCTCATCGTGACCGTCGTGGCGTAGGGCTCGAAGCCGGCCTCGCGCAGTAGCGGCCCCGCCGGGTCGTCGGGCGCGACTGCGACGTCGTAGGGTGGGTCCGCGGGGACAGCCTCGAGCAGGGCAGCCAGAGCCTGACCGTCCCGTGCACGAAGGTTGTCCAGCCGTACGGCGCGCGCGGTGGGGGAGGGACCGGGCTGGCACGAGGCCCCATCTGCCCGGAGGCTAGAGAAGGTACGGCTCCAGATCGTCCACGCGCACCCCGGTCTCGGCAAGCCAGACGCGGACTTCGGCCAGGTGGTCGGCATCGCCGCTGATCTCGAGGATCACCCAACCCGTGCGATCGCGCACATCCGCCCGTCGGATGTTGCACACGACGTCGTGTTCGGTGGAGAGCCGGTGCACGATCGGCTCGCGCACCAGATCCTCCGGAAATGTGAGTCTCACTCGGATGCTCGCCATGCAACGCCCCCTCGGCCGGGGCGTGATAATACTCGGGGCATGGCCATCGGTCCGATGTCCCGCATCAGGTCCGCTTTCCGGCGCGACGTGGACGCTGCCCGCGAACGCGACCCGGCTGCCCGCTCGACGGTGGAGATCGTCCTCACCTACCCGGGGCTCCACGCCGTGTGGATGCACCGCGCAGCGCATGGCATGCACCGCCGGGGGTGGCGCCTGCCGGCGCGGGTCGTGAGCCAGGTGTCACGGTTCCTCACCGGCATTGAGATCCATCCGGGCGCCACGATCGGGCCGGGCTTCTTTGTGGACCACGGGATGGGCGTCGTCATCGGGGAGACCACGGAGATCGGCGAGGACGTGACCATCTACCAGGGGGTCACCCTGGGGGGCACCGGGAAGGATGCCGGGAAGCGCCACCCGACTCTGCGCGACGGGGTGACCGTGGGCGCGGGCGCTTCGGTGCTCGGGCCCCTGGTGATCGGTGAGGGCGCCAAGATCGGTGCCGGGTCCATCGTCGTCAAGGATGTACCCCGCAACTCCACCGTGGTGGGCAATCCCGGCAAGCCCGTGGTGGTGGACGGCGAGCGCGTGGACGCCGAGAGCATCCATCACCCGGACCTCGACCACATCCACCTGCCCGACCCCGTTGCCGACGCTCTCGATTGCCTCATCTCGCGCGTGGATGCGCTTGAGGCTCAGATCGCTGCGCTGCGGGCCGGCGTCGAGCCACCGGCGGCGACGGCGGACGACGACTGCGGTGATCGGGTCGCGGAGGCCCGCAGGTCACCCACGGGCGCGGAGTAGCGGACTCCCGGACCCTCCGCCCGGCGTCCGCCTGCGGCGCTACCGTTGCCCGGTGAGCGACGACCTCCTGAGTAGCCTCAACCCTCCGCAGCGCGAGGCGGTGCTCCATGGCGACGGTCCCCTCTTGGTGCTGGCTGGCGCGGGCAGCGGGAAGACGCGGGTCATCACACACCGCATCGCCCATCTCGTGCGCGAGAGGAACGTCCCGGTGCACGAGGTCCTGGCGATCACGTTCACCAACAAGGCCGCGGGCGAGATGCGCGACCGCATCAGGGCGTTGGTGGGTCCGACCGCGTCCGGGCTGTGGGCGTCCACATTCCACTCCGCATGCGCCCGCATCCTGCGCATCGAACACGAGGCGGCCGGATACGCCCGGTCGTTCTCGATCTACGACGACGCGGACCAGCAGCGCATCATGCGGAACGTCCTCCGCGACGAGGGGGTGGACCCCCGACGCCTCACGCCGCGTGCGGTGCTGGGCCGGATCTCCGCTGCCAAGAACGAGTTGCGTCACCCGCGTGACCTCGCCGAGGAGGCCTCCGAGGCGCACGAGGTGGAGACGGCACGGCTGTATCAGCGCTATCAGGACCGGCTGATCGCAAGTCAGGCCATGGACTTCGATGACCTGCTGATGGTGACGGTGGAGATGCTGCGCCGCGACGCAGCGGTGCGCGACCGCTGGCAGCGCCGGTTCCGGCATGTGCTGGTGGACGAATATCAGGACACCAACCACGCCCAGTACTGGTTGGTGCGCATTCTCGCCGAGCCCGGGCGGAACGTGATGGTGGTGGGCGACGACGACCAGGGCATCTACTCATGGCGTGGTGCCGACATCAGGAACATCCTCGAATTCCGTGCCGACTACCCCGACGCGGTCATCATCCCCCTCGAGCAGAACTACCGGTCCACGGCGATGATCCTCAATGCCGCGAACGCGGTCGTGTGCAACAACCGGGGTCGGCACCCGAAGCGGCTCTTCACCGAGCGCACCGGCGGGGAGCCGGTGGCGGTGGTGGCATGCACCGACGAGCACGACGAGGCCCGGATGGTCGTCCGCGAGATCGCGCGCGCGGTCGCCGGAGGGCACGCGCTCGACGACCTCGCCGTCTTTTACCGGACGCACGCACAAAGCCGTGTGATCGAGGACCAACTGGTGCGGGGTGGCATTGCGTATCAGGTGCTGGGCGGCCCGCGGTTCTACGAGCGGGCCGAGGTGAAGGACCTCATGGCCTACCTGCGGGTGGTGGCCAACCCCGCTGACCGGGAGGCCATGGCCCGCGCGGTGGGAAGCCCGAAGAGGGGAATCGGCCCCGTGGCACTCACACGGGTGGCTGAGGCAGCCGATGCACGCGGGGTCCCGATGGACGCCGTTGCCCGTGACCCCGACGCCGTGCCGGGCCTCACGGCCTCCCAGCGGGATGCCCTCAGGGGCCTCGGCGGGCTTATCGAGCGTTTGCGTGACATGGATGCCTCCGGGTCGCCGCCCGACCGGGTGATGGAGAGGGCGATTGAGGATTCGGGGCTTCGCGAGGCGCTGCTCGCGGATGGGCCGGCCGAGGCCGGCCTGGGACGCCTCGACAACCTCCAGGAACTGGTGGGCATGGCCGCGGAATACACCGCGCGTGCGGAGGAGCCGTCGCTCTCCGGATTCCTGGAGGAGGTGGCCCTCGTATCCGCGGTGGATGATGCGGACCCCGACGGCGGTCGGGTCACGCTGATGACCGTGCACAACGCCAAGGGCCTTGAGTACGACGTCGTGATGGTCACCGGGCTCGAGGAGGGCCTGTTCCCGCACGCCAGGTCCGTCGATGACCCCGACGGCCTCCAGGAGGAGCGGCGCCTCTGCTACGTGGCGCTCACCCGTGCCCGGGAGCGACTCATCCTGTCGCACGCGGGCAGCCGGGCGCTCCGGGGCAGCCGGATGTACACCATCCCATCGCGGTTCATCGAGGAGATTCCCGATGAGGCAATCGGGCGGGTCCGTCCCCCGGTCGCGCGGTCCGCGGGGGCGGGCCTGCCAATCCCCGTCGCGCCGTATGACGTGGGAGATTCCGTGGTGCACGAGGCATTCGGGGAGGGCATCATCACGGGCGTCCAGCAGAAGGGGAGGCTGATTCACGTGCGGTTCGACGACAAGGAGCGTGTGCTGATGGCGGACATGGCACCCATGCGCAAGGTCGCAGGGTGAGCGCGCGGCTGATCGATGGGCGCGACGCAGCGCGGCGCGTGCGGGAGCGCGTGGCCGAGGGGTGCGCGGCGTTCACCCAGCGGCACGGACGCCCCCCGGGGCTGGTGGGCATTCAGGTGGGCGATGACCCCGCCAGCGAGATCTACCAGCGCAACAAGGCCCAGCAGGCCGAGGAGGTTGGCATGTCGGTGCAGCGCCTCAAGCTGCCCGCCGGCACGACTCAGGCCGAGATGGATGCATTGCTCGACCGCCTTGCCGCCGACCCCGCCGTGGACGGCATGCTCGTGCAGTTGCCGGTTCCGGAGCCGCTGACCGAGGCCGCCATCGCTGCGCGTATCGATCCGACGAAGGATGTCGACGGGTTCTCCCCCGTGAACATCGGCCACCTCGTCCGGGGAGAGCCGTGCCTGCGACCATGCACTCCGTCGGGGGTCATGTGGATGCTCGACGATGCCGGGGTGGAACTTGAGGGCGCCAGCGCCGTGGTGGTCGGGCGCAGCCTGATCGTCGGCAAGCCCCAGGCGATGATGTTGCTCGAGCGGCATGCCACCGTGACCGTGGCGCACTCACGCACACGGGACCTGCCGGGCATCTGCCGGGCGGCCGACGTGCTGGTCGTGGCGGTGGGGCGTGCCGAGATGGTGCGTGGCGATTGGGTGAAGCCCGGCGCTGCGGTGATTGACGTCGGCATGAACCGGCGTGACGATCGCCTGTGCGGCGATGTCCATTTCGACGAGGTTTCCGCGGTCGCGGGCGCCCTCACTCCCGTTCCCGGGGGCGTGGGACCCATGACGATCGCTTTCCTACTGGCGAACACCCTCCAGGCCGCCGAGCGGCGGATGGGGGACGAACCGACAAAGGGAATCATCACGTGAAGATCGCCATCTTCGGCGGCACCGGCGACCTCGGTCGCGGCCTCGCCATCACCTTCGCCGCCGCAGGCCACGAGATCATCGTGGGGTCACGCAGTCAGGAGCGCGCCGATCAGGCCGCGGTAGGCCTCAGGGAGGCCTACCCCGACGGCAACTTCGTCCCGATGGAGAACGCCGCCGCGGCTGCTGCCGGCGATCTGGCCGTGTTGTCCATCCCCTACGAGGGCATCGAGGCGACCATCCCGGCTCTGGCCGAGCCGCTTGCGGGCAAGGTCCTCGTCACGGTGGTGAACGCCCTCACGTTCGGCAAGAGCGGGGCGATGGCGGTCCTCGACCTCCCCGCGCCCTCGTGCGCCCACCAGATCCAGGATCTGGCACCCGACGCCAAGGTGGTGGTGGCCTACAACAACCTGCCGGCCGCGGCGCTGCAGCAGCGTCACCGCATCGAGGGCGATGTCCTCGTGTGCGGGAAGAGCAAGGAGGCCCGCGAGGCCGTTGTGGAGCTCACGCGGTCCATCCCGGGCTGCCGGGGCCTGGATGCCGGACCGCTGGCCAACGCCATCATCATCGAGGGCATGACCGCCATCATCATCAACCTCAACAAGAGGTACGGGGGCGAGGGCTCGATCAACGTCACCGGGCTCGAGGACGCACCGGAGCGCGGCTAGCCATCACGCGGGGTCGGCCGTGTTCGGGCGTACCTCGGGACCTCCCGGGGTGCGCCCGGAACAGCCACCGCCGCGCGCGGCTCAGGCGTAGCCGAGCTCCGCGAGGCGGTCCTCGTCCAGGCCCAGGTGATGGCCGAGTTCGTGGAGCACCGTCACCCGCACCTGGTGGCGCAGGTGGGAAGGGTCCTGGAAGTGGTCCACCAGGGGATGCATGTAGATGGTGATGTGGGCGGGCATGGCGCCTGAGGGGATCGTCCCGGTCGTGATCGGGTGCCCGTGGTACAGCCCGTAGAGCGATCGCCCGGACGCATGGGGTTCGACGACGAGCGCTACCTCGTCGAGCGCGGATGCGAAGGGCTCCGGGATTCCCGCAACAGCCTCCTCGACGAGGCCATGGAAGATGTCCAGCGGTGACTCCGGCGCGTCCACGACGGGCACCGTAACGCGTCGGGGGTGGCGAGATGCCGTCGGCTGTCCGGCACCGGCGTCGGGGGAACTACCCGAGCAGGTGTTCCCAGCCCAGCCGGTCGGGCGTGACATCGAGGCCTCCCCGGAGCGCACGGACCCCCGGCGGGCCGGTCACGAGGCGCCCCACCACGGCCAGCGAGGGGTTCCGGGGGGCGGAGGCCGGCAGCGCTGCGAGCAGGTGGTAGTCCCCGCCGCCCGTCGCCGCCAGGATGTCCGTGTCCACGCCCGTTGCCCGGGCGATCTGTTCCAGACCCGCTGCGATGGGGACCATGTCCAGATTGATCTCGGCGCCAACGCCCGACGCACGGGCCAGCCGGTCGGCATCGAGGAGCAGCCCGTCGGAGATGTCGATCATCGCCGTTGCCCCGGCCGCAGCGAGGCTGTGCCCGTGCGCGACCATCGGTGTCGGTCGCAGGTGGGCGGTAATCAGCGCGTCGCGCTCGGCGAGGTGGGGCAGGAGCGCCGGATCGCTCAGGATCAGAAGGCCGGTCGCTGATGCGCCGAGGGGCCCCGACACCACCAGCACGTCCCCGGCCGAGCCACCGGAGCGGAGTACCGGGGCGAGGCCGGGGCTGGTACGTCCCATGACCGTCACCGAGAGCGTGAGCACGGGGGAGGCCGTGACATCCCCGCCCACGACGGACATGCCATGTGCTGCCGCGAGGGCCTCCATCGCTGCATACATCTCGTCCACCTCGTCGGCGGTGAGCGTGGCCGGTACGCCGAGGCCCACCAGGGCGGCCACAGGCGTGGCGCCCATCGCGGCGATGTCCGACAGGTTCACGGCCAGAGCGGTGTGGCCGATGGCGGCGGGGGAATGGGTGGTCCGCCGGACGTGGACCCCGTCCACGACCATGTCGAGGGCCAGGACGGTGCCGTCGTCGAGGACTGCCGCATCATCGCCGATCCCCACTGTGACGGGCGCACGGATCCCCACCCGGGCGGCGATGCGTCGGATGATCTCGATCTCGCCCTCCACGGGGCGACCGTACCAGCCACGGTCCGGTGGCTCGGCTACAGTCCGCCGCCGATGATCGACGACTCGACGGTCCATCACGTCGCGCGGCTGGCCCGGCTCCGGCTCGCCCCCGACGAAGAGCATGTGATGGGCGAGGAGCTCTCGGGCATTCTCGAGCACATCGATGTCATCCGGGGCATGGACGTGGAGGGGGTGCCCCCGACGACGCACGTGATCGCCCTCGAGAACGTGCTGCGCCCCGATGAGCCGCGGCCCGGCCTGTCGCGCGACGACGCGCTGCGCGAGGCCCGGCATGTGGTGGACGACGGGTTCGGCGTGCCGAGGATGGACTGATGTCTCTCCGTGATCTGACCGCGGCCGAGCAGGTTGCTGCGCTGGCGGCCGGGAAGGTCACCTCGCTGGAGCTCGTGGACGCGCACCTTGCGGCCGTCGCGTCGGACGAGGTCGGTGCCTTTCTGGCTGTGGATCCCGATCGCGCACGGGCACGGGCCCGCGAGATTGATGCCCTTCCGGAGCGCCCGCCCCTGGGCGGCGTTCCGATCGGCATCAAGGACGCGCTGTCCACACGCGACCTCGTGACCACCGCCGGGTCGCGGATGCTGGAGGGCTTCCGACCGGTCTATACGGCCACATGCGTACAGCGGCTCGAGGACGCCGGTGCCATCGTGGTGGGTAAGACCAACATGGACGAGTTCGCGATGGGCTCCAGCACCGAGAACTCGGCGTACCACCCGACCCGGAACCCGTGGGACCACACCCGAGTTCCCGGGGGGTCAAGCGGGGGCTCGGCAGCGGCCGTCGCGCAGCGCCAGGTGCCGTGGTCGCTCGGGTCCGACACCGGCGGCTCCATTCGGCAGCCTGCAGCGCTGTGCGGCATTGTCGGGATGAAGCCCACCTACGGCGCCATCTCGCGGTATGGGCTGATCGCCTTCGCCTCCTCGCTGGATCAGGTCGGCCCGTTCGCCCGCACGGTCCGGGACGCGGCCCTCCTCCTCCGCCACATGGTCGGGCGCGATCCGATGGACTCGACCTCGCTCGACATGCCGGAGGCGATCGCGTTGCCCGTCGCCTCCGATCTGCGCGGCCTGCGCGTGGGGGTGGTGGATGAACTGATGGGGGAGGGGGTGGAGCCCGGGGTGCGGGATGCGGTCGGGTACGCCCTGCGGATGGTCGAGGCGCTCGGCGGCACGGTGGTCCCGGTGAGTCTGCCCACGACCCCGCTCGGCCTCGCCACGTACTACGTCCTGGCGCCAGCCGAGTGCTCATCCAACCTTGCCCGGTTTGACGGAGTCCGATACGGACCCGTTGTGGACGACGACACGCTGCTCGACCAGTACGAGCGGACCCGCGGCGAGTTATTCGGCCCGGAGGTCAGGCGCCGGATCATGCTGGGAACGTTCGCGCTGGCCTCGGGGTACTACGACCAGTACTACGGCCGCGCCCAGCGCGTGCGCACCCTCATCGTGCGCGAGTTCAGCGCGGCGTTCGATCAGGTGGACCTGCTGGCGTCCCCCACGTCGCCGACCGTCGCGTTCCCCCTGGGCGCGCGGACGGCTGATCCTTACTCCATGTATCTGGCAGACGTCTGCACGATCCCCGTGAGTCTGGCCGGCCTTCCGGCGATCTCGATCCCCTGCGGCCTCTCCGGCGGACTCCCCGTGGGGCTGCAACTTGCGGGCCCGGCGTTCAGCGAGAACCGCCTGCTGGGTGCCGCGCACGCTCTGGAACAGGCATTGGCGTTCGACACCCTCCCCCCGGGGCTGGTGACGTGAGCGCCTACGAGCCGGTCATCGGTGTGGAGATCCACGTGCAGCTGTCGACCCGCACCAAGATGTTCTGCGGATGCGAGTTGTCGTTCGGCGACCCGCCGAACACCCATACGTGCCCCGTGTGTCTGGCCCACCCGGGCGTCCTCCCCGTTGTCAACGAGGAGGCCGTCCGCCGAGCCCTGCTGATCGGGGTGGCACTGGGATGCGAGGTCGCACCGCGGTCCATCTTCCACCGGAAGAACTATTTCTACCCCGACCTGCCCAAGGCGTACCAGATCAGTCAGTTCGACATCCCCATCTGCGGCCGCGGTGAGTTCATCGCGATCCGCGACGACGGCAGCGAGATCCGCGTGGGTATCACCCGGGCGCACCTCGAGGAGGATGCGGCCAAACTCACCCACGCGGGTGGGCGGCGCGTGGGCGCTGCGGGCTCGGTGGTGGACTTCAACCGGGGTGGCACGCCGCTCGTGGAGATCGTCACCGAGCCCGATCTGCGGTCGGCGTCGGACGCCGCGGTCTTCCTGCGGCAACTCCGCCAGACCCTCCTGTTCCTCGGGGTGAGCGACTGCTCCATGGAGGAAGGTTCCATGCGGGCGGATGCCAACGTGTCCATCCGTCCGGTCGGGGCAGATCAGTTCGGGACCAAGACCGAACTCAAGAACATGAACTCGTTCCGTTTCCTCGAGCGGGGAATCGACGCCGAGATCGCCCGACAGACCGCGATCCTCGGATCCGGCGGCCAGGTCACGCAGGAGACCGTGCACTTCGAGCCGGAGACGGGGGCCATCACGTCGCTCCGGTCGAAGGAGGAGTCGCACGACTACCGGTACTTCCCCGAGCCCGATCTCGTGCCCCTGGCGCCGGATCCCTCGTGGGTCGCCGAACTGCGGGCAGGCCTGCCGGAACTCCCGCTGCCGCTCCGGCGGCGGATGGTGGACGAGATGGGCCTCACCACTGAGGACGCCGAGGTGCTGACCGACTCACCTGCCTTGGTGGCGTATTTCATGGAGGTCGCAGCGGCCGTTGATCCAAAGGCGGCAGCCAACTGGATTCGCGGTGAGTTGCGGGCCCAGTTGCGCGAGGCGGGTCAGGACCCGTGGGAGTCCACGGTGACGCCCGCACGCATGGCGGCGCTGGTGGGCCTCGTCGAAAGCGGGGCAGTGTCGGTGCCCGCGGCGAAGGAGGTGCTGGCCGAGGTCATCTCGTCCGGTACCGAGCCTGCCGATGTGGTGGAGGCGAAGGGCCTCGGGCAGATCAGCGACGAGGATGAACTTGCGGCGATCGTCGCGGAGATCGTGGCGGCGAATCCCGTGCAGGCCCAGCAACTGCGTGACGGCAAGGACAAGGTGATCGGCTTCTTCGTGGGCAAGGCGATGGCGCAGACAGGGGGCCGGGCCGACCCGCAGGCGGTGCAGCGCCTCGTGCGCGCGGCCGTGCTGGGGCAGTGACAGTCGGCCCACCCCGGGTGGTGCCCGGGGTCGGGTATGCTCCCCCGTCGTGAGCCAACACACCCTTTCCGTCCTCGTGGAGAACAAGCCCGGCGTGCTCTCGCGCATCGCCGGCATGTTCACCCGACGCGGGTACAACATCGATTCGCTCGCGGTGAGCCCCACCGAGGACGACCACCGCTCGCGGATGACCATCACGGTTGACGCCTCGCGCTTCCCGGTCGAGCAGATCACGAAGCAGTTGGACAAGTTGATCAACGTGATCAAGGTCCGCGACCTGGATCCGGGGAACATGGTGGCCCGCGAACTCGGCCTGTTCAAGGTCACTACCCGGGAGGCATCGCGCGCCGACGTGCTGGCGCTCGTGGACATCTTCCGCGGGGAGATTGTGGACGTGACGAGCGAGTCGATGATCGTCCTTGCCACCGGCACGACTGCAGAACTCGAGAACCTCGAGGAGTTGCTGAGGCACAGCGGCTTGGTCGAGATGGTCCGGACGGGCGTCGTGGCGCTCGCCCGTGGCGGCAGCACCACCTAGGCGAAGAAAGGCCAGATGAGCGACCAGTTGGAGATGATCTACGACGCGGATGCGGACCTCGGGCTGCTGGACGGCGTGACGGTTGCCATCATCGGCTACGGCAGCCAGGGACACGCCCACGCGCTGAACCTGAAGGAATCCGGCGTGGCGGTGGTGGTCGGGCTCCGCCCGGACTCGCAGTCCGTTGCCAAGGCGACTGCCGCGGGCCTCGAGGTGCTCCCCCCGCTGGAGGCGACGAGGAAGGCCGACATGGTCATGCTCCTCGTGCCCGACGAGATCATGGGCGACGTCTATGCGTCCGAGGTCAGGGATGGCCTCGAGCCCGGGAACATGCTCCTGTTCGCGCACGGCTTCGCCATCCACTTCGGCCAGGTCGTGCCGCCGGAGGGCGTGGATGTGGCCATGGTGGCCCCGAAAGGGCCGGGCCATCTCGTCCGTCGGCAGTTCACCGAGGGCAAGGGCGTCCCGGGTCTCATGGCAGTGGAGGTCGACGCCACCGGCAGTGCCGACGGCCTGGCCCGCGCCTACGCGAAGGGCATCGGCTGCACGCGGGCGGGCGTCATCCCCACGACCTTCCGCGACGAGTGCGAGTCGGACCTCTTCGGTGAGCAGGTGGTGCTGTGCGGCGGGCTCACCGAGTTGGTGCGCGCCGGGTTCGACACCCTGACCGAAGCCGGATACCCGGCGGAGCTCGCGTACTTCGAGTGCCTCCACGAGGTGAAGCTGATCGTGGACCTCATGTACGAGAAGGGCATCGCCGGAATGCGCTATTCGATCTCCAACACGGCCGAGTACGGCGACCTCAGCCGGGGAAGCCGCATCATCACGGAGGACACCCGCGCCGAGATGCGGACGATTCTCGCCGAGATCCAGAGCGGCGAGTTCGCGGCGGAGTGGATTGCGGAGTACAAGGCGGGACGGCCGCGGTTCAACGAGATCTCCGAGCGTCAGGCCAACCACCCCATCGAGGTCGTCGGCAAGGAGCTGCGCGGCATGATGGACTGGATCGACACCGAGTTCTGAGCCGGGGCGACTGCATATGAGTGACCGTCCGCGGATCCTCGTCACCGAGAAGATCGCGGAGGGGGGCATCGAGGTGCTCCGCTCCGTCGGCGATGTGGATGTCGAACTCGACTGGTCGGCTGTGGAACTGGCGGAGGGCATTGCGCCGTATGACGCCCTCGTGGTGCGCAGTGCCACGAGGGTGACCGCGGCGCTGCTTGCAGCGGCCCCGCGCCTCAGTGTGGTTGGCCGGGCGGGCACGGGCGTGGACAACGTGGACGTGGCGGCGGCCACCGACCGCGGAATCGTGGTGGTGAACGCTGCGGGCTCGAACGCCGTCTCGGCGGCTGAGCACGCGATCGCCCTTCTGCTCGCACAGGCGCGCAACATCCCCCAGGCCCACATGGCTCTGGTGGAGGGTCGCTGGGAGCGTGCGCGGTTCGCTGGCATCGAGGTCACCGGCAAGACCCTCGGGGTGATCGGCTTCGGCAACATCGGCCAGTTGGTGGCCGAGCGTGCGCTCGGGCTGGGCATGCGTGTCGTGGCCTACGACCCGTTCGTCGCCGACGCGCGGTACCGCGAGATGGGGGTCGACAGGACGGAGACCCTCGACGACCTCTACGGCCAGAGCGACTTCATCACGCTTCACGTGGCGTCCACGCCGGAGACCCGCGGCTTCCTCGATGCCACCGCCTTCTCGAAGATGCGCGACGGCGTGCGAATCGTGAATGACGCCCGCGGCGATCTGATCGTCGAGGCGGACCTGGTCGCCGCGATCGTCGCCGGGAAGGTTGGCGGCGCGGCCATTGACGTCTTCCCCGAGGAGCCCGCGACGGAGAGCCCGTACTTCGGTGTGGAGGGAATCATTGTCACGCCGCACCTCGGGGCATCCACAGGTGAGGCGCAGGAGCGCGCAGGAGTCGCGTGCGCGGAGCAGGTCGCCGCGGCGCTGACCGGCGGCGTGGTCACAAGCGCCGTCAACATCCCGGTCGTCTCGGCGGAGACCATGGCCACCGTCGGCCCCTTCCTCCCCCTGGCCGGGCACCTCGGTCGTCTGGCGGCGGGCATCGCCGGCGGAATCCACGGGTCGATCCAGGTGGCGTGCGAGGGTGAGATCGCCGAGCACGACACGCGGCTCCTGGTGACGGCGGTGCTGGCCGGCGCGCTCTCGGGGCACACGGCGGAGATCGTCAACATGGTCAACGCGGCAGAGCGGGCTCGCGATCGGGGCATCGAATGGAGCGACAGCACCACCTCGGCCTCGCGCAACTACACCAGCCTGGTCCGGGTGGCCATCGGCGATGTGTCGGTTGCAGGCACGACGGTCGGCAGCACCTCGCGCCCCCGCCTTGTCGAGGTGCTTGGGCAGTCCATCGAGTTCGAACTCGACCGCCACGTGGGCATCCTGCGCTACGCGGATGTGCCGGGGAAGATCGGAGCCGTGGGCACGGTGATGGCGGGCGAGGGCATCAACATCGCATCCATGTCCGTGGGCCGTAGTTCCGAGGGGAATGCCACGATGGGAGTCACGGTGGACTCGCCCGTGTCCCCTGCCACGCAGGCCGCCATCGCCGCGTCATGCGATGCGGATGTGTGGTTCGTGGACCTCGACATCTGATGCGCTAACCTCTGCGGGGATGAGCGCCACCGCGAACACGACCTTCCTGGCGAGTCGCGGCCTGCTGGGCGCCCTTCTGCTCCTCCCCCGTTAGGGGGAGCGAACCGACACCCACGCCCGGATGCGCCGGGCACCGGACGAGTCCACACGAGCCAGGAGGAAACCCCCGTGCCGGCCGATGACGCCAGCCGAGATGACGCTCACCGCGTCACATTCTTCGATACGACCCTTCGCGACGGGGAGCAGTCGCCGCGGATCCATCTGAACCTGAGGGAGAAGGTGGAGATCGCGCAGCAACTCGCGCGGCTGGGGGTGGACGTGATCGAGGCCGGGTTCCCGATCTCGTCACCGGGCGATCTGGAGGGCGTAAGGGCTGTGGCGCGTGAGGTGCGCGGTCCGACGATTGCCGCTCTCGCCCGCGCGAACGAGAAGGACATCGCGGTGGCCTGGGAGGGGGTGCGTGACGCCGCCAAGCCGCGCATCCACACCTTCATCGCGACCTCCGACATCCACATGGCGCACAAACTGCGCATGGACCGGTCCCAGGTGCTCGCCACGGCGATCGACGCCGTGCGACAGGCCGCCGGGCTGTGCCCTGATGTCGAGTTCTCGTGCGAGGACGCCACCCGGTCAGACGTATCGTTCGTCGCCGAGGTGATCGGCGCGGCCATCGCCGAGGGCGCGGGCACCATCAACATCCCCGATACCGTCGGCTACACCATGCCCACGGAGTTCCAGCGGTTCCTGATGGAGTTGTACGAGCGCACCCCCTCGCTCGCGGACGTGACCCTGTCCGTCCACTGCCACAACGACCTCGGCCTCGCCGTCGCAAACTCGCTGGCGGGCCTCGAGGTGGGCGCCCGCCAGGTGGAGGTGTGCGTGAATGGCATCGGCGAGCGGGCGGGCAATGCGAGCCTGGAGGAGATGGCGATGATCCTCCGTACGCGTGCCGACGACCTCCGTGGGCTCTGGTCGGGCATCGAGACCACCGAGATCACCCGTGCGAGCCGCATGGTCAGTCGGCTCACGGGCTACGAGGTGCAGCCGAACAAAGCGGTCGTGGGTCGCAATGCCTTCGCGCACGAGGCCGGGATCCACCAGCACGGCGTGCTCGCCAACCCCCTCACATACGAGATCATGGACGCCCAGAGCGTGGGGCTGCTGCACAGCGAACTCGTCCTCGGGAAGCACTCGGGCCGTCATGCGCTCCGGCAGGCGCTGTCTGATCTGGGATACGCGCTCAGCAGGGAGGAACTGGATGAGGTCTTCGGGCGGTTCAAGGAGGTGGCCGACCGGAAGGGCGAGCTCACCGCCATGGACCTCGAGGCCCTGATGGAGGACGAGATGCGCGTGGACCACGGGCGCTCCCTCGACCTGCGGGAGATCGCCTTCGCCGGTGAGTCCGGCACCCAGGCGACGGCCCGCGTGGTCGTGCGGGATGCCGATGGGACCGACCACTACGGGCAGGGAACCGGTGACGGGCCGGTTGCCGCGATCATCGGGGCCATTGACGCGGCGGTCGGGTCGACTGGCACGCTGCTCGAATACACGGTGTCCGCCGTGACCGACGGCCCGGATGCGCTGGGCGAGGCCCGCGTGCTGTGTGAGATCGGCGGCCGGCAGTTCACTGGACAGGGTGTGTCGCCCGATGTACTGGAGGCGAGCGCCATCGCGTACCTTCGGGCCGTGACGGCGAGCAGGAACGCGGATGCGACCGAGAGGACGGCCGGCAGCGGCGTGTAGCCGCCCGGCCGGTGACAACGGAGGCAGGACTGGTGGGCACGACGCTCTTCCGGAAGGTGTGGGACCTCCATGAGGTCGTCCCCGGTGGCCCTGCGGGCCCCGCGATCCTGTACATCGACCTGCACCTCGTGCACGAGGTCACCTCGGCCCAGGCGTTCGACGGCCTCAGGCTGGCCGGACGGACGGTCCGTCGGCCCGACCGGACGCTCGCGACCGCAGATCACAACGTGCCGACCATCCACCGGGAGCGGGGCATCGAGGATGAACTCTCGCGTCTGCAGGTGGAGGCGCTGGAGCGCAACGCCAACGAGTTCGGGATCCCGGTGTTCTCCCTCTCGAGCCCGCGTCAGGGCATCGTCCATGTGATCGGACCCGAACTCGGGTTCACCCAGCCCGGCATGACCATCGTGTGCGGTGACAGTCACACCTCGACCCACGGCGCGTTCGGCGCGCTGGCCTTCGGCATCGGCACGAGCGAGGTGGAACACGTGCTGGCGACCCAGACGCTGCCTCAGGCGATGCCCAGGACGATGCGCATCACCTTCGAGGGCGATCTGCCCCGCGGGGTGGTGGCCAAGGACCTCATCCTCGGCGCCATCGGCCAGATGGGTGTGGCGGGGGCCCAGGGGCATGTCGTGGAGTACGCCGGTCCCGCGATCCGTGGACTCACCATGGAGGGCCGCATGACCGTGTGCAACATGTCGATTGAGGGCGGGGCCCGCGCCGGGATGGTGGCGCCGGACGACACCACCTTCGAGTACGTCGAGGGGCGCATGGCCGCACCGGCGGACTTCGCCGCGGCCGTTGACCGCTGGCGCGACCTGCCGTCCGACCCCGACGCCGAGTTCGATCGCGAGATGCTGGTGGATGTGCCGTCGCTCGCCCCGCAGGTCACGTGGGGTACCACTCCGGGGATGGTGGCCCCGATCACGGGTCGGGTGCCCACTCCCGAGCAGTACGACGACCCCACCGACCAGGAGGCCGTCCGCCGCGCCCTCGAGTACATGGGCCTCCGTGGGGGTGAGGCGATGGAGGACATCGCCATCGACACCGTCTTCCTGGGCTCGTGCACCAACGGCCGCATTGAGGACCTCCGTGCCGCCGCCGAGGTCGTCCGCGGCCACTCGGTGAAGGACGGGCTGCGCGCGATGGTTGTGCCGGGGTCAATGGCCGTGAAGGCCCAGGCGGAGGAGGAGGGACTGGACATCGTGTTCTCCGAGGCCGGTTTCGAGTGGCGTGATGCGGGCTGCTCGATGTGTCTGGGCATGAACCCCGACATCCTCCAGCCCGGGGAGCGCAGCGCATCAACCAGCAACCGGAACTTCGAGGGGCGTCAGGGCAAGGGTGGCCGCACCCACCTCGTGAGCCCCGCCATGGCCGCCGCCGCCGCCATCACCGGGCACCTCGTGGATGTCCGCACCTTCGACGCCGCCCTCGCGGGCGCATAGGAGGCACCGAGATGGAGCCGATCACCATTGTGACATCCACTGTCGCGCCCATGGACCGGGCCGACGTGGACACCGACCAGATCATCCCCAAGCAGTTCCTCAAGCGCATCGAGCGCAGCGGGTTCGGGGAGTTCCTCTTCTTCGACTGGCGCGAGGAGGACTTCTACCTGCTCGACAGGCCGGAGTACGCAGGCGCGAGGATCCTGGTGGCAGGGCGGAACTTCGGGTGCGGGTCCTCGCGCGAGCACGCTCCCTGGGCGCTGCAGGATCACGGGTTCGACGTGGTCATCGCCCCCTCGTTCGCCGACATTTTCCGCACCAACTGCACGAAGATCGGCATGCTGCCCGTGATCCTCCCCGACGACGACGTGCGCGCCATCATCGGCGCGGCCCTCGACCAGCCGGGCATCGGGATGACCGTTGACCTCGGGGAGTCCGTGGTGGTGCTTCCCGATGGTCGCAGCGTGGAGTTCCACATCGAGGATGCCGTTCGCGACCGCCTGCTGAACGGCTGGGACGACATCGGACTCACCCTCCTCCAGTCGGAGGAGATTGACGCATACGAGAACTCCCGTGAGCGAGAGGGCCCCGTCACCACCACCCTGTTGTAGCCGGACCCCCCGACATCTGTCCCGGGTGCATGGCCCGGGCCGAGGGGTAGAGGGATACACAACGGTTCTGCGCGGAGCCGCAATCCCGCTGATAGGTTCGGGACTCCCAGCGAGCCGGAGGATTGATGCGCGAGGTCAAGGTGGTGCTGCTGCCCGGGGACGGGATCGGTCCAGAGGTTGTCGGCGAGGCCCGACGTCTGGTTGATCGCGTGGCAGACCTCGATGGGGTGCGGGTGGTGTGGGAGTCGCACGCAGTGGGCGGGTGCGCGATCGACAGGTACGGCATTCCCCTGCCCGAGGGCGTGCTCGAGGCCTGCGCGGCATCCGACGCCGTGCTCCTGGGTGCGGTCGGCGGCCCGAAGTGGGATACCACCAGCCCCGACGACCCCCGCCCCGAGCAGGCGCTGCTCGCGCTGCGGGCCGGGCTGGGGTTGTTCGCGAACCTGCGACCGGTGAAGCCGATCCCCGCCCTCTACGGGGCAAGCCCCCTGCGTACGGAGCGCATCGAGGGCACCGACCTGCTGGTGGTGCGCGAGTTGACGGGGGGCATCTACTTCGGCGAGAGCGGGCGGGAGGGTGATCGCGCGTTCGACACCTGCTCCTACACACGCGCCGAGATCCGCAGGGTGGCGGAGGTCGCCTTCGAGTCGGCGCTCGCCCGCCGGCGGAAGGTGACGTCGGTGGACAAGGCCAACGTGCTCGAGAGTTCGCGGCTGTGGCGGGACGAGGTGATCCGGGTCGCGGCGGAGCACCCCGACGTGGAACTTGAGCACATGCTCGTGGACAGCGCGGCGATGCAACTGGTCAGCCGCCCCGCCGACTTCGACGTGATCGTCACCGAGAACCTGTTCGGCGACATCCTCTCGGACGAGGCCGCGATGATCTCGGGGTCCATCGGCATGCTGCCCTCCGCCAGCCTGGGCGGCCACGGACCGGGCCTGTACGAGCCGGTGCACGGATCGGCCCCCGACATCGCCAACCAGGGGATCGCCAACCCGATCGCGACCTGCCTGTCCGCCGCCCTGATGCTGCGGTACTCGCTCGACGCTCCCCATGCCGCGCTGGCGATCGAGACGGCCGTGGAGCAGGTGGTGGGGCTCGGGTACAGCACGCGGGACCTGGGGGGCACGTGCTCCACCCACGAGATGGGCGAACTGCTCATCTCCGCCGCGGGCTAGACTCCCGCGGACGCCGGGGCCCCGGCGGAGAGAACCACCGGGAAGGGCAATCACCCATGCAGGAAGCCGAGAAGATCTGGATGAACGGGGTGCTCGTGGACTGGGCTGACGCCAAGGTCCACGTGCTCTCGCACGGCCTGCACTACGGGTCATCCGTCTTCGAGGGCATCCGGGCGTACGACGCCGACGGCGGGACCGCCGTGTTCCGCCTGAATGACCATCTCGCGCGCCTCGAGCGGTCGGCGGCGCAGTACTTCCTCGAGATCCCCTTCCCCCGTGAGGAGCTCCGCCAGGCCGTGCACGCGGTGATCGCCGTGAACGGCCTCGGCGCCTGCTACATCCGGCCCATCGTGATGCGGGGCTATGGCGTGATGGGCCTGTTCCCGCTCGATGCCCCGGTGGACGTGGGAATCGCCGCCTGGCCCTGGGGGGCCTACCTCGGCGAGGACGGCGTCCGCGACGGCATCGACACCAAGGTCTCGTCGTGGCGGCGCATCGGAAACAACACCATCCCGGCCACCGCGAAGGCGAGCGGCCAGTACCTGAACTCGATCCTCGCCAAGATTGAAACGCACAAGGCGGGCTACGCCGAGGCCATCCTCCTCAACGAGCAGGGGATGGTCGCCGACGGCTCGGGCGAGAACATCTTCGTCGTGCGGGGCGGGGTCATCAGCACGCCCCCGGTGTCCGCGTCCATCCTCGAGGGCATCACGCGGGCCTCGATCATGGACATCGCGCGGGCGGAGGGCTACGACGTCGTGGAGCGCGATCTGGCACGAGCGGAGCTGTACAGCGCGGACGAGGTCTTCCTCACCGGCACTGCCGCCGAGGTATGCCCGGTGCGGTCGGTGGACGACTTCGTCATCGGCTCACCCGGTGCCGTGACGCGCCGCCTGCAGGAGGTGTTCGAGGACGCCGTGCACGGACGCGATGACCGCTGGGCCCATTGGCTCGACTACATCCCGGCAGCGGCACCCGCAGGCTGATGGAGCGCATCGCCCTCTACGACACCACGCTGCGGGACGGCATGCAGCGGGAGGGCCTGAGTCTTTCGGTTGGCGAGCAGGTGCAGATCGCGCTCCGGCTCGCCGAGGTCGGAATCGACGTCATCGAGGCCGGCTTCCCGTCGTCCAACCCGAAGGACTCGCAACTCTTCGACCTTCTCGAGCATGAGGATCTGGGCAGCACCCGGGTCGCGGCCTTCGGGATGACGCGGAGGCGCGACACGGCACCCGGCGCCGATCCCGGCCTGCGCATCATGGTCGACTGCTTCGCGCCGGTTGCCACCATCGTCGGGAAGACCTGGGACCTGCATCTGCAGAAGGTCACCCGGGTCTCCCGCGAGGAGAACCTCGCGATGATCGGTGAATCCGTGGGGTTCCTTCTCGGTGAGGGCAAGGACGTCTTCTACGACGCCGAGCACTTCTTCGACGCCTACCGGGAGCATCCGGACTACGCCCTCGAGTGCCTCCGGGCCGCTCATGGGAACGGGGCCTCGTGGCTGGTGCTTTGCGACACCAACGGTTCCACGCTGCCGATGGACGTCGAGCGCATCACCGGCGAGGTCGTCGCCGCCATGGCGGACGCCCGGATCGGCATCCACACCCACAACGACGCAGGGTGCGCTGTGGCCAACTCGTTGCTGGCGGTGCAGCAGGGCGCCCGTCAGGTGCAGGGCACCATCAACGGGTGGGGCGAGCGGTGCGGGAACGCCGACCTCATCTCGCTGGCCCCGTCGCTCGCCCTGAAGATGGGTTTCGACGTCCTGCGCCCCGGCGGCCTCGAGGAACTCACGCGCCTCTCCCACTGGGGGGCTGAAACGGCCAACCTGCCACCGGACGCCTGGGCACCGTATGTCGGGGCCAACGCCTTCGCGCACAAGGGCGGGATGCACGTGGCTGGCATGGTGGCCGATACGCGCACGTTCGAGCACATCGACCCTGCGCTGGTCGGCAACGAGCGGGCGATGAAGGTGAGTGAGTTGTCCGGCCGACACGTGGTGCTGGAGCGGGCCCGGGAAGCCGGCATCGATATGGAGGCCGACCCGGGGCTGGCGCTGCGCATCCTCGCCCGCATCAAGCAGCTCGAGCACGACGGCTACCACTTCGAGGTGGCCGATGCGTCGTTCACCATCCTGCTGGAGCGCGAGGCGGGGGTGCACGAGCCCGTCTTCATATTCGAGTCGTTCCGGGTGACCACCGAGCAGGACGAGACGCGCGGCACCGTCACCGAGGCGACGGTCCGCGTGCGTCACGACGGCGAGGCGCTGACGGCCACCGCAGAGGGGAACGGGCCGGTGAACGCGCTCGACAACGCCCTTCGGCGTGCTCTGGCCGGGCGTGTCCCCGAGCTCGATCAGATCTCGCTCGTGAACTTCAAGGTGCGGATCCTCGACGAGGGTCATGGCACCGATGCCATCACCAGGGTACTCGTGGACTCCACGGACGGGACGTCCACATGGTCCACCATGGGCGTGGGCCAGAACATCATCGCGGCATCGTGGGACGCACTGGTGGACAGCCTCGACTACGGCGTGCGCCGGGCGTCGGTCCCGAGCGCAGCCGGGGCGCAGGAGGCGTGAGCGCCGACGAGGTGATCCCGCTCGCACGCCCGGTCATCGGTGACCGCGAGCGCGAGTTGGTGGACGAGGTGCTCCGGTCGCGGCAGCTATCGCTGGGCCCGATGGTCACGCGGTTCGAGGAGATGTGGGCGGAGCGCATCGGGACCCGCCACGCAGTGGCGTGCTCGTCGGGGACGGCCGGGCTGCACTGCTGCCTCCACGCGCTGGGGATCGGGCCCGGGGACGAGGTCATCACGTCCTCGTTCTCGTTCGTCGCCTCGGCCAATGTCATCCTCTACACCGGGGCGACGCCTGTCTTCGCCGAGGTGGACCCGCTGACGTTCAACATGACCCCGGAGGCCGTCGAGGCGGCCATCACACCGCGCACCCGGGCCATCCTCATCGTGGACATCTTCGGATACCCGGCGGAAATCCCGGCGCTGGTGGACATCGCCCACCGTCATGGTCTCGCACTCGTCGAGGATGCCTGCCAGTCGATTGACGGCGATTACGACGGCCGTAATCTGGGCACGTTCGGACATCCCGCGGTCTACGGCTTCTACGCGAACAAGCAGTTGACCACCGCGGAGGGCGGTGTCGTCCTCACCGACGACCCGGACCTGTACCGGCGACTGAAGAGCCTCACCAACCAGGGCCGGTCGGACGACGGCGCGTGGCTGGTGCACTCGCGTCTCGGCTTCAACTACCGGCTGTCCGATGTCCATGCGGCAATCGGCGTTGCGCAACTCGAGCGGCTGGAGTGGATGCAGGATGCCCGCGCGCGCATCGCGGGCCTCTATCAGGACCGTATGGCGTCCGTCGAAGGGGTGACGCCCATGTACGAGGGCCCCCAGCGGCGGTCGTGGTTCGTCTATGCGCCACGCCTCGATACCGACCTCGATCGCGATCTCATCATCGGGCGCCTTGAGGCAGATGGCGTGTCGGCGAAGCCCTACCTCCCGTGTATCCACCTGCAGCCCTACTACCGGGAGGACCGGGGCCACCGTCCCGGGGAACTGCCCGTCACGGAAGCGATCAGCGCGTCAACGGTCGCGCTCCCGTTCTTCTGCGAGATGACTGAGGAGCAGGTGGACCGGGTGTGCGACGCGGTGGACCGCGCGATCCGGGCCGAGCGCGCCGGCGTGCCCGGTGCGGTGGGGGTGGGACGGGCATGAGCGACGATGCCTCGCGGCTCTGGGGGGGCCGGTTCTCGGGATCTCCGGCCGAGGCGTTCAACGCACTCAACGCATCACTCGATGTTGACCGGCGCATGTGGCGCGAGGACATCCTCGGATCCCGGGCCCACGCGCGCATGCTTGCCGAGCGGGGGATCATCGGGCAGGACGATCTCACCGCGATCGACGCGGGCCTCGCGCAGGTGGAAACCGAGATGGCGACCGGGACCTTCGTGTTCGTCCCCGGTGACGAGGACATCCACACAGCCGTGGAACGGCGCCTCACCGAGATCGCCGGCGAGGCCGGACGACGGCTTCACACGGGCCGCAGCCGGAACGACCAGGTGATCACCGACACCCTGATGTGGCTGCGGCAGCGCTGCGAGGCTCAGTCCGCGGAGTTGCGGTCGCTTGCGGAGGCCCTGCTCGACCGGGCCCGTGAGCACCTCGACACGCTCATGCCCGGGTACACCCACCTGCAGCGCGCCCAGCCGGTTCGCCTCGCCCACCACCTGCTGGCGTACGGATGGATGCTCGACCGGGATCACCGCCGGCTGCGCTTCGCGATGGATTCGGCCGGTGAATGCCCGCTGGGAAGCGGGGCGCTGGCGGGGAGCGGATTCCCCCTCGATCGCGAGATGACGGCGTCCGAACTGGGCTTCACCCGCATCAGCCCCAACAGCATGGACGCGGTGGGCAGCCGCGACGCGCTCGTGGACTACCTCGCCTTCGCCGCCCAACTGGGCGTGCACCTGTCGCGCCTGGGCGCGGAGTTCGTGTGGTGGTCATCGGACGAGGCGGGATTCGTGGTCCTCGACGACGCCTACGCGTCCGGCTCGTCCATGCTGCCGCAGAAGCGGAATCCGGACGCCGCCGAGCTGGCCCGTGGCCGGGCGTCACGCCTGACGGCCGACCTCGCCGGGCTCCTGGGCACGACCGCCGGACTCCCGCTCGCCTACAACAAGGACCTGCAGGACGACAAGCACTACCTGTTCGATGCGGCCGACACTCTCGACCTCCTGCTTCCCGCCATCACCGGGATGGTCGCCACGGCGCGGTTCCGCCCCGAGGTCATGGGCGCCGCGGTCGAGGGCGGGTACCTCGCCGCCACCGACCTGGCGGACCACCTCGTGCGTGAGGGATGGGCCTTCCGCCGCGCGCACGAGGCAGTGGGCGCGCTTGTGCGCGCGTGTTCCGTGCGTGGCGTGGGGTTCGATGGCGCGACCGGGGACGACCTGCGGGAGGCCGGCCTGGACGGGGTGGATCTGCCGTCCCTCACCGCCGAGGCATCGGTCGAGGCGAAGGATGTCCCGGGCGGCACGGCCCGTGCTCGCGTTGTGGAGCAGTTGGAGGCGCTCGCGCAGCGGGTGGCGGGCTGGTGACCCCTCGCGCCCGCGCCGTGGGCCGGGCGTTCTTCGACCGACCCCCGGAGGCCGTGGCCGCGGACATCATCGGGTGCGGTCTTTCGTTTCAGGGTTCGGGCGGCATCATCGTGGAGGCTGAGGCCTACGGGCAGCAGGATCCCGCGTCGCATTCATTCCGTGGCGAGACGCCGAGATCGAGAGCGATGTTCGGCCCGCCGGGGACCATCTACGTCTACCTGATCCATGGCCTGCACTGGTGCCTCAACCTCGTGGCGGAGGGCAGGGGAACCGGTGCCGCCGTGCTCATCCGGGCGATCGAGCCGACCCACGGGCTTGATGCCATGCGGCGACGTCGCGGCCTGGAGGACGACCGGTTGCTGTGCGCCGGACCCGGTCGGCTCACCCAGGCTCTCGGCATCACGGGTGCTCTCAATGGCCTCCCCCTCCGCAGCGCCGGGGTGCATGTGGGGCGCAGGCGGGAGCAGCCGCAGATCGCCCGGGTCCCCCGGATCGGGATCTCGCAGGCAACGGACCTGCCGTGGCGTATGGTGGCCCGCGGGTCACGATTCGTCTCCCGTCCGATCCCCAGGAGCACCTCCGCATGAGCCCACACGACCTCCTCGCGCGCGCCGTTGACATCCAGCCGCCGGGTGAGCTCGAGCGGCGGCTGGGGGAGGGGACCCCCCTGCGTGTGAAGTTGGGCGTCGACCCGACCGCGCCCGATATCCACCTCGGACATGCCGTGGTGCTCGGGAAGCTGCGCGAGTTCCAGGACGCCGGCCACACCGCCGTGTTGGTGATCGGTGACTGGACGGCCAGGGTGGGCGATCCGTCGGGCAGGTCCTCCACGCGCCCCATGCTGGCGGCCGAGGACATTGACGCACACGCCCGCACGTATCAGGAGCAGGCGTTCGCCATCCTCGATCCGGAACGCACCGAGGTGCGGCGGAATGGCGAGTGGTTCGCAGACATGGGTCTGGAAACCGTCTTCGGCCTCGCCGGCAGCGCGACCGTGAACCAGTTGCTCCGGCGCCGCGACTTCGCCGGGCGCATGGACGCCGACCGACCGATCTCGGTGCTCGAGTTGCTGTACCCCCTCATGCAGGCGTACGACTCGGTGATGCTCGACGCGGATGTCGAGTTGGGCGGCACGGACCAGTTGTTCAACCTGATGCTCGGGCGTGAGGTGCAGCAGGCCTTCGGGCGCCGGCCCCAGGTGGCCATGACCCTGCCCATCCTGCCGGGCACCGACGGCGTGCGACGTATGAGCAAGTCGACGGGGAACTATGTCGGGGTGGCCGAGCCGCCCGAGGAGCAGTTCGGAAAGGTCATGAGTATCCCCGACACGCAGGTACAGGAGTTCTACGACCTCCTGTTCCCGTTCGAGCCGTCCCCGTCCGGACATCCGAACGACCGGAAGCGCCGCCTCGGACGCCTCGTGGCAGAGCGTTTTCACGGTCCCGCGGCGGGTGCGGTGGCCGAGGCGCACTTCGACCGCCTGTTCAGGGATCACCTCCCGCCCGACGATGTGCCGGAGGTGGTGATCCACCCCGGGCCGGTCCACATGCCCGCGCTCCTGGTGGACCACCTCGGCGTGGCGTCCCGGAGCGAGGCACGACGTCTGCTCGAGCAGGGCGGAGTGAGTTCCGACGGCGAGGTGGTGGCCGCGACGGACATTGATGCCGCGGCCCTCGACGGCACGGTCGTCCGGGTCGGCAAGAGACGCTTCGCCCGCATCCGCATCCAGCTCTGATCGGCTGAGGGCACGTCAGGGAACCCGGAGGGCACCGAGGAGGGTCGCCCCGGTCTGCATCCGGCTCTCGGCGAGGGCGCCCGGGGGCGCCAGGGCGACGGGCATGCAGGGCATGGGGGCTCCCGCCCCGGACCTCCGGGGGGCGGGCATGACCCGCGTCGCCCGCACGGGCGGCGAGACCCGGGCAGCACTGCGCACCCGGGTACCGCGCGCCTCGGTCTGGCGGGACCCTCCCGGGGACGGCCGGGCGGGTCACCGGGAGGCGCGGCAGCGGTCGTCACGGCCACCCGTACGCGGGGCGATCCGCACCGGACCGACCGCACCGACACGGCGGAACGCCAGGACGCCGGTTTCGTGCCCGCACATTGCGGGGTTTTGATGCCCCCGATCCCCTTGCAATCCGGCGGGTGGATAGCCACTATTCCCGATCGGTCCGGGAGGGCGTTTCGGCGCCGCAGCACCCAGGATTCAGGTCCTTGATTGGGACCGGGCACTCTGTCAAGATGCCCGGTCCGGTCGAAGGGCCGGCGGGCATCCGTGCCCGAGTTCCTTCACAGAGCGGTGGCACCGCAACGCATCGGCGTTACTGACGGCCAGCAGGCTGGCGCCGGTTCCGAGCGGTCACCCGTGGAGGAGAGCCCCGTCCGGGGCCCGATCCTTGAAAACTGAACAGCGCGCATCACCTTCCCAGATCTTCTGATCCGGGGGGGTAGATGGCCAAGGAAAGGAATACGGACCCGTCAACCGCTTCGATCGGCGTGATGCCGATGCGGAGCGCGAGACCAGGAGCCCGTCCATCTTCGTGATGGCGGGACTCTTCCAAGCTTCACGGCGATCATCTTCGGATGGCCGGCGTGATCAGCATTTTTCATGGAGAGTTTGATCCTGGCTCAGGACGAACGCTGGCGGCGTGCTTAACACATGCAAGTCGAACGAGAAAGCCCTTCGGGGTGAGTACAGTGGCGAACGGGTGAGTAACACGTGGGCAACCTGCCCCAGAGAGCGGGACAACCCGGGGAAACTCGGGCTAATACCGCATGATGCGTCTCCGCTTAAGCGGTGACGCCAAATGGTAGCTTCGGCCTCCGCTCTGGGATGGGCCCGCGTCGGATTAGCTAGTTGGTTGGGGTAATGGCCCACCAAGGCAACGATCCGTAGCTGGTCTGAGAGAACGATCAGCCACACTGGGACTGAGACACGGCCCAGACTCCTACGGGAGGCAGCAGTGGGGAATCTTGCGCAATGGGCGAAAGCCTGACGCAGCAACGCCGCGTGGGGGAAGAAGGCCTTCGGGTTGTAAACCTCTTTCAGTAGGGACGAAGCCTTCATGGGTTAATAGCCCATGGGGTGACGGTACTTACAGAAGAAGCCCCGGCTAACTACGTGCCAGCAGCCGCGGTAATACGTAGGGGGCAAGCGTTGTCCGGAATCATTGGGCGTAAAGCGCGTGTAGGCGGCTTGGTAAGTCTGACGTGAAATCTTGGGGCTCAACCCCAAGCCTGCGTTGGATACTGCCTCGCTCGAGTCCGGGAGAGGAAAGCGGAATTCCCAGTGTAGCGGTGAAATGCGCAGATATTGGGAAGAACACCGGTGGCGAAGGCGGCTTTCTGGAACGGTACT
>CAMAVU010000017.1 GCA_945861935.1 Bifidobacterium breve | reverse complement strand
CCCCCCCCCCCCCCTGTGGCGGGCGCCCCGGCCGACCCCACTCCCAGATCAGCGGCACCGGGGGCGCCGGTGACCTTTGTCAGCGCGCCACGATTCCGCGCGTGAAGATGGCGACCGCCGCTGTCTTCGTGCGCGCGGTGGTGGTGAGGGTCCAGCGCCCCTTCGCGGACAGGTTGGCAGTGCAGAGGAAGGTGCGCTTGGTCACCTTCCTGGTGCGCGGGTGGCGGACGGACGTGATGGTGCAGGTGGCCGTGGCAGTGCTCTTGCCGACGCGTGCGCGCTGGGTGATGCGGGTTGCCGGGATGGGGAGGGTGCCGGTAATGGTGGCGACCCTACCGCTGACGACCACCTTCGCCTTGAGCACACCGACCGGCCCGACCGCCGCCGAGGGAGCCGAGGCCTCCCCCGTGCCCGCGGCGTTGGTGGCGCTCACCACCACGGTGTAGCGGGTCCCGTTGGCGAGCCCGGGGATGGTGCAGCCGGTCGCGGGGGCCGTGGCGGTGCAGGCGGCTCCGCCGGGGCCTGCGGTCGCGGTGTAGGAGGTGATGAGGCATCCACCGTCGCTGGCCGGAGCGGTCCATGAGGTCGTGACCTTCCGGTCCCCGGCGGTGACCGTCACGGTCTGGGGGACGGCGGGGGGTGAGATGTAGCGCTTGGCCTGGATGATGGTGTTCGCACCGTTGGAGCGCGTCCAGACAGCGGTCACGGTGCCCGATGAATCGGCCACGGCCTCGGGGGTGTACGCGCTCTGGCCCACGCCGGAAAGGGCTTCGGGTGTGCTCCACGCGCCGCCTGAGTACCGCGAGGCCTGAATGATGGTGTTCGCACCGTCGGAGCGCGTCCACACAGCGGTCACCGTGCCCGAGGAATCGACGGCGACCTCGGGGAGGCTGGCGCTCTGGCCGGCATCGGATAGGTCTCTGGGTGTGCTCCACTGGCCGCCTGAGTACCGGGAGGCCTGAATGATGGTGTTCGCACCGTTGGAGCGCTTCCACACAGCGGTCACGGTGCCCGAGGAATCGGCGACGACCTTGGGCTGAGAGGCATCCCGACCTGCAACCGACAGGGATTCGGGCGCGCGCCAGACGCCGCCTGAGTACCGCGAGCTGTGGATGATCGTGTTCGCGCCATCGTCCCCGGTCCACACGACGGTCACGACTCCCGAGGGGTCGGCGGTGACGCTGGGGTCGTAGGGCTCCTGACCCGGGACCGAGAGAACGGTGGGCGCATTCCAGCCGCCGTGTGAGTATCGGGAGGCGAAGAGTCCGTCGGTCAAGCCGGTCCACACGACGGTCACGGCGCCCAGGGGATCGGCGGCGACCTGGGGCTGATAGGCATTCCGGTTCGCGGCCGACAGAACCTCCCCACTCCAGGCGCCGCCCGAGTACCGGCCGGCAAGGATCCGGTAGGACCCTCCCTCGAAGGTCGTCCACACGGCCGTCACGACGCCCGAGGGGTTGACGGCGACGACCGCTGGCCCGACCGCGGGCGACAGATCCTCGGGCATGCTCCACGCGTTGCCTGAATACCGGGCGGTCTGGATGGTGTTCGTCGTCTCACCGGCGCGGCTCCAGACAGCGGTAACGGCGCCCGTGGGATCGACGGCGACCTGGGGGGAGGAGGCGTTGTTACCCCTGCCGGAGAGATCTGTCGGCACGGTCCACGCGCCGCCTGAGTACCGGGAGGATTGGACAATGGTGTTCGTGCCGTTGGAGCGCACCCACACAGCGGTCACGGCACCGGACGGACCGGTGGCAATCTGGGGAGAGGACGCATCCTGCCCAGCGGCGGACAGGTCGGTGGCGGGTGTGGCCCAGACTCCGCCGAGCGCGAAGGTGCCAGGCACGAGGAGCAGTGCGGCAGCGGTGACGAGGGCGACTGGTGCCCGGGGGATTCGCGGGGCTGTTGTGTTCGACGGGGGCGACATAGGGAGATGATGCCCGATCCCGGCGTCCGTGTCGCCTCTTCAGGGTGGTGCGGCGTGCCGGGTGTCCGTCCGCCGCGTGGACGACGTGGCCGTTCCTGGTCTCCGCGCAGGCCACTCTCGCTCATCCCGGGCCCCGGCCCGCACGCGGGATCACCGGCCACGGCGCTCGTGGGGGCGCACGGCCGGGCGTGTAATGTCCAAAATACGACTGTTGTTACGGTGATTCAGCAGGGCAACCGCGTCAGGAGACCCATGGGACTCAGCCTCAACCAGACGGTGCCGGACTTCACCGCGGAGTCCACGGAGGGCACGATCAACTTCCACGAGTGGATCGGCGACTCGTGGGCGGTCCTGTTCTCGCACCCGAAGGACTTCACACCCGTCTGCACCACGGAGCTGGGCTACATGGCCAGCATCAAGCACGAGTTCGACCGCCGTGGCGTGAAGATCGCGGGCCTGTCGGTGGACCCCCTTGACCGTCACCACGAGTGGGCGAAGGACATTGAGGACACTCAGGGCACCGCGCCGAACTACCCCATCATCAGCGACGCCGACTTCGCCATCTCGAAGGCCTACGGCATGCTCGCCGCCGAGGTGGAGGGCGACCCGCTCGTGCGCACGGCGGCCGACAACCAGACCGTGCGCAACGTGTTCGTGATCAGCCCCGACAAGTCGCTCAAGTTGCTGCTGGTCTATCCGATGACCACGGGCCGCAACTTCGACGAGGTGCTCCGGGTCATCGACTCGTTGCAACTCACGGCTCGGCACAAGGTCGCCACCCCGGCGCAGTGGCAGCAGGGCGGCGACGTCATCATCGCCGGCTCGGTATCGAACGATCAGGCCAGGGAGATCTGGCCCGACGGGTGGGAGGAGCCGCGGCCCTACATCCGCATCGTCCCGCAGCCGGGCGTGTAGCGCTGCCGGACCCTAGTCCCGGCGCACAATGGTGTACGAGCGCATCACCGCCATCACCAGAGCGCCCAGGGCCGACGTGACGTAGATGATCGCCACGCCCGCGATGGCGCGGGCGGGCACCCCGGCGTCGCCACCGGTGAGGATCATCGCCCACGCCATCCCCAGCATCATCAGACCCGTCACGTCGCTGGTGTAGGTGACGTACCGCGCGGCCGTGAGGCGCGCCGACGCGGTCAGGTGATGCAGCACGAGCGCGACGGCCGTGATGACCAGCAGCACGGTGATCATCGCGGCCGCGCGCCCGATCCACTCCGGGACAACCTCGCCGTCCGGCATCCAGATGGCCACCCAGATCAGGATGGCGCCGACTCCAGCCAGCACGGCGATGCCGATCCGCACGGGCACCCACCGGGCCAGCACGGCAGGGAGGGCGAGCAGCACCCCACCGCCCAGCACCAGCACCGACCCCAGCACCTGCCCCACGGTGCTGCTCCCCCCGGTGAACACGATCCACAGGCCGATCACCGCCGCCGCCGCCAGCGCCGCCAGCAGCGTGCGAAAGCCGAGCGACACAAGACGGGTCATGGTGATCCGTGGCGAGAGGGCATGCCTGCCCGGCTCACGGTTCGCCGGCGCCGGGAGCGGTACGGCGCATCAGTTCACCCGAACGGTCGAGGGCACGGAGGGAATCGAATCCCCCGATCGGATCACCGTCAATCACGATCTGGGGGAAGGTGCGCCCGCCCCCGCTCTCGGCCTGCAGCCGGTCCCGTGCGCCGTCTGAGTACATGTTGATGCGCACTTCGCCGTAGGCGATGCCGCGGCGGCGGAGCAGGGCCTTCGCCCCCACGCAGTAGAGGCAGAACGGAGCCGCGTACACCGTCACCTCGGCCATGCACCTACGGTAGCGCGATGGGGCATCCAGCGCTCCCGGGCCGGGACAGGACGTCATGTCCGCAGGCGGGGCACGGCGTAGGGTGGTGGGGTCGTCTGCCCGCCCACCGAGGAGCCGTGATGTTCCGTCGTGCCGCCACGATCTCTGCCGCCCTGGTTGCTTCCGCCGCCCTCGTCACTTCCGCAGCGGCCGGGCACCCCGTGACCTACAGCACCATCACGATCGCTGTCGAGGGCCCCCAGACCGGCGCGCAGGCCTCGAACGGTCAGGACATGCTGCGCGGCGTGCAACTGGCTGTGCGGCAGTACAACGCGCGCGGCGGGTTCCATGGGCGCATGGTGCGGATCGTGCGGGCCGATGACAGAGCCGACTCATCTCTGGCGAAGGCGGTTGCCCGGAGGGTCATCGCCGGTCCGGCGGTGGCCGTGATCGGTCCCTACAACTCGTCCGTGGGCCTCGTCAACCTGCCGATGTACGTGAAGGCGAAGGTCGTGCCCGTGCAGATGACGTCCACGGACGACACCACCGGCATGGGCGTCACCGTGCAGCCGAAGAACAGCCAGATCTCGCCCGTCGAGTACGACTTCATCCAGACCCAGTGGAAGCCGTCCAAGGTCTCGATGCTGGTGGATCCATCGGCCTACACCCAGAGCATGGCCGACCGCCTTCAGGCCAGCCTCGAGACGCAGGGCGTGCTCGTCACGCAGGTCCCGATCTCGGACACCCAGACCGACTTCTCCGCCGCTGTGCAGCAGGCGCTCACCAACAACCCGACGGTGGTCTATCTGAGCACCTACTTCCCCCAGGGCGCGGCCATCGCGAAGGCCTTGCTCGCCACGGGCGACCCGGCGAGGTGCTTCGCGGGGCTCGCCAACCAGGACCCCGCGTTCGTCATCCAGGCCGGCATTCCCGCCAGCCGGCACTGCAGATTCAGCGGCGTGCCCGACCCATCTCAGTTCCCGACCGCGCGGGCCTACGTGAAGGCCTACAAGGCCGCCTTCAGGAAGGTCCCCGGCACGTGGGGCACGTTCACCTACGACTCGGCGAACATCCTCTTCCAGGCGTGGGAGAAGGCGGGCACCCCGTTCAACTACGGCAAGGTGCTGGCGCGCCTGCGGACGACGACGAATGTTGTGGGCGCCACCGGCAGGATCACCATCAATGCCACGGGCAACCGCCCGAATGTGCCGGTGAGCATCCTGAGCGTAAACGCAGCCGGCCATTTCGAGGTGCTCTCCACCAACCGCGGCAACACGTGAGGAGGAGCCCCGTGTCCGCTGAAGATGAATGGCGCGCCGTGCGCCACGAGCAGGGTGCAGGACGCGTGAACCAGATCCTCGGCCCGAAAGCCGAGGCGTCGCTCGGGACCCTGGGCGAACTGGGCGATCGCATCATCGAGACGATCTACGGTGACATCTACCAGCGCCCGGGTCTCACCCTGAAGGAACGCCAGATCGCGACCCTGTCCATGCTCATGGCAATGGGCGGCAAGGACCGGCAGGTGCAGGTGCACATGCGCGCGGCGCTCCGCATCGGTATCACTGAGGACGAGTTGCGGGAACTGATCATCCAACTCGCGGCCTACGCGGGTTACCCGTCCGCCATCAACGCCCAGGCCCAACTCAACGAGGTGCTGACGGAGCAGGCCGCCTGACCGGAGGCCCCCGCGGTGCAGCCTGCCACGAGAGGCACGCACCCCCGCTCCGCTGTGCCGTCCGCATGGGAGAGTGGTGCCTGTGGATCACGCGGACCAGATGAACCCGGTGCCTGGCACCGGGGCGTGCGGGGGGCGGTGGTGATGCAGGGGATCGAACTCGGCCTCTACTCGTTCGGCGACGCCACGCCCGATCCCGCGTCCCGGCGCGGCGTGGATGTGGGTCAGCGGGTGCGCGACCTGGTGGAGGAGATCGTTCTGGCCGATCAGGTGGGGCTGGACGTGTTCGGTGTGGGTGAGCACCACCGACACGACTTCCCGGTGTCGTCGCCGGCCGTTGTGCTGGCGGCCGCAGCCGCACGGACCTCGCGCATCCGCCTCACATCGGCGGTCACCGTCCTGTCGTCGGATGACCCCGTGCGGGTATTCCAGGACTTCGCCACCATCGACCTCATCTCAAAGGGCCGGGCCGAGATCATGGCGGGACGCGGGTCCTTCATCGAGTCGTTCCCGTTGTTCGGGTACGACCTGGCCGACTACCAGCACCTGTTTCTCGAGAAGCTCGACCTCCTTCTGGAGTTGCGGCACGAGGAGGTCATCACCTGGCAGGGGCGCCACCGGGCGCCCATCGTCGACCGCCCCGTTCACCCGCGTCCGGAGCAGCACCCCCTGCCCGTGTGGGTCGCCGTGGGGGGAACGCCGCAGTCCGTCGTCAACGCTGCGGCCCGGGGGCTGCCGATCTCGGTGGCCATCATCGGCGCGGCCGCCCAGCCGTTCATCCCATTCGTGACGTTGTATCGCCAAGCGCTCGCCGAGCACGGCCACGACCCGGCAACCGTGCCCGTGGGGATCGCGTCCCATGGCTTCCTCGCGGCCACGTCGCAGCGGGCGGCGGACATCGCCGCACCCGGCCTGATGACGGCCATGAACCAGATCGGTCGCGAGAGGGGGTGGGGCAGCGCGATTGACCGGGCGCAGTTCGATCGCATGCGCGAGCCGCACGGGGCCCTGATGGTCGGCAGCCCCGCAGAGGTGACCGAGAAGATCCTTGCCGAGTACGAGATGTTCGGTAACCGCAGAGTTCTGCTTCACATGGGGATCGGCAACCCGCCGCACGCCGACATGATGCGGGCGATCGAGATCTACGGGACAGAGGTGGCACCGGCCGTGCGCAGCGCCGTCGCCGCGGGTGATGCGGGGAACACCAGCCCGACCCGTTGACGTCCCATCCGGGCCGCCGCGGGCGGTATGGTGGGGCCATGGCCGACGACGAGAGCACGGGTACCGAGATGAGCGCCACGACAGGTGCGCCCCCATGCCCCAAGTGCGAGGCAGCCATGTTCGCGACCACACGCTGGATGCGTACCCATGAGCTGAACATGACCAGCGCCCGGCCCATCGTTCGCGACCACGACGTGCCCGTGTGGCGCTGCATGCGCTGCACCAACGAGCTCCCGCGCGAGGTCTAGCCCCACCGAGCCGGCGGTGAACAGCGTCGTCACGGCGCTGCGGGCTTCACCAAGCGGGACCGCCATTCGCGTTGAGCGCGATGGCCAGCGGTGGCTGCGGCTGCCGGTGCATCTCGTGGCCGATCTGGGCCTCTTCACCGGAGAGCAGATGGACGGCTCCCGTGTGGCCCAGATCGAGGACGCGGCCGCCCTCGAACGGCTGTGGGAGGCCACGCTGCGCTTCGTGGTCGGGCGGGGCAGGTCGCGGCGCGAGGTCGAACAGCGGCTGCGCGATCGCCGCGCCGATGAGCGGCAGGCTGACGCGGTGATGGAGCGTCTTGCCGCTGCCGGGCTGGACGACGAGGAGGCCAACGCCGACCTGCGGGTCGAGCGCCTCGCCGTGCGCGGTTGGGCGTCCCGCCGTATCCGTTCCGACATGCTGCGGGTGGGCTTCAGTCACGAGACGGTCCACCGCGCGGTTGCCGGTGGGCTGGAGCCCGGCCACGACCAGCAGATCCTGGATGCCGAGGTCACGCGCACAGGCGTGCCGTCCTCGGCGGCGGACCGGCGCCGTATGGCCGATCGGCTGGTGCGCCGGGGGTTGCCGCCCGCGGCTGTGCGGAACGCCCTCCGGCCCGATGAGGGAGCGGGCGACGAGACCGCCGCCGCCCCCGATGCTGCCGTGCTGGTGCGGCAGGTGCAACGGCGCTATCCGGGCCAGGCAACCGATCCGGCGGAGCGACGTCGCGCTCTGGGATGGCTCGCGCGCCGCGGGGTTGGTCCCGACGATGCGCGGCGCATCCTCACGGGCGCAGTGGAGGGCTGACCCCGGGCGGGACCCGTGCCCGGGGTGCACGCACCGCTGGGGGGTGAGCCCGGACGTCCGGCGGGCCCTCCGCCGTCGTTTCCACGATCGGTTCCTACGACGACTCCCGGTCAGTCGTTGGCGGTGAACTCCACGATGGCGGCGCCTGATGTGAGCCCGGCGCCAAATGCCACGAGGCCGCCCAGCCCCCTGGGGCCGGTGGCCAGGTGTTCCGAAATCGCGATGGGGATGGTGGACGACGACGTATTGCCCCAGTTCTCGACGTTCACCACGAACCGGTCTGCGGGCAGGCCGCTGCGGGCCTGCACCGACGAGATGATCCTCCCGTTGGCCTGATGGGGGATGACGTGCATCAGCGCGGCGGTGGACGTGCCGGATGCGGCCGCGGCCCGGTCGAGCATGCGCAGCATCTCGCGCACCGCGCGGGTGTACACCCGCGGGCCGTCCATGAAGAGGTAATCCATCCTGCCCGGGCCATGGTGGATCACGGAGCCGTCATCGCCGCTGGCCGAGAGCAGGGGCCGGTGCAAGAGCACGGGCGAGTTCGCGGCCCGGGCCGGGCCGTGTACCACGGTGGCCGTGGCGGCATCACCGAACACGACGACGGTGTCGAAGTCATCGGGGTCCACGAAGCGCGACATGGCCTCGGCGGTGAGGACCAATACCGCGGCCTCGGGTCGCTGCTGCAGCATGTCGTGCGCGGCCTGCAGGGCGTAGAGGTAGCCGGAGCAGGCGGCCGAGATGTCGCTGGCGGCCACCTCGGCGGGGCCGTCATCCTCCGCCAACGCGTGATGCACCAGACCGGCCAAGGAGGGGCTCAGCCGTGGCGGGGTGCCAGTGGCCACGATGATCGCCTCGAGGTCGGGGAGCGTCATTCCCTGATCGTCGAGTGCCTGCCGCGCGGCCCGGGCCGTGAGCGCGACCAGGTCCTCGTCGTCCGCAAGGATGGGTCGCTGGCGGATGCCGGTCCGGCGGACGATGTCCGCCTCGGTGCGCCCGGGGAAGCGGGCGGCGATCTCGGCGTTCGTGAGCACGCGGCTCCCGGCCCGCACGGATATGCCGGCCAGACCCACGGGCAGGGTCTGCACGGCCGGGCCCGGCAGGGTGGTGCGGAGGGGAGAGGGCTGGTGGCCGGGTACCCGTCGCACGCGCAGCGTGGGCTCCACCGGCACGCGCCGGCGTCCGGCCACGGCGCCGGGCGCCATGGTGATGCGTGCGAGAGGCGTCCCGACTGCGACGGACTCCAGTTCCTCGTGGAGGTTGGCGATCTCCCCCGAGGCGGGCGCCGCCAGTTCGAAGGCGGCCTTGTCGCCCTCGCACTCGGCGATGACCTGACCCTCGGTGACCGTGTCGCCGTCGGCGACGAGCCACTCGAGCACCATCATCTGCTGGTCGGCGGGGCTCGAGCCCGTGGCCTCCACCACCAGCACGCCGGCCTCCTCGTGGGCGTGGAACTCCTGCACCTCGAGGCCGCCCAGCATCGTCGCCACGGCATCCACCACCTGGCGCGTTGATGGGAGCAATGCGGCTTGGTTGATGTAGTTGGTGGGCACCCACGTGTCGGGACGCGCGAGTCGGCGGGTTGTCAGTTCCCCGTCGAGGTGATCCGAGACGTACGCGACGACCTCGGCGCCGAATCCGCCGGTGAGGTTGTCCTCGTGTACCACCACCAGGCGGCGCGTTCGCGCTGCGCTGGCCACCACGGCATCGATATCCCAGGGGGCAATGCTGCGGAGGTCGATCAGGTCCACGCCCACTCCTGCGGCATCGAGCACCGTGCTGGCGCGCTCGGCGATGGGTGCGGTGGAGCCCCAGGCCACGATCGTGACGTCGTCGCCGCGGTGGCGCACGGCGGCGTGCCCCGGGACAACCGGCCGGTGGGCACCTGCCACGCGCGTGGCCCGGGCGGGGTCGTTCAGGCACGTCTTCGGGTAGAGGATGAGCGTCGGCCGCTCGCCGTCGAGGGCGGCCACAAGGGCGCCTGCGGCGTCCTCCGCCGTACTGGGCATGGTGACGTCGAGGCCCGGGATATGCGCGAAGGTGGCCTCCATTGTCTGGGCGTGGTACGGCCCGAGCCCGGGTCGGTACGCGCCGCATGGAGCCAGGATCACCACGGGAGCCGACCAGCGGCCCGCGGTGCGCCAATACATGGTCGCCAGTTCGGCGGCGATCTGGTTGAACGCGAGCGGGAGGAAGTCGGCGAACTGCACCATCGCGACAGGGCGCCCGCCGACGAGCGCCCGGCCGATGGCGGTGCCGACGATCGTGGACTCGCTGAGCGGGGCATTCACGACCCGCCCGGGGAACTCCGTGGAGAGGCCCCGGGTCAGCCCGAACACGTCGCCCTTCGGGTCCTCGATGTCCTGCCCCAGAAGGGAGACGCGCGGGTCGTCCGCCAGCCGGGCGCGCAGCACGTCGCGCATGGCCTCGAGCATCGTGCGCGGAGGACCGGTGGCGTCGGGCGCGGGCGCACTTGCGCGCGTGATGACGTCGGGTGATACCGGGGTCATCGCGGTGTGCGTTGGCGTGGGGTCGGGAGTCGCGAGCGCGCGCGCCGCTGCGGCCCGCACCTCGCCCTCGATCTCGCGGTCGAGCGCGAGGATGTCGGCGGCCGGAACGCCTTCGGCAATCAGGTGCTCACGGAGGGCCGCGATGGGGTCGCCGCCGCGCGCCGCCGCCCGCTCCGCCTCGCCGCGGTACACGGACTCGTCGTCGGCATTCGTGTGGTGGGTCAGGCGCTCCATCTGGGCCACGAGGACCACGGGCCGGCGCGATTCGCGGACGTCGTGCACCACGCGCGCGACGACCGCGTCGAGGGTTATCGGGTCGCGCCCGTCCGCACGGACGATCGGGGCGCCCAGAAATGAGTCCACGGGTCCACGGATGGTGTCGTAGAAGGTCCGGCCAGCCGTGTGGGTGGAGATCGCATAGCCGTTGTCCTCGATCCAGAACAGGACGGGCAGCCCCTCGCGAGCGGCCTCGGCGATGGCCTCCATCACCTCGCCCTGCTGTGCGGTGCCGTCGCCGATGCCCGCGACCACGATGGGGGCACCGGGGTGGCTGGTGACCTCGCGCGCGACACCCACGGCCTGCAGCACGCCGTTGCCCGTGGGCACGCACCCCGGCAGCAGGTGCAGGTCGGGGTCGTTGAAGAACGTCGGCATCTGACGGCCGGCGGAATCGGAGAGTGCGGTGGACAGGAGCCCGTGGAAGAACGATTCCGGCGCGATCCCCCTGTGCAGCACCAGAGCACGCGACCGGTAGTGCGGCTGCAACCAGTCCTGTGGGCCCAGATGGTCCGCGAGGACGGCCGCACCCTCGTGCCCGGCACCGCTGATCTGGAAGGACGCCTCGCCCCGCTGGACGAGCTCTTCCTCCACGGCATCCACCCACGTCGCGGTCATCATCGAGCGCAACGTGCGCAGCAGACGCGCATGGGTGGCCGTGGCCTCCTCGGTGGTGCTCAGTCGGTCGCCGATCGTCGTGTGGGCAGGAGGGCGCCCAGCAGCGCTGCCAGACGCTGTACCGGATGCATGCCCCCTCCGGAAGCCCCCTCAGAATACGCCCTTTCCCGGCGGCGTACAGTCCGGTCGTGCGGATCGCCCTGGCCCTGGACCACATGGCCGACCCCCGTGCCTCACGGGATCTCGCCATCCGGGCGGAGCAGGCAGGGTGCGACGAGGTGTGGATACCCGAGACCTGGGGCTTTGACGCGCCCACGCTCATGGGCGCGATTGCCGTCAGCACGTCGGCGATGACAATCGGGGCGGTACTGCCCGTTTTCTCGCGCAGCCCGGCTCTCATCGCCCAGACCGTGGCGGGCGCCGATGCGCTGTCCGCGGGCCGTGCCGTGGTGGGCCTTGGCACGTCCGGCCCGCAGGTGGTGGAGGGCTGGCACGGCGTGCCGTTCCGGAGCCCGCTGGGCGAACTCCAGGAGGCGATCACCGCCTGCCGCATGGCCTGGCGGCGCGAGGTCCTGAAGGTGGACGGCCCGCGCCCCATCCCCCTGCCGCCCGGGCGTGGCACGGGTCTGGGCACGCCCTTGCGCCTTATCGTCCAGCCGCAGCGCGACCGTGTGCCGATCGTCGTCCTGGCGCTTGCCCCGGGTGCAATTGCGCTGGCGGCGGAGATGGCCGATGGGTGGTGGCCGCTTTTCGCGTCGCCCGCCGCCATCGAGGGGGAATGGTCCCGGGCCCTCGCGATCGGACGGGCGCGCCGCGACGGCGCGCTGGGTCCGCTCGCCATCACCACATCGTGCGTGTGCTGGGTGGGGGAGGGCACCGGGGCCCGGGCGGCGCGGGCCGCGGCCCGCCGGGACATCGCCTTCTACGTCGGCTCCATGGGGTCGGTTGAGCGCAACTACTACTGCGACGCCGTCAGCGCCATGGGGTTCACGGATGAGTGCGCCGCCATCCGGGGGGCCGCGCTCGATGGCCGTCGCCGCGACGCGGAGACCCTGGTCACCGACGCGATGCTCGATGCCCTCGCCATCATCGGCCCCCCGGCCCACATCGACCGGCGCCTCCGCGCCCTCGCGGACGCGGGCGTCACGACTCTGGTCATCGGCGCCGGCACTCCCGACCCGGTGCGGGTCGTCAGGGACCTGCGGCGTCTCGCCGCCGGCTGAGCGGCGTCGTCAGCGGACCCTGAGGTCGTCGCGCAGGCCCGCGCGCCCCAGCGAACTGGAGGCGACGATCGTGACCTCGTAGGTGCCGGGCGGCGCGGGGGGCGATCCCGTCCGGACGGTCCATGTGAGGGTGCGGCGCCCGGGCCGCATGCGCGTGCCCGTGGCCAGCGTGGCGACCACGCGTCCGGTCCGGTCGGTCACGCGCGCGGTCACACTCGCGGGGCGGGAGAGCGTGAACGACGCGGTTGCCCGTCGCGTGACCCCGGTCCCCGGACTGGCCACGGTCATGCTCCCGAGGGTGCGGTCCACCACGATGATGCGCGCCTGTGCCGTGGGCGCTGATCCGTCGGTGGGGGTGAGCGTGGCTGTCACCGCGTACGGGCCGTCGGGCATCCCGAGCGCTGTGGGATCGATGGTGACCGGCGTGAACTCCGGGGGGCCGGTGCGGTCGAGCAGAACCGCGTGGAATCCCCCCGTGCGCCGCGTCACCGTCACCGTGGTCGTGCCGGCCACGGGCGACTGGGCACCCAGCGTGAGGGTGTCGGCCACGCCGTCACCATTGGCCGTGATGCGGTTATCGGCGGGGATCGAGAGCTGGGCTCCCATGTAGTAGGCCACCAGCATGTCCGAGACGGCGCGCTCGCTTCTCCACGGCACCACCTGCCTGCCGCCGATGGCCATCAGGGACGAGCCCCCCGCATCGAGGCCCATGGCCGTGACCGCGCCCAGCGAGGCCATCATCGTCGCCTGCTCCGGCATCGAGTATCCGCGGACGCCCTGCCCGGGTCCCTCTGCCGCCACCATTAGAATCGTGCCATCTCCCGTCTGGCCGATGGCGCTGCGGGCGGTGCGACTCTTCATCTGGGAGGACGTGAACGACTCGCTGGTGGAGGTGACAGGTGTGCCACCCGAGACGAGCATCGGGCCGCCGCCGATGGCGCCCCAGGCGTCGGGCGCCACGCCGGGCAGCGATGTCTCGATCTCCATGCGCGTGCCGGGCGGGTGCTCGGTGACGAGCGTGATGCCCGAGAGATTCCTGCCCGACACCACAACCTGCCCCTCGGCGATGGGCGTTCCCCCTCCCGGGTAGTGGGCGATGACCGTGCCGCGGACGGATCCGGCCACGGGGAACGGGGTGGCCACATCCAGTGCCACCACGACCTCGTAGCCCGACCCGGAGGGGGTGTGCGACCCGTAGGCAGGTGTGTACGCCACGACGCCCGTCGTGGATGTCGCGGGGAGGGGCCGGTTGATGGCCCGGAGGATCCGACTGGTGCCGGTGGTGCCGGTTTCCCCGTCCACCTGCCGGTACCGCGCGCTCAGCGCGAGGGGGCCCACCGAGAGCGCGCCGCCCGCGCCGATGGCGAGCGATGAGCGCGTGGGCTCGGGGCTTGCCAGTAACTCAGGGCCCACGGACAGCACGCCACTCGGGGTGCCGTTGGCGATGCTGAAGAAGTCGCCATTGATCGCCGCGGTGGCGCCCTGTGCGAGGCGCGAGGCCATGCCATCGGACAGCGTGGCGCGCTCCGTGAGCAACCCCGCTGCCTGTCCGGGTGCGATCCGCGTGAGCACATTGTGGGTGTACGAGATGATGTGCAGACGCTGGGGCCCGGGCCTCGTGAGCACCTGATAGGTGATGCCCGGCACGATGCGGGTGATCGTGCCCTCAGCCACGCCGCCGGTTGGTACCGGCGTCGGAGCGCCGAACGCGGGGGCTGCGGTGAGCGTCAGGGCGGCCAGCGCCGCGGGGATGAGCGCGCGTGAGACGGGCACGTCTCCATTCAAGCCCGGATACCGCGGAACGCGCCGGTGGCCGGGTCGCACATGACAGCGATCTTTCAGATAATGGCCAGGGCGTGGGCGACTGCGTCGATGGTCTGGCGCACGTTCGCCTGCACTGCCGCCGCCTGACTGCTCTGGTCGCGCTCGGCGGCTGTGGTGGGGTGGCCGGTGGCCTCGGCGAGGGCGGTCAGATGCCGGTGATGCCCCTGCACGATCGCGGAGGCCAGGTCACGCCCGCGTCCTCCCGACCAGTCGAGGGCCACCTCCGTGAGTCCGTCGTATCCCGGGCCGAGCCGGGATTCCAGGCACCGGAGGAACAGGCGGATCCACGCACCGATCCGCATGCGGCGTTCCAGGGCGGCGTGGATGGCGGGCTCCGAGCCTCCGTCGGCCCCGTAGAGCAGGTGCTCCTCGAGGGCGATCGCACCGCGGCCGAGCAGGATCTGGCGGTCGAATACGTCCCGGTCCGCCGCGAACCACGCGCCCAGACCGTCGGCCATTCCCTCGATGGCGGGTGCGAGTGCGGGCGCGATACCCGCCATCAACCCCTCTGCTGCGAAACGCAGGTGGGCGCGCACCGCGGAATCGGCGGCGGGTGAGTCGTCCCGGGCGGCCGGATCCTCCTCGGCCAGAAGGGCACGCAGCCTGGCCGGGTTGGCCTGCATCCATGCCAGCACTGCGGCGGCATCCAGCGGCACGGGCGTTTGGGGATCCATCAGTCGTCGCCGTGGCCCCGCATGCCGTCAGGGGAGGGCACCGCCGTCGGCATCGGGGACCGGCCTACCTGACCGTGACGGTCTTGGTGGCCTGCGCCAGGACGGTCACGCCACGCCGGGCCTGGATGATGACCTTCCAGCGCCCGGCCCGGGCCGGGGCCGAGCAGGAGAAGGTGCGGCTGCGGCGGGTGATGCGGCATCGCCCGGCAAGGGATACGCCGCCATTCCCGACCAGTGACAGCGACTGCACGATGCGGGTGGTACCCGAGGGGTAGCGCCCGCTCGCACGGACCCCGGACGGGAGGACGGTCGTGCGCACGGCGGTGAGCGGGCGCGCCTTCCGCACCACCTTGACCCCGCCCGCCAGTGGCGTCCCCACCTCAGGCGTGGTCGGCGCCGGCGTTTCCCCCGCGGGGTCGCCCGGGGGAACGCCGGGCGACCCACCCGGTGAGGCGCACGGGTCCGCCGGAGATGGGGTCGCCGCCCCGGCCACGGCGAACAACGCGGCGGCCCACCGGCACTCGCTTTGGGGCACCGCGCGGAACGCGGTTGCGAGGGCGCAGCCGCTGACGTCGGACGTCACGCACGACCACAACGGGATCGTGCAGGTGCCGTAGCCGAACGGGGCGCAGTCGCCGGCCCATCCCCGGAACTCGGCGTTGTTGCCGTCCGGTTGCGGCACCAGAACGACGTCCCGCTCGTCGGTGACGAACTCCAGCGTGGTGTCCCGGATACTCATGAACGAGGCCACGGTTACCTGGCCCGGCCCGATGGCGGTGAGGAAGACCCTCGACTCGATGGCCCCGGGGGGCGCGGGCGCTGCCGCGGCCGACAGGGAGAGGGCCAGCATGGCGGCGGTCACCGGGATCACGGCGGCGAGGGTCGGGATCCGGGGCATCGTGGGGCTCCTCTCGCTGCGGGGCACGTGGGGGACGGTAGCCCACCTCACCCGTGTGGACCTCGGATGAGGTCGCCGGGGCTCGGTGCCCCGAGCCACGTATCCACCATGCGCACGGTCGGGTGTCCGAGCGGGCGCGTGGCGTCGAGGACCCTCGGCGCGCCGAGCAGCCAGTGCCCCTCTGCGCGCACGACTTCCGTGACCACCTCGGCGCGGTCCGCAGCCAGGGCGGGAGCGCCGAACCCGAACACCTTCTCGGCGGCCGTGATGGCGGTGAGTCGTGCCCTCGCATCCACGTGCACGCGGTGATCGGTCCGGGCCATCTCGCCTGCGTGCGCGGACAGGGCCACGGCGATCTCGTCAGCCCGCGCCTGATCGAAGGCGGTGATCGTGGTGGGGAAGGGAAGGTCGCCCCAGATGGCCCACATCCACCATGGTGGCGCCTGGCTGCGGCTGGCCAGCACATCCCGCATGGCACCCCCCACGAGCTCATGGGCGTGGTGGACATCATGGGGCGATGGCCCCACAACGAGGTCCGGCGGCTCCGCTCCGTTGAGCACGCGTTCCAGATGTGCGCGCACCCGGGTGGCGGCGGCCCGCCGGTCGTCGGTCACCGACATCGCGATGGGAGGCTCGGCGACCACCAGCCGGAAGCCCGCGCGTCGGCATGCCTCGACCACCTCGCCCCGCCGCCGCTCGTGGTCGGTGGCCCTGCCGAGTGAGAGCGCGAGGTTGGTCACCTCGTGCCCGGCGTCCCGCAGTGCCATCAGGGTTGCCGGCGCCCCCACCAGTTCGTCGTCGGGATGCGGTGCGACATGCAGGACCCTCACGGGCAGAGCGTGGCAGCCCGGGCCAGTGGCGGCCCCCCCGGCGTGCTACGCCCGACGCGACGTCCGGTCGTACGCACCGGCCCAGGCCGGTGCATCCGGGTCGAGGTCTGTCTGGAGGGCCAGATCGATCGCGAGTGCGAGTGCCCGGGGCAGCGCCATGATGGGTGCAAGGCGCGGATCGGTGGACGGGTCGCCATCGATCGCCACCATGTGCGCTCCCGCGTCGGCCAGCACCCCGGCGGCTTCGGTGAGCAGGGGATCGGGCCGCGGTCCCGCGACCGTGACGCCGATGAAACCCGGGACTGCTGCGAACCGTCCGGTGGTGGCACCCTCGCGCGTTTCGAATCCGTCAACGGGCAGGATCGAAACCTCACGCAGACAGAGGGCCGTGTGCAGTGCGGCGGGCCAGGCGGGCCCGGTGCCCACGCACACCCCGGCATGCGGACGTCTCCCGGGCTCCGGCGGCAGGGATGCCGCCCCGGCGACCAGTCGCGCCAGGGCAGTGCCCGCGTTGTCCGCGGCGCCCCCCAGAACGGCGTCGCCGGCCATACGCGCCAGTACGGCAAGGCCCGCGGCCAGTGCGCCCGCGTAGCCCTGGGTGTGGGTGCGGGCCCGGAGAGTGTCCACCCGCACCATCGCGCGCGCATCGGCCGCGCGCCCGATGGTGGAATCGGCCGTGGCCGTGATGGCCGCGATGGGGCGCGGAGCACCGGCCTCAATTGCCTCGATGACATCCCGGAACTCCCCCGAACTCGAGAGGGCCAGCAACCGATCGCCATCACGCCACGGGAATGCCCCGCGTGCCACCAGCCCCCCTGGCACGGCCACCACCTGCACCGGGGTGTCGGGCAGTCCCAGCCATGCCAGCCAGAGCGCCAGCGCCACATGCCACTGCGCGCCGTTGCCCGTGATGATGATCCGCCGCACGTCTGGGGCAGTGAGCAGCGAGGCGACATCGTCGAAGCCCTCGGCATCCGCGACCGTGTGCTGGACGGTGCCGGGGGTCAGCGCCAGGTCCGCCCACAGGCCGGTGCCGGTGCGATCGGGCATCGGCACCACCCTAGTGCCCCCGCGCCGGGGCCGTACCGCTACCCTCGCGCCATGAGCACCGAGGCCGACGAGCACCCGCGCTGTCCCACATGCGGCGAGCGCGACTCCGAGGAGATCGGGCAGGATGTCCGGCGTTGCCGCAACTGCACCTACGTGTGGATTCCTGTCGCCCCGGAGGACGGAGGAGGCTAGGAGGCGAGAAGGTCGCGGACGCCGGCGGGTCCGGCCCGGAGCAACGACGCTGCCTTTCGGGCCGATGAGGCCCGCTCCAGCATGTCCCGTGCCACGACGTCGTCGTGCGCCATGACGGCGTCGGCGGCATCGCGCTCGGCCTGGACCGCGATCCGGTCGAGACGCTCGGCCATGCGCTCGTTGCGGCCCATGTGGGTGCGCGCACGTCGGCGGTGGACGGGTGGCGCGACCGCCGCCGGTGCCATCTCGGCATCACCGACAAGGGTGAGCTGCGCGGGCTGCCTGGACTCTTTCCGGTGTTGTGGAGAACGCATGTTCGTAAGGCTAGCGATGGGCTCGGACGTCACACATCGCCAAACACGCCCGATCGCATGTATTGACGCCATTTCTGCCTGAGGCGGGCATGTTCCGGCGCGACATCCAAGCCGCCCGATCCGTGCGTTTAGCATGCCCGTGGTGAGCATCGGTCATCGATATGCCCCGGCCCGCGGCAGCTCGCCGCGCCGCATCGCGCTGGTGTCGGTGGCCGCCGCGCTGGTTCTCCTCGGCCTGAAACTCGGAACCGGCCTCGCCACGGGGAGTCTGGCCTTCCTCTCGGAGGCGCTGCATTCGGGGACCGACCTCGTGGCGGCGCTCCTGGTCCTGTTCGCCGTGGGCGTCGCGGCGCGCCCCGCCGACCCACTCCACCAGTATGGCCACGGCAAGGCCGAGCACCTCTCGGCCATGGCCGAGGGCGCTGTTCTGGTGGCCGCAAGCATCTGGATCGCCATCGCGGCGATCCGGCGCCTGTTGGAGGGCGGGCACGAGGTGGACGCCACGTGGTGGGCCATCGTGGTGGCCGTCGTCGTGATGGCCATCGACGTCGGGCGCACTGTGGCCCTCACGCGCGCCGCCCGGCGGTTCTCGAGTGCGGCGCTCAAGGGGAGTGCGCTGCACTTCGCAAGCGACCTGGCGGGCACGGCCGCCGTGCTGGTCGGGTTGCTGCTGGTGCGTGCGGGGGCCGCGTGGGCCGACTCCGCCGCTGCGCTCTTCGTGTCGGTCCTCGTGCTCGTGGCCGCGGGTCGGCTGATGCGCGAGAACGTGGACGTGCTCATGGACCGGGTGCCCGCCGCAGAGGAGGCCGCTGCGCGCGCGGCGGTGGCCGGACTCGGGTCGTCGGTCGAACTGCGTCGCCTCCGTATGCGGTCGGCTGCCGGCCGCGCCTTCGCCGATGTGGTCATCGGCGTGCCGCCGGGCGAGTCGGTGGGCCGCGGGCACGCGGTGGCGGATCAGGTCGAGCAGGCCATCCAGGCCGCGGTGCCGGGTGCGGACGTGGTGGTGCATGTGGAGCGGCGCGAGGGGGAGGACCAGGACCTTGCCGACCGGGTGCTGGCGGTCGCCCATGAGGTGCCGCGGGTCCGCGAGATCCACAACGTGCGCATCATGCACCTCGACGCGGGCACAGAGGCGTCCCTCCACCTCAAGCTGCCCCCGGGCACGGCGCTTGCCGAGGCCGATTCCGTGGCACGAGCCGTCGAGGCCGCCGTGGTCGCCCGCGTTCCGGGCATCGCGCGGGTGCATTCACACATCGAGCCCCTCGGCGGGCCGGACTCTGTGAGCGAGGTGGCAGGAGACGCCGGCACCGAACGGTCCGTGCGCGCGCTGATCATGGCTGAGTGCGGCCGCGTCCCATACGAGGTGCGGCTGGTACGCACCCGGGAGGGGATCGTGGCCTACGTGACCCTTGCGCTGGGCCAGGCCACTCTGGCTGAGGCCCATGACACCGGCGCAGGCATCCGCCGCCGTATTCGCGAGGACGTGCCCGGGGTGGTGGACGCCTTCGTCCATTCGCGGCCCTGAGGCATGACCTACGGTGCGGCCGGGCGCGGTCCCGTGCCGGGCGCACGCGACAGCCAGCGGCCGTGGTGGCGCAGCCACTCCGACTCCTCCCGGTGGTCTGGCCGCTGCTCGTTGACGAGGTTCCAGAAGGCGGGCGAGTGATTCAGGTGCACGAGGTGCGCCAATTCATGTACCACCACGTACTCCGCCACGCGAGCGGGCGCCATAAGCAGGCGCCAACTGAATGCCACTGCACCCCGGGGGGAGCACGACCCCCAGCGGGTCCTGGGGTCGCGGATGGCGATGGATACGGGCCGGGCGCCGATGAGCCCGCCATGGTGACTGCAGGCCCATGCGAACCACTCGCGCGCGGCGGCCCGGTATCCCCGTTCGACCAGCGCCCGCACGTCGTCGGTCCCGGCGGAACGCACGTCGACACGCCCCTCGTCGGGCCGGAACGCCACGGCGCTTCGCCGTCCCGGCTGCACGCACAGCGTGATCTCCCCGTCGAGGAACGGCAGGGCCATGCCGTCCTCAAGCCGGTCCGGGGCCGCGGGCGCGAGCAGGTCGCGGTGCCGCAGGAGCCAGCGCTCCCTCGACGCCACGGCGCGCAGGACCTCGTCGTCGGCGAGCCGTGCGGGTACCGACACGCGGAGGCCGTCCGGCGTGAGGGTCATGCGCACATGGCGTGACGTGGCGTTGCGGACGAGCACATAGGACACGGGCTGACCGCCCAGAAGGACCTCGGGCACGTGCCGATCGTGGCGGACGGTCCGGACGGCGGAGGCGGTCTCTGGCCCCGCGGGATACTGCTATTGTGCCCCGGCTCCACGGAGTAGCCGACAACCGGGCGCATCGCGCCCCGATCTGCAGGAGGGGCTCGCCTGACGCCGCCCGTTGCCCGTGCCACCTAGGCGCGGACCAGATACCCGCCCACCCGCTGGGCCGTCAACCAGGATCAATGACGCCATTCGCGTCGAGATGGTCCGCCTCATTGACGACCAGGGCGAGAACCGCGGGGAGGTACGCACCCAGGAAGCGTTGGACATCGCCATCGGCCTGAACCTCGACCTCGTCGAGGTGGCACCCGAGGCGCGTCCACCCGTCTGTCGCATCATGGACTACGGGAAGTGGCGCTACGAGCAGGAGCAGAAGGCAAAGCAGGCGCGGAAGCACCAGAGCACGATCACCATCAAGGAGATCAAGTTCCGGCCGAAGATCGACCCGCACGATTATCAGACGAAGAAGGGCCATGTCCTCCGCTTCCTCGCGAACAGGGACAAGGTCAAGGTCACGATCATGTTCAGGGGCCGCGAGTTGATGCACCCGGAGCGTGGGGAGGCCATCCTCCTCCAGCTCGCTGAGGAGGTGCAGGACATGGCAATCATCGAAAGCCGCCCCAACCTTGATGGCCGCAACATGATCATGATGCTCGCCCCGCTGAAGGAGCAACCGCAGAAGAAGGACAAGGTCGCGCCTGCACCGGCGGAGGCCGTCGTAGAGACCTCATAGGAAGCACGGATTCCCAGACATGCCCAAGATGAAGACCAACAAGTCGGCCTCGAAGCGTTTCCGCCCCACGCGGAACGGCGAGATCATGTACGTGCATTCGGGGCTGCGGCACAACCTCGAGCACAAGTCCGGCAAGCGGAAGCGCGTCAGTGCTCGCCCGGCCTCCATCGCCGTGGTGGACCGTCCTGCCATCCTGAGGCTCCTGGGGAGGCGATAGCCAATGGCCCGCATCAAGCGCTCCGTCAACGCCCGCAAGAAGCGGCGCAAGGTACTCGGTCAGGCCAAGGGCTACTGGGGTACCAAGCACTCGTCATACCGCCGCGCGAAGGAACAGGTACAGCGGTCCGGCAACTACGCCTACCGTGACCGCCGGGTCCGCAAGCGCGACTTCCGTCGGCTGTGGATCGCCCGTATCAACGCGGCGGCCCGGCTGAACGGCCTGACCTACAGCGAGTTCATCCACGGCCTGTCGCTGCTGGAGGTGGGACTCGACCGCAAGATGCTCGCGGATCTCGCCGTGAACGAGCCGGAGCACTTTGCCTCCTTGTGCGCGCGGGCGGCAGACGCCCGCGTGGCCGTCTGACCGAAGGCACCGGGCCCGCGACACCAGACGTACGCGGCGGGGGCGGCCCGGGGTCCCTCCGCCGTGTCACGTCGGGGCGCAATCCGGCGCTGCAGCATGTGCGTCGGCTGCAGCAGAAGCGCATGCGCCGGGAGGAGCGGCTTCTGGTGGCCGAGGGCGAGGACGTGGTGCAGGCCGCGCTCGACCGTGGTGTGCAACCCGTGCTGCTGCTGGTGGACGAGGAGCGCGTGCCCCCCGATGACCCGCGGCTGCTCGCGACCGCCGGGCTGGCCGAGCGCTATGCGGTGTCCACGCGGCTGATGGGCGGCGTGAGCACGCTTGCCCAGCCGCCGCGCATCCTCGGCGTGTTCCCCCAACCGGGGCCGCACCACTTCCGGACGGTCACCATGCCGCCCGCGCTGGGCGTCTATCTGGCCGGTGTGGCCGACCCGGGCAACGTGGGCACGCTCGTACGCACCTCCGCAGCGCTCGGTGCCGACTGGCTGGCCCTCGGCCCCGGGTCGGCGGACGCGGCCCACCCGCGTGCCGTGCGCGCCGCGATGGGTGCCACCTTCGCCCTGCCCGTACTCGAGGGCGTACGGCCCGACGATCTGGTGACCCGCGAGGGGTTCCGCGTCGTGGCCGCCGTGGCCCATGGCGGCGTTCCGCCTTGGGATGTAGACCTGACCGTGCCCACGGTGCTGGCACTCGGCGCCGAGCGGGCCGGGCTCGACCCGGTGCTGGACACTCTCAGCGGTGCACTGGAGGTGGTGGAGATCACCATCCCGCAGGGCCAGGGGGCCGAGTCGCTGAACGTCGCGGCCGCGGGCGCGGCGCTGCTGACTGAGCGGTTGCGGCAGTGCTCTAGGATCGCCCCGTCATGAGCGGCATCCCCGACCTCACCGCGCTGGCCACCGATGCCGTGGCTGAGATCGCGGCCGCGCCCGACCTGCAGGTGCTCGAGGCCGCGCGCGTGGGGTTCCTCGGCCGGCGGGCTCCCCTCACCGACATCCTGGGGTCCATCGGCACCCTGCCCCCGGCCGATCGCGGTCCCGTGGGCAAGGCGGCCAACGCGGCGCGCATGGCCATCGAGAGGGCGCTCGAGGAGCGCCGGGAGGTGCTCGAGGCCGAGACGATGGGTGCTGCGCTGGAAGCCGAGGTCGCCGACGTGACCCTTCCGGGCAACGCCTACCCGCTCGGCGCACTGAACCCCATCACGCAGGTGCGCCTCGAGGTCGAGGACATCTTCCTGGGCATGGGGTACTCGGTGGCCGACGGCCCCGAGGTCGAGAGCGCCTACAACAACTTCACTGCGCTCAACACGCCTGAGGGTCATCCCGCGCGGTCGGCGAGTGACACCTTCTTCGTCGGGCAGGGTGACTCCGTCCTCCTGCGTACCCAGACCTCCCCGGTTCAGATACGCACGATGCAGGCGGGGCCGCCGCCCGTGTATGTGATCGCCCCCGGCACCGTGTACCGCCGGGACGACGTGGACGCGACGCACAGCCCCATGTTCCACCAGGTCGAGGGGCTGGCCGTGGACGAGGGGCTCACGTTCGCGCATCTCAAGGGCACGATCACCGTGTTCCTCACGCGCCTGCTGGGCGACCGCGAGGTGCGGGTGATCCCGCACTTCTTCCCGTTCACCGAGCCCTCGGTGGACGTCAGCGTGTCGTGGACCGACCGGCACGGGCGGACCGACTGGCTGGAGGTCGCCGGCGCGGGGATGGTGGACCCCAATGTGTTCACGGCCGTCGGCTACGACCCCGAGCGGTGGACCGGCTTCGCATTCGGCTTCGGGCTCGACCGCATCGCGATGATCCGCCACGGGATCACGGACATCCGGATGCTGTACGAGGGCGACCTGCGCTTCCTGGAGCAGTTCTCGTGAGGCTGCCCCTGGAGTGGCTGCGTGAGCACGTGGCCACGGACCTCGACGACGCCGCCCTGGCGGAGCGGCTGACGGCGACCGGGACGGCCGTGGAGCGCATGGTGACGCGTGGCATACCGGTGACCGATGGAAACCGTGAGGCCTTCCGCATCGGAAAGGTGCTCACGGCCGAGCAGCACCCCGAGGCCGACCGCCTGCGGGTGCTGTCGGTGGACACCGGTGACGAGGTTCCGCGGCAGATCGTGTGCGGTGCGTCGAACGTCGCGGCAGGCCAGACCGTCGCCGTGGCCCTGCCGGGTGCCGTGATGCCCGGTGGCCAGCGCCTGGGCACGGCGAGGCTGCGTGGTGTCGAGAGCCTGGGCATGGTGCTGAGTGCGGCCGAACTCGATCTGGCCGAGACGAGCGATGGCATTCTGGTACTGGGCGACGATCTGGCCGCCGGGACTCCGGTGCTCGACGTCCTGCCGCCCCCGGGCACGGTTCTGGAACTGGAACTCACGTCGAACCGGGGCGACTGCCAGGGCATCTACGGTCTGGCCCGCGAGGTGCACGCCATCACGGGCGCCGTGCTCCACGACCTCGACACCTCACTGCCGCCCGAGGACGGTGCGGGCGATGTGGGCGACTACGTGTCCCTGCGCGTCGAGGCCCCGGATCTCTGCCCGCGCTACATGGCCCGCGTGCTGCTCGATGTCCGGGTGGGTCCCTCGCCGGACTGGATGGTGCGACGCCTGGAAGCCGCGGGCATGCGCAGCATCAACAACGTCGTGGACATCACCAACTACGTGATGCTGCTCACGGCCCAGCCCCTGCACGCGTTCGACCTCGATCACCTCGCGGGGCCCGGCATCGTGGTGCGCCGCGCGGGCGACGGCGAGCCCATCACCACCCTCGACGGCGTGCACCGGACCCTCTCCGGTGATCACCTGGTCGTTGCCGATGCCGAGAAGCCGGCCGTGGTTGCCGGCATCTTCGGGGCCGCCTTCGCCGAGGTCTCGGACAGCACCACGCGCCTGCTGCTCGAGGCCGCCACCTTCGACGGGCCGTCCACCATCCGCACCTCTCTGGGTCTGGGCCTGCGCACCGAGTCGAGCGCACGATTCGAGAAGGGGCTCCCCACCGACCTGCCGCCCGTCGCCATGGCGATCGCCTGCCGGTTGATGCACGACCTCACGGGCGCCTCACTGGTGCCCGGCGTGCTGGACGCGTGGGTGACGCAACCCACCGCCGGTCCCCTCACGCTTCGCCACGCGCGCGTGGGGGCGATTCTGGGCACGGACATCGCGCCGGGCGAGAGCGCCGGGATCCTCGAGCGCCTGGGGTGCACCGTGCAGCCGGGCGACGTCGCCCACGTGGTGACGGTTCCGTGGTGGCGCGCCGGAGACCTCCAGCGCGAGGTGGACCTCATCGAGGAGGTCGGCCGCGTGCACGGCCTGGATCGCATCCCGGCGGTGCTGCCCCGGGTTGCGGCCCATGCGGCGCTCACCCCGCAGCAGCAGGTGGTGCGCCGGCTGGCGCGGTATGCCGCCGATCAGGGACTCTGCGAGGCCATCACGTACCGCTTCGTCCCCGAGCACGACGCCGACCGCCTGCGCCTGCCCGGCGATGACGACCGTCGGCGCGTCGTCCGCATCACGAACCCCCTCAGCGACGAGATGGCGGTGATGCGGCGCTCCCTCGTCCCGGGTCTCCTGCGGGCGGTGGAGCGCAATCAGGCCCACCAGCGGCGCGACGGGGGCATCTTCGAGATCGGCCGCACATACGCTCCTCTGCACGACGGTCTGGCCGATGAGCCCGAGGAGTTCACGGGCGTGCTCTTCGGCGCACCGGGTGCCCGGGGTTGGCGCCAGGCGACGTCCGAGGTGGACGTGTGGGCGGCGACGGGATTGGCCATTGCCCTCGCGCGCTCGGTGGGAGCGGTCGCCGAGGCGGTGCCGGGTGCGCACGAGCCATGGATGCACCCCGTTCGGCAGGCGTGTATCTCGGTGGGGGGAACCGTGGTCGGCATCGCCGGCGAGGTCCACCCGGTCGTGCTCAGGGCCTTCGACGTGCGGGGCCCGGTCGTCGCCGTCACGCTCCGGATCCCCGTCCTTGACCAGATGAGGTCCGCCGATCCGCGCCGCTACGTGGACCTTATCTCGGTTCCGGTCTCCACCCGTGACCTCGCCGTGCTCGTGCCCGAGACGGTGTCTGCCGCCCTGGTGCTCGCCATCGCCCGTGAGGCCGGTGGTGCCCTCGTGCAGAGCGCCGAGGTGTTCGACCACTACTCCGGGGATCAGGTGCCCGAGGGCAGCGTGAGCCTGGCGCTTCGGCTCACCATCGCCGAGCCGGGGCGTACCCTCACGGACGAGGAGATAGACGGGGTCACCGAGCGGGCCGTGGCCGCGCTCTACGATCGGGTGGGGGCGGAACTCAGGTCATGAGCACGGTGCACGTGATCGGTGCGGCGGGATTCGCGGGAGCGCAGCTCGCGGCGCTGGTGGACGCCCACCCGCACTTCGCCCTCGGGCAGGTTACGGCGCGTGCTGATGCCGGGAAGCGGATCCTTGATGTCGCGCCCGAGTACCGGGTGAACGCCGTGCTGCAGGCGCTCGACCTCGACGGCGTGGCGGCAGGCGACTTCGCCGCGGTGTGCCACCCGCATGCCGAGGCGGCCGCGATGGTGAGCGAACTCGTGGACCGCGGTGCGCGCGTGGTGGACGTCTCGGCCGACCACCGCCTGCGCGACGCCGCGCTCTACCCCGCGTGGTACGGCTTCGAACACCCGCGCCCCGATCTGCTGGCAGAGGCCGTGTACGGCCTGCCGGAGGTGAATGACGCGGCAATCGCGGGAGCCCGCGTGGTGGCCAACCCCGGCTGCTATCCCACAGCGGCGCTGCTGGCGCTGCTCCCGGTGAAGGGCCGCATCACCGACATCGTGATCGACGCCAAGAGCGGCGTGAGCGGTGCGGGGCGGGCAGCGACAACCGATGTCCACTACTGCACCGTTGTCGACAGCGTGCGCGCGTACGGCGTGTTCGCACACCGGCACACCCCTGAGATCGCTCAGGAGATCGGGGCGGACGTGGTGTTCACCCCACATCTGGTACCGGTGGATCGCGGCCTGCTGGCCTCGTGTTACGCCCGGTTCGTCGGTGACGCCCCGCATCCGGATGATCTGCGCCAGACCTATGTGGACGCATACGCCGGTGCCCCCTTTGTGGAGGTGGTGGAGCAGCCGCCCGGCATGCGCGCCGTCCAACGCACCAACTACGCGCAGGTGTGCCCGATGGTGGACCGCGGCGCGGGGCGCCTCATCACCTTCTGCGTCATCGACAACCTCATGAAGGGCGCGGCGGGTCAGGCCGTGCAGAACCTCAACCTCATGGCCGGGCGCCCCGAGGACGAGGGGCTCTGCTGACCGACTGGTCGCCGGTGGAGCGCGCCGACTGGATCGGCGCGCCCGAGGGCCTCACACGGATCGAGGGCATGGGGGTCACGGCCCCCGATGGCTTCCGTGCTGCGGGCGTGGCCGCCGGGCTGAAGGCCGACGGAATGCCCGACGTGGGGCTGCTGGTGAGCGACCGGCCGTGCGCGTCGGCACTGGTGGATACGTCCAGCGCCCTGCCCTCGGCCGCGGTGCTGTACACGCGCACGCTTCACACGGGCAGCCTGCGGGGCGTGGTGGTGAACAGCGGGTGCGCCAACGCGGCCACCGGTGAGCCGGGCATCACGGACGCGCGGGCGATGGGCGCGGCCGCCGCGGCCGCGGCAGGCGTGCCGCTGGACAGTCTGGCGGTGTGCTCCACGGGGGTCATCGGTGAGCGCTTGCCCATGGCGATTCTCACGCCCGGACTCGACGCCGCTGCCGCCGCGCTCTCGACCCGCGGCGGCGCGGCCTTCGGCGAGGCCATCCGCACCACCGACGCCTTCGCGAAGGGCGGCACGTTCCGGCTGGCCCTGACGTCGGGTCCCGTGACCATCGGTGCCGCTGCCAAGGGCGCGGGGATGATCCGCCCGGACATGGCGACGATGCTGGCGTATGTGGCCACCGACGCCTGCGTCCTGCCCGGCGATCTGCTTGTGGCAGCGCGCGCCGCCGCCGCCGGGGGCTTCAACCGCATCAGCGTGGACGGTCAGATGAGCCCCAGCGACACGCTGCTGGTGCTGGCCAACGGGGAGGGCCCGCCGCTGGAGGGCGCTGATCTCCGCCTGTTCGCCGATGCGCTGCGTGCGATCTGCCGGTACCTGGCGATCCTGATGGTGAAGGACGGCGAGGGCGCCGAGCACGCCGTGCGGGTTGTGGTGGCGGGCGCGCGGGACGACGACGAGGCGGAGCGTGTGGGCCGGGCGGTGGGGGAGAGCGCCCTGGTGCGCACGGCGATGTACGGGCAGGACGCCAACTGGGGACGGGTGCATCAGGCCGTGGGTCAGGCGCTGGCGGGCACAGGCGGTCCGGTGGACGTCTCGCTGCGGTTCGACGGCACGGTGCCGGACGGCCCGGACATCGCCGAGGTGCTGGCGCGTCCCGAGTACGAGATGCATGTGGCGCTGGGGCGCGGCGACGGATGGGCTGAACTGTTCGCGAGCGACCTCGGGCACGGCTACGTCGCGGTGAACGCCGGTTACCGGACGTAGGCCCCCGGCGCGGGGTGCGATCGCACGGCTGGTACCGTGCCACCCCGATGGGCGAGATGAACCGCAGCAGCCTGCCCGACCGGGCGGAGGTGGAGGCGCGTGCAGCCGTGCTGCTCGAGGCCCTGCCCTACATCCGGGAGTTCAGGGGTGCGACCGTGGTGGTGAAGTACGGCGGCGCGGCGATGAGCAGGCCGGAGCTGAAGGCGTCGTTCGCCCGGGACATCGCGCTGCTCAAGTTCGTCGGCCTGAACCCCGTGGTGGTTCACGGCGGCGGCCCGGACATCAGCGCGTACAGCCAGCGGCTCGGGCTCGATGTGAACTTCGTGGATGGACTGCGGGTGACCGACGAGCCCACCATGGAGTTGGTGAACATGGTGCTCATCGGCAAGGTGAACAAGGAGATCGTCGCGCACCTGGATGTGGCCGGGGCCAAGGCTGTTGGGCTGTCCGGGTACGACGGCGGGATGATCCGTGCGCGGAAGGCCACCTCCGGAACAGCCGACCTCGGATTTGTGGGCGAGGTGGACGAGATCCATCCGGAGATCCTCGAGCGTCTGGATGAGTTCGTGCCGGTGGTGGCGTCGGTGGGCGTGGATGCCGACGGCCAGAGCTACAACATCAATGCCGATACCGTGGCGGGTGCCCTGGCAGCAGCGCTGGGCGCGCGACGGGTCATCTTCCTCACCGATGTCGAGGGCGTGTACCACGACATCGGTGACCCGGGGTCGCTCATCGCCAGGTGCGCGCTGGCCGACGTGGAGGCGCTTCTGGAATCCGGGGCCGTGGACGCAGGGATGATCCCCAAACTCACGGCCGTGCGGACGGCGATCCGCGGGGGTGTGGAGGCCGCGCAGATCGTGGATGGCCGCGTTCCGCACTCGGTGATCATGGAACTGTTCACCGAACAGGGACTGGGCACCATGGTTACGGCGGAGTGATCCGCCCCGGGACCAGCGAGCGCGAGCGTGCAGCGCTCATGGGCAACTACGGGCGGTACCCCGTGGAGTTCGTGCGCGGGGAAGGCGCCTGGTTGTACGACCCGGACGGCCGCGGGTACCTCGACTGCATGTCGGGGATCTCGATGATCAACACCGGGCACTGCCATCCCGCCGTGGTGGCGGCCATCCGCGAGCAGGCCGGCATCCTGATCAACACGTCCAACCTCTACTTCACCGATCCGATGATCGCGCTGGCGGAGTGGATACGGGACACCTCGATGGGCGGGCGCGTCTTCTTCTGCAACTCGGGCGCCGAGGCATCCGAGGCCGCGTTGAAGCTGGCGCGCCGGCGCGGCGGACCGGACCGCACCGAGGTCGTCGCGCTGGTGGACGGCTTTCATGGCCGGACGATGGGCGCCCTGTCGATGACGGGGCAGACCGACAAGCAGGAGGCCTTCCGGCCCCTGGTTCCGGGCATGGTGCATGTGGCGCGGAACGACCACGCCGCCCTGCAGGATGCGGTGTCGGAGCGCACCTGCGCCATCGTCATCGAGATCGTCCAGGGCGAGTGCGGCGTGTATCCGCTGGAGGACTCCTTCGTGCGTCTGGCCCGCGATCTGGCGGACGCGAGCGGCGCCCTGCTCGTCGTCGATGAAATCCAGACCGGCATGTCCCGGACGGGCCCTCTCTACGCGTATCAGGACGTCGGAATCGAGCCCGATGTGATGTGCCTCGCCAAGAGCCTGGGCGGGGGCTTCCCCATCGGGGCCATCACGGCCCGCCCGGGAGTGGATGACACCTTCCGACCCGGCGACCACGGTTCGACGTTCGCCGGTAGCCCGCTCGCGTGCGCGTCGGCGCTTGCTGCCGCACGTGTACTCGACGACCCGGCGCTGCATGCACACGTGCGGGCCGAGGGCACGCGCTTCCTGTCCGGGCTGCAGGCGCTGGTGGATGACGGCGTGGCAGTGGAGGCCCGCGGCCGCGGGCTGATGTGTGCCATCGACCTGCCGACCGACACGGCCGCCGCGGTGGTGGGGGCCATGTTGGAGCAGGGCTTCCTGGTGAACAACACCTCACCACGCACGATCCGCTTCCTGCCACCACTGGTGATCACGGGCGACGAGCTCGCAACTGTGCTGGCCGCCCTTCGCAGCGCGCTCGTGGGGTGAGCCGGGAGCAGGGGTGAGGGTCCACCAACCCCAACCCCA
>CAMAVU010000016.1 GCA_945861935.1 Bifidobacterium breve | reverse complement strand
ATGAAGGCGCCGGTCGAGGCGTCACGGCTTCACAAGCATCGCCCGCAGGCTCTGGGCTACTGGCGGGATGCGGCCGATCCGGACCGGAACATCCCGTCCCCGCCCTTCGTCGTGTTGTGCGCCTTCCGCCACCTGGAGATCTGGGAGCCCGGGGCCTACCCGGGTGCCCCGCGTCTGGTCCTCGACCTCGTTGAACTTCCTGACCAGTACGACGCGCTGTTGTTCCTCGCGGGTGGCGAGCCGGTGTTTGCGGGCGGGCAGGTGGCGCTCACCCGCGACGCCGTTTCCCTCGTCACCGACCTCTTCATGCGGCTGGGCCACCGACGGGCGGCCGACCCGGACGTCCTCCGGACCTTCATCCTCCAGTGCGTGTGGTGCTTGTTTGCCGAGGATCTGGGCCTGCTCCCCGCGCATGCCTTCACGCGCCTGCTTGACGATCTGATCGCCCATCCCAAGAGGTCGAGCGCCGATGACCTCGGCGGCCTGTTCCGGTGTCTGAACGATCCTGCTGCTCATCGCCCGGCGCATGGGGCGTATGCGGGCGTGCCCTACGCCAACGGCAGTCTGTTCGCCGAGGCGGCTGCCGTCCATCTGGAACCGGACGAACTGGAACTCCTGCGTCAGGCGACGGCCTATGCCTGGCAGCAGGTCGAGCCCCAGATCTTCGGGTCGCTGCTGGAGGGCGGGCTCGGCCACGATCAGCAGTGGGCACTCGGCGCCCACTACACCGCCGAGGCGGACATCCAGAAGGTCGTGCAGTCGACGATCGTGCGCCCGTGGGAGGAGCGCATCGAGAACCTCACCACGCACGGCGAGGCGACAGCCGCGCTCGGTGCTCTGATGGGGTACGTGGTGCTCGACCCCGCATGCGGGTCCGGCAACTTCCTCTACGTCGCATATCGGGAGTTGCGCCGCCTCGAGGCCCGTCTCCGGGATCGGGAGGGGGTTCTGCGGCGCAAGGAGGGGGGCAGCAGGCCCAAGGAGGGGATCAAGGATCAGGAGACTCTGGCGGTGCACTACTCGGTGCAGAACCTCAAAGGCATCGACATTGATGGGTTCGCCATCGGGCTTGCGCGCCTGGTTATCTGGATCGGCCACAAGTTGGCGGTGGACGAACTCGGTATCCGTGAGGCCACCCTTCCCCTCACGGACCTGTCGGGCATCCGGCAGGGCGACGCCCTTCGAATGTCGTGGCCACGGGCCGCTGCGATCATCGGGAACCCGCCGTTCCATGGGTCGCAGAATCTGAGGGGCGTGCTCGGCGACGACTACGTCGAGTGGCTGAAGGATGCCTTCGGCGTCGGCATCAAGGACTACTGCGTGTACTGGTTCCGGAAGGCTCATGATCGGCTGCCTGACGGCGGCCGCGCAGGGCTCGTCGGCACGAACTCCATCTCCCAGAACCGCGCGCGGTCGGCAAGCCTCGACTACGTCGTCGGGAATGGTGGGGTGATCACCGATGCGGTGTCGATGCAGGAATGGTCCGGGCAGGCCGTTGTCAACGTCTCCATCGTCAACTGGGTCAAGGCACCCACGGCTCCGGTCGCGGAGTTCACGCTGGACGGGGTCACCGTCGGCGGCATCACGCCGTCCCTCGAGGACATGGCGACCGCCTATCCGCGGCCGCAGCGTCTGGCGGCCAACGCAGGCCGGGCTTTCCAGGGTCAGATTCCTGGAGTGAGGGGCTTCATTCTCGAGGGCGAAGCAGAGGCGAAGCGCCTGCTGGCGGAGGACATGGCCAACGCCGATGTCGTGCGCCCTTATCTAGTCGGCGCTGACATCGCCACTGACCCGCACCAGGCGCCACGCCGCTGGACCATCGACTTCGGCATGCGAAACCTCGAAGAAGCCATGGTGTTCGCGGGGCCTATGGCCATCGTTCGCCGGGAGGTCAAGCCCGTCCGTGATAGGGACCACCGAACGGTCTATCGCAAGCACTGGTGGCGCTTCACGGCGCCGCGCCCCGTGATGCGTGACGCCCTTGCTCTCCTGCCCCGCTACGTCGCGGGGACAGCGACCGGGAAGCGCATCCTGTTCTGCTGGGCTGACGCCAAGGTGTGTCCGAGCAACGCGACGAACGTCTTCGCTTTCGAGGACGACTACGCGATGGGGATCCTGTGTTCATCCATCCACACGGCATGGGCGAAGCGGGAGTCGTCGACCTTGCGCGTGGACATCCGATACACCCCGACCAGCGCGTTCGAGACCTTCCCCTTCCCCCCGGGGCCGGGCGATGTCGAGCGTGCCGAGGTGGCCGGGGCCTGTGCACGCTTGTTCGAGGTGCGGGGGGCTATCTGCGCCCAGGAGGGAATCGGCCTCACCACGCTTTACAACCTTGTGGACGAGGGTGGCTACCCCGTGGTCGCCTGCTGCCACCGGGCGCTGGATGTCGCGGTCGTGTGTGCGTACGGGTGGAATGCGGCCGTCGCTGGAGATCCCGGCGAGGCTACCCGCCTCCTCGTCGACCTGAACGCGGCCATCATTACGGGGGCGCAGGCCTACGACCCGTTCCACCCGCCCGGGGCGCCGGTGTAGTCGCCCTGCCCCTCGGCCCGGCATCCCCTGGGGATGAGGCGTGAGAGCCAGCGGGGAGGGGGCCGCGCAGGGGCTCGGGCCGGAACTACCGGTCGAGTATTCGGAGCCCCGACGTCATGATGGCGACCATGGTGCTGAGGGCGCCGAGGGTGGTGAGCCCGACGAAGTCCCGGATCGGCGCGATCAGGATGACCATCGCGTAGAGGCCGCCCATCACGGTGCACATCACGGTGACCCATACGCTCGGCCTCACCCCCGAGACCTCGAGGACCACCGCAAGCCAGAGGCCGGTGGCCATGAGGGCCGTGACGGCCACCGTGCGCACCACGGGGATGTCGGTCCGCAGCGCGTTGAGGGCGCAGAGGTAACCCGACACCATGCCAAGGTCCGTGGCTACGCCTGCTCCTCGCCCGGCACGGCGGCGCTGGTACCATCGCGGCCGTGCGGAACGTCCTTCGGGCAGCACTTCTGGTGGCACTCATCGCCCCGGCCCCCATCGCGCACGGCGGCACCGCACCGCCCGTCCCCGCGGGCACCGCGTGGCTCCTTGTCGATGGCCCCACCGGGGAGGTGCTGGCGGAGCACTCGGCGGATGTCGCCAGGCCCATGGCGAGCCTGACCAAGATGATGACCGCCCTCGTGGCCCTCAGGTCGGGCGCTCCGGGTCGGATGGTCACGGTGGTACCGGCTGCGGCGTCGGTCGGCGAGTCGTCGGCCGGGCTGGAGGCCGGGGAGCGCATCACGATGCGCGACCTCGTCCGGGGACTGATGGTGGGGAGCGGCAACGATGCCGCCCTCGCCATCGCCTATGCGGTCGCGGGGTCCGAGGCCGGGTTCGTGGTCCGGATGAACGCGGAGGCCACGCGGCTCGGGCTCACCCGGACGCGCTTCTCCAATCCGCATGGGCTGGACGAGGCAGGCCACGCGTCATCCCCCCGCGACCTGCTGATTCTCGGCCGCTCGGTCATGGAGGACCCCGTGCTGCGGCGTCTGGTCGGGACCCGCTCGGTTTCCCTGCCGGGCGTGGGCGGCACGGGCACGAGGCGGCTCCAGTCGGAGAATGACCTCCTGTCCATCATGCCCGAGGCCGATGGCATCAAAACGGGACACACCGCCGGTGCGGGCTACACGCTCGTGGCGCATGCGACCTCCGCCCGCCTGGCCCGTGGGATGTACGCGGTGCTCCTGGGCGAGCCCGACCGCGCGACCCGTGCACGGGATGCCAAGGCGCTCCTCGAATGGGGCTTCTCCAACTATGCGCGGCCAGTCATCGTGCGCCGCGGGCAGTCGGTGGTGGTCGTCGGCGTGCAGGGCGTGCCGGGCGCGAGCGTGGCGCTCGTCCCGGCATCCGACCTGACCGCGACGATCCGCGTGGGCACGCCGGTCCGGCTGCGCGTGGCAGCGCCGTCCATGGCGGTCGCGCCGGTGGTGCGGGGGCAGCGCCTCGGGCGGGTGGACGTGGTCCAGGGCGACGACGTCGTGGCGCGCGCGGCGCTGGTCGCGGGCACCGCGGTGGGCGCCCCCGGTTTCACGGATGCTCTCCGCACGGCGCTCGCCGGGCTAGGGTCCGTGTTCGCATGATCCTCACGGTCACCCTGAACGCGGCGCTGGACCGCACGCTGAGCGTGCCGAACTTCCAGATCGGGCGCCGGCACCGGGCGAGCGACGCGCTCACCCTGCCCGGCGGCAAGGGGGTCAACGTCGCACGCGCCCTGCGGAATCTTGGCCAACCGGTGATCGCCACCGGGCTGGCCGGGGGGCGGACGGGCACGTCCATCATCGAACAACTGACCGCCGAGGGCATCCTCAACGACTTCGTGCGCATCGGTGATGAGTCCCGCACGTCCACCGCGGTCGTGGACACCACGTCCATGCAGCAGACCGAGATCAACGAGTACGGCCCGTCGGTGACCGACGCCGAACTGACGCTGCTCACCCAGAAACTGGCCTACCTCTCGAAGGGCGCGGACATCGTCGTGTTTGCCGGATCGCTGCCGCGCGATGTCCCCGTGGACTTCTATGCCGTGCTTGCCCGGGAGATAGGCCGCCCCGACCTCCGGATCGTGGTGGATGTGCCCGGTACCGCGATGCGCGCGGCCCTCGCCGCCTCACCGTGGCTCGTGAGCCCCAACGCCCGTGAGGCAGAGGATGTCGTGGGCAACGAGTTCTCCGACGACGAGGACGCCGCCATCGGGGCCGAGGCGCTGTGCTCCCTGGGTGCGCGGTCGGCCCTCGTGCACGATGAGAGCGGCTGTGTTGCGCGGCTGGCCGATGCGTCCGGGACCGGCCGGCGCACGCTCCAGGCGCGCATCGATGTGCGGAACGACGTGGTGAGCACCGTCGGCTCCGGTGATGCCTTCCTCGCGGGATATCTGGCGGGGACGTACGAGGGCGCCGGCGAGGAGGAGGCCCTGCGCCGCGCGGTGGCCTCGGGCGCCGCCAGCACGCAACTGCTGGGTGCCGGCGTGGTGGACCGGGCCGATGTGGATGCCCTGGCCCGTCAGGTGACCGTCGAGGAGGTTGCCGCGGGGTCCTGAGGGTCCCGCGCACCCCTGTGGGACGGGGCTCCGGGTATCCGGTCGGGGGTGGTAGGTTGCCCGTCCTAACGAGCGATTCACGGGGGTATGGGTGGAAATCGAGATCGGCCGGGGGAAGCGCGGACGTCGCGCATACGGACTCGACGACATTGCCATCGTGCCGAGCAGGCGCACGCGTGACCCGCAGGATGTGGACCTCTCATGGCAGTTCGGGCCCCACACGTTCGAGATGCCCCTGCTCGGGTCCGCCATGGACGGCGTGATCTCGCCCCGGACCGCCATCGAGATCGGGAAACTGGGCGGGCTGGGCGTGCTCAACCTCGAGGGCATTCAGAGCCGGTATGAGGACCCCGACGCGGAACTGCGGAAGATCTCCGCGTTCCCCGTGGACCAGGCCACCACGGGCCTGCAGGAGATCTACCGCGCCCGCGACGTGGATGAGGGCCTGATGGTCGAGCGCATCGCGGAGATCAAGGCTGCCGGGGTACTGGCCGCCGGGGCGCTCACCCCCCAGCGCGTCGAGCGCTTCATCGGACCGGCGCTCGACGCCGGTCTGGACATCCTGGTGATCCAGGGAACCGTGGTATCGGCCGAGCACGTGTCGTCATCGGTCGAGCCGCTCAACCTGAAGCATTTCATCGCCGACCTGCCCGTGCCGGTCATCGTCGGCGGGTGCGCCTCGTTCTCCACCGCGCTTCACCTCATGCGTACGGGCGCGGTGGGGGTGCTGGTCGGTGTGGGGCCGGGCGCCGCATGCACCACCCGGCAGGTCATCGGCGTGGGCGTGCCCCAGGCAACGGCCATCGCCGACGCCGCGGGCGCGCGCATGCAGCACCTGCTCGAGACCGGCCAGTACGTGAACGTCATCGCCGACGGCGGCATGGCCTATGGCGGTGATCTGGCGAAGGCCATCGCGTGCGGCGCCGACGCATGCATGGTGGGCTCGCCGTTGGCCAAGGCGATCGAGGCCCCCGGTCACGGCCACCACTGGGGGATGGCCACGTTCCACCCGGAACTGCCGCGCGGGACACGGGTGCACACCAAGCCCATCGGAACCCTCCGCGAGATCCTGCTGGGCCCGGCGCATGAGAACGACGGCTCGCTCAACCTCATCGGCGGCCTCCGGAACGCTCTGGCCACGTGTGGCTACGAGTCGATCCAGAGCTTCCAGAAGTGCGAGGTCATGGTCGCCCCGGCGCTCAGGACCGAGGGGAAGCGGCTGCAGCAGGCTCAGTCGGTCGGCATGGGCTGACGCGGTGGCGTTCCGCCTCGCAACCGATCTTCAGCAGCAGGCGGCGGGCGGCGTGCTGGTCGTCGACTTCGGCGCCCAGTACAGCCAGTTGATTGCGCGGAGGGTCCGCGAGTGCCGCGTGTTCTCGGCCATCGTCCCCCACAACATCGAGCCGGCCGACATCGCCCGCATCGCGCCGGGCGGCATCATCCTGTCGGGCGGGCCCGCCTCGGTGTACGAGGACGGCGCACCGGCTCTCGATCCCCGCCTGCTCGACATGGGCATCCCGGTCCTCGGCATCTGTTACGGCATGCAGGCGATGGCGCAGGCGCTGGGCGGCGTGGTCACCAACAACGGCACGGGGGAGTTCGGGCGCGCCGACATCCGCGTGCTCTCCCGCGACGGCCTGTTCCGCGACCTCCCCGTCGAGACCTGCTGGATGAGCCACCGCGACGCCGTCACCACGGCGCCGGAGGGCTTCACGGTGTCCGCGGCCACCCCGGGCGCACCGATCGCCGCCATGGAGGATCGCGCTACCCGCCGCTTCGGCGTGCAGTTCCATCCCGAGGTGGTTCACACCCCGTTCGGGACCGATCTGCTCAAGGCATTCCTCTTCGATGCCTGCGATCTCACGCCCACCTGGACGCCGGCGAATGTCATCGACGATCAGGTCGCGCGCATCCGCGACCAGGTGGGCGACCAGAAGGCGATCTGCGGGCTCTCGGGCGGGGTGGACAGCGCGGTGGCGGCTCTGCTCGTGCACCGGGCCATCGGCGACAACCTCACGTGCGTCTTCGTGGACCACGGCATGCTGCGCATGAACGAGGGCCAACAGGTGGAGGAGTCGTTCGGGAGCCACTTCCGGGTGCCGCTCGTCCACGTGCACGCTGAGGATGCCTTCCTGTCAAGGCTGAAGGGCGTCACCGACCCTGAAGAGAAGCGAAAGATCATCGGGTCGGAGTTCATCAACACGTTCGACGCCGAGGCATCCCGGCTGGGGAACGAGAAGTTCCTCGTGCAAGGCACTCTGTACTCCGATGTCATCGAGTCGGGTGGTGGCGCGAATGCCGCCACGATCAAGAGCCACCACAACGTCGGTGGCCTGCCCGACGACATGGACATGGAACTGGTCGAGCCGCTGCGCCAGTTGTTCAAGGACGAGGTCCGGCTGGTGGGCGAGGAACTGGGCCTGCCCGAGCGCATGGTCTGGCGCCAGCCCTTCCCCGGACCGGGCCTGGCCATCCGCATCATCGGCGAGGTCACGGCCGAGCGGCTGGAGATCCTGCGGCAGGCCGACTTCGTGCTGCAGGAGGAGATCCGCCTGGCGGGGCTCTACCGCGACCTGTGGCAGTCGTTCGCAGTGCTGCCGGCGATCCGCTCGGTGGGCGTGCAGGGCGACAGCCGTACGTATGCGTACCCCATCGTCATCCGCGCGGTCACGTCCGATGACGCCATGACCGCCGACTGGGCCCGCTTGCCTCACGACCTGATTGAGCGGATCTCCAGCCGCATCATCAACGAGGTCCCCGGCGTGAACCGGGTGGTGCTGGACGTCACCAGCAAGCCTCCCGGCACGATCGAGTGGGAGTAGCCGCTCCCGCTGGCTCTACGAGCGCACGAGTTGGGGCGTGAGGACCTGTTCGATGAGGGCGAGCTGCTCCTCGGAGAGCGTGATGCCCGCGATCCGCTCGGCGATGCGCTTCGACTGATCGTCACCGCGAAGCGTGTCCCGGCGCAGTTCATCGCGGTCGGCCTTCGCCGTGTGGTGCCAGCAGAACGGGCTGGTGATGTATGGCGTCTGCATGCACCGGCGACCGTGGGCGGCGACGGCCTTGCAGCGGCTGATCGTGATGGTGGACTCGCGCATCGAAACGCTCCGGGAACACACGGACGTGGAATGGCCGTGCGTGTAAACAGTGGAATGGCGATCCTACCAGACACTGTAAGGCTGGACAATCGTACGGCGCGGTGCCGGTTCTTGACATCCGTGCCGTCGCCGGTTGCGGCCGGGAGGGGGCTTCCCTACGATTCGCCGTCGTTCACGGGCGGTGCCGCTGCCGCCTGCCCACGTATCGGAGGACTGTGCCCACCGCCCACCCCACCAAGTCGACGAGGAGCGCCAAGCCCGGCGACGTCGATCGCCGCTGGTACATCGTCGATGCCGAGGGACAGAACCTCGGCCGCCTCGCGGCCACCATCGCCGAGACGCTGCGCGGGAAGCGGTCGCCGTTCTACACGCCGCACGCCGACTGCGGAGACTTCGTGGTTGTGGTGAACGCCGGGAAGATCACCGTCACGGGCAAGAAGCTGGATGACAAGCGCTACTGGCGCCACTCGGGCTACCCGGGCGGCATCCGCAGCCGGACGCTGCGTGAGCAGTTGGACCGCCGTCCCGAGGAGGTCATCCGCATGGCCGTCCGCGGCATGCTCCCCAAGAACTCGCTGGGCCGGCGGCAGTTGCTGAAGATGAAGGTCTATGCCAGCCCCGATCACCCGCACGAGGCACAGTCGCCCGAGCCGCTCCGGCTCGAGAGGAAGGTCACCGTATGAGCACCGCCCAGGTTCGCGTCCAGGCCACCGGCAAGCGCAAGACGTCGGTCGCCCGCATCGTGCTGGAGCCCGGTGACGGCACCATCACCTGCAACGGGCGTCCCATTGACGAGTTCTTCGGCCGCAAGGTCCTCGTGACCGAGGCCACCTCGCCCTTCGTGACCGTCGGTGTCCTCGGCCAGTTCAACGTCAAGGCCCGCCTCAACGGCGGTGGCATCTCCGGTCAGGCCGGTGCCCTGCGCCATGCCGTGGCGCGCGCCCTGGTGGAGATGGATCCGAACCTGCGGGTCGAGTTGAAGCGGGAGGGGTTCCTCACGCGCGACGCGCGCGAGAAGGAGCGCAAGAAGGCGGGCCTCAAGGGCGCCCGCAAGCGTCCGCAGTTCTCGAAGCGCTGAGCGGCCAGACGCCCCCGTTCCGGAGCCTCTTCGGGACGGACGGCGTCCGCGGGGTCGCGAACGCCGACCTCACGCCCGAGTTGGCGATGGCCCTCGGGCGCGCCCTCGGGCTGTCGCTGCCGGAACCGGGCGCGGTGCTGGTGGGCCGCGACACCCGGCGCAGCGGTCCACTGCTCGAGTCGGCTCTCGCGGCGGGCATCGCCTCCGCAGGCGTGGACGTGGTGCTGGGCGGGGTGCTGCCCACCCCGGCGGTGGCGGAGTTGGTGGCGGCCGACGGTGCGCTGGTGGCCGGCGTGGTGATCAGCGCGTCGCACAACCCCTTCCCCGACAACGGCATCAAGGTCTTCGGGCCCGACGGGTTCAAGATGACCGATGAGGCCGAGGCCACGCTCGAAGCCCGGGTGGACGATCGGGATGGCGCGCGGCCCATTGGCGGGGACGTGGGGGAGATCCGTTCGTGGGATGGTGCCGCCGCGCGCTATCGCGACACGCTCATCGCCCGGGCCGGTGTGCGCCTCGACGGCGTGCGGGTTGCCGTGGACTGCGCGAACGGCGCGACCGTCACGACGGCACGGGAGGTGCTCCTGGCCCTCGGGGCCGAGGTCGTGGCGATCGGCGTCGAGCCGGACGGGGTCAACATCAACGTGGACTGCGGGTCCACTCACCTGAATGCCCTCCAGACGCTGGTGCGGGACAGTGGTGCGGATCTGGGCCTGGCGTTCGACGGAGATGGCGACCGCGTGCTGGCGGTGGACGGCGCCGGCGATCCCGTGGACGGGGATCAGATCCTGGCCGCCCTTGCGCTCTGGCTGAATGAACGCGGCGACCTTCCGGGTCCCGCGGTGGTCACCACGACCATGACCAACCTGGGCTTCCGGCGGGCGATGGCGGACAACGGCATCGAGGTGCGTTGGACCGACGTCGGCGACAGGCACGTACTCGCCGAGATGCGCCGGCACGGTCTGGTGCTGGGCGGAGAGCAGAGCGGGCACCTGATCCATCTGGCAAGCGGGCCCACCGGCGATGGTCTGGCGGGCGGGATCCTCCTGCTCTCGGCGCTGGCCGAGCGCGGCATCACCCTGGCCGAGGCGGCTGCGGCGATGACCCGGATGCCGCAGCGCCTCGTGAGCATCCGCGTCGAGCGCAAGCATGACCTCCCGGGCGCCGCAGCGGTCTGGGACCTGGTGCGCGCGGAGGAGCAGGCCCTGGGGGCCGATGGGCGCATCGTCGTCAGGGCATCCGGCACCGAGCCGCTGGTGCGCGTGATGGTGGAGGCCCCGACGTCCGAGGAGTGCGAGAGGATCGCAGGCACCATCGCCGGGGCGGCCGGCCAGGCCTGCGGGCTGGTGGACGGGGGGCACTGACATGTGCGGCATCATCGGATACGTCGGCTCGCGCCCCTGCAAGGACCTGATTCTCGCAGGCCTTGAGCGCCTGGAGTACCGCGGGTACGACTCCGCGGGCATCGTGCTGCTCGAGGCCGATGGATTCCACACCGTGCGTGCCGTGGGCAACCTGGCCGAACTGCGCAGGGCCGCAGGCGAGGGGGGATCGTCTGCGACCACGGGCATGGGGCACACACGCTGGGCCACCCACGGCCGCGTCACCGAGGCCAACGCGCACCCCCATGCCGACGCCTCGGGGCGCATCACGGTGGTGATGAACGGGATCGTCGAGAACTACGCGCGCCTGCGGTCGGAACTTCAGGACCAGGGCGTGGTCTTCCTGAGCCAGACCGATGCCGAGGTGATCCCGCACCTCATCGCCCAGCACTACGAGGGCGACCTCGTGGCGGCGCTGCGGGCCACGCTCGTGCACCTGAAGGGGCACTTCACCATTGTCGCCGCCAGCGCCGACGAGCCCGGGCGCCTGGTCGCCTACCGGCAGCAGACCCCCCTCGTGGTGGGCGTGGGCGACGGCGAGCGGTTCGTCGCCTCGGCGATCCCGGCCTTCCTGCGCGAGACCCGCGAGATCATCGTCATCGAGTCCGGCGAGATCGTCGTGGTCGAGGCCGACACGGTGGTCATCCACCGCGGCGGGGACGTGGTCAGCCGCGAGGCCACGCGGGTGGAGTGGGATGAGGACGCCGCCGAGAAGGGCGGGTTCGAGTCGTTCATGCTGAAGGAGATCCACGAGCAGCCCGCCGCGCTGCGCGACACCATCGGCGATCGCCTGAGCCTCGGGGGCGACATCGACCTGCCCGGGCTGGGTCTGGACGACGCCGCACTCTCGCGCGTGGAGCGCGTGCAGGTCGTGGCCTGCGGCACGTCGTTCCACGCCGGGCTGGTGGGTCGGTACCTCATCGAGGACTGGGCACAGGTGCCCGTGAACGTGGAGGTGGCGAGCGAGTACCGCTACCGCACGTGCCTTGCCGGACCGGGCGACCTGGTGATCGGCATCACCCAGAGCGGCGAGACCGCCGACACGCTGGCCGCCATGCGCGTGGCCCGCGAGCGCGGCGCGCATGTGGTGGCGCTCACCAACATCATGGGGTCCCAGGCCGTACGCGATGCCGACGGTGTGCTCTACACGCGCGCGGGTCTGGAGATCGGCGTGGCGGCCACCAAGACGCACACCGCCCAGGTCGTGGCGCTGGCCCTCCTCGCCCTCAAACTCGGCCGTGCGCGCCATGTGCTGTCGGCAGCGGGCGCCGCCGACCTCGGTGATGAACTCGCGCGCATTCCGGACCTCCTGCAGGAGTACCTGGAGTCCCCGGACGCCGCCCACGCGATGACCGTGGGGGAGAAGTACGCCGACCGCCCGTTCTTCCTCTACCTCGGGCGGCACGTGGGCATGCCCGTGTCATACGAGGGTGCCCTGAAGTTGAAGGAGATCTCCTACGTGCCCACCGAGGCATACCCGGCGGGCGAGATGAAGCACGGACCCATCGCCCTGCTCGAGGACGGGTCCCCGGTGGTGGTGGTGGCCACGGATGGCCATGTCTTCGACAAGGTCATCTCGAACATCCAGGAGGTCCGGGCCCGAGGCGCACAGGTCATCGCCGTCGCCACCCGGGGCAACGAGGACATCGCCGCGCATGCCGAGGACGTGATGTGGGTGCCGCGCACACCACCGCTGCTCTCCCCGATCCTCGCAGTCGTGCCGTTGCAGTTGTTTGCGTACGCGCTCGCCCGTGCGCGCGGGCTGAACGTGGACCAGCCGCGCAACCTCGCCAAGACGGTAACGGTGGAGTGAGCCCGGAGCCGCGTACCGGGGTCCTCGGCATCGGGCTCGACCTCATCGAGATCGACCGGATCGAGCGGACCTTGGAGCGCCACCCGGGGTTCGCCCGGCGCTGCTTCACGCCTGCCGAGCAGGCCTACTGTGAATCGCGCGCGTACCCGGCCCAGCACTTCGCGGCCCGCTTCGCCGCGAAGGAGGCCATCGGGAAGGCGCTCGGCATCGGTATGACCCGCTGGCATGAGGCCGAGGTCGTGCGGGGGCGCGGGGCGCCCACGGCGGTGCTGTCCGGGCGCTGCCTCGCGCGGGCCGGCGCGCTTGGGGTCACCGAGGTGATGCTCTCGCTCACCCACTCACGGGGGATGGCTGCCGCGGTGGCAATCCTCGGGGGCGCCTCGCCGCGTCAATAGGATGTCGGGCGTGCCACTCCTGCCCGGAATGCGTCCGCTGTTCGATGCCGTCGCCGTGCGCGATGCCGACTCGCGTGCCATCGCCGGGGGCATGCCGGGCGAGATGCTGATGGAGGCGGCCGGCATGCTCGCCGCACGCGAGATCGTGGCCACCTTCACGCCGGGCTCCGCAGCCACCGTCCTGGTGGGTCCGGGCAACAACGGTGGCGACGGGATGGTGGTCGCGCGTCACCTGGCCGAGGCGGGATGGGACGTGCGGGTGCAGGCCCCGGACGGCCGCTCGCCGGAATCCCCGGACGGGGTGCTGATGACCCAGCGCGCGGCCGAGGCGGGCATCGTGGTGCAGGACATCGATCTGGCCGCGCTCCGGGCGGGCGGACGCGTGGTGGTGGATGCCCTGCTCGGGACCGGCATCACCGGCGCTCCCTACGGTGCCATCGCCGAGGTGGTCACGGCCGTGCGCGAGTCGGGCGCACCCGTGGCCGCGCTCGACATCCCCACGGGGGTGGACGCCGACACCGGTGCCGCCCCGGGCCCGGCGATCCGGGCCGACCTCACCATTACCTTCGCCGCTGAGAAGGCCGGACTGCGCATCGCCCCGGGGCGCGCGCTCGCGGGCCGCGTCGTCGTGGCGGACATCGGCATCCCGCGTGGCATCCGGTCGCGGCCAAGCGCGTGGCTCGCCACCGACGGGGTGATCGCAGCGATCCCGCGGCGCGACGCCGCTGACGACAAGTACCGCGCCGGGGGGGTGCTGGCCGTGGCCGGCGCACCGGGAATGGCGGGTGCCGCTGTCCTGTGCACCCGGGCGGCACTGCGCGCGGGTGCAGGCATCGTGGTGGCCTGTGTGCCGGCATCCGTGCGGGCCGAGGTGGCCGTGGGTACGCCAGAGGTCATGGTGACGGGCGTGCCGGGGGACGGCGCGATGTCGGTGAACGCACTCGACGCCATCATGCTCCAGTCCGCGCGGCTCACGGCCGTGATCATCGGCCCGGGGCTGGGCCGCGATCCGGGCACCTCCGAGCTCGTACGCACTCTGCTTGCCGACGTCGCCCACCCGGTCGTGCTGGACGCCGACGGGCTCTGGCATCTGGGTGACGATATCGGTGCTCTCCGGGCCCGCCCCGGCCCCACCGTCATCACCCCGCACGAGGGCGAGGCCGCCCGCCTGCTCGGCACCACGCGGGAGCGCGTGGAGGGTGGCCGCCTTGAGGCCGCGTGGGCGCTGGCCGAGCGGTCGGGCGCTGTGGCGCTGCTCAAGGGGCCGGGCACGATCATCTGCGCGCCCGGTGCCCTGCCCGTTGTGCTTGAGGGCGGGACAGCCGTTCTGGCCACGGCCGGATCGGGGGATGTGCTGTCGGGGATCGTCGCCGCTCTGCTGGCACGGGGAATGGATGCGGCGGACGCGGCGACGTGTGCGGCTGCCCTTCACGCCCGTGCGGGGGAAATGGTCGGCAAGGGGGATGGGACGATCGCCAGCGACATCATCGAGGGACTTCCCGGTGCTCGCGAGAGGGTGGCGTCGTGAGCGACGCCCGTTCCGTGGCGGTGATCGACCTGACCGCCCTGCGCCACAATGTCTCCCGGGTGGCGCGGGCCGCAGGCGGTGCGGATCTGATGGCCGTGGTCAAGGCCAACGCCTATGGGCACGGGGCGGTCGCATGTGCCCGCGCCGTGCTCGAGGGCGGTGCGGGCAGTCTGGCGGTGGCCAGTGTGGAGGAGGCCGAGGAGATCCGGCTCGGCGGGGTGAGCGCGCGGATGCTCGTGATGAGCCCACTCTCAGGCGCAGGCTTCGGGCGCGCGCTCGCGGCGGCATGCGAGGTGGTGGTGGGTGACGAGGCCGGCGTGCGGGGAATCGCCGCCGCGGCGGGCCCGCACCGGCTGGCCCGGGTGCATGTGGAGGTGGACACCGGCATGGGGCGCCTTGGCGTGCCGGTTGGCGATGCGCTGGGACTCGCGGAGTCCGCGGCCGCCGCCGGATGCGAGGTGGTCGGTCTGATGACCCACTTCGCCACGGCCGACGTCCGGGAGGGGCCCGAGGCGGGCTTCATGCGCGAGCAGGTCCTGCGCTTCCGGCAACTCCTCCCGTCATTCCGCGAGCGCTTCCCCGGGGTACAGGTGCATGCCGCGAACAGCGCGGCAACCCTCCGCGACCCGGATGCGGCGTTCGACATGGTGCGGTGCGGAATCGCCCTGTACGGCTGCTCCCCATTCGGCGGCGACCCCGCAGACGACGACCTGGTGCCCGTCATGACATGGCGGTCGCGGCTTGCGACGGTCAAGCCCTTCACCTCGCGCATGAGCGCGGGCTACGGCCGTACATGGCGCGCGGCGCGCGGCACATGGGTGGGCATCGTGCCCGTCGGGTATGCGGATGGATTTGCGCGTGACCTGTCGGGCCATGCCGAGGTGCTCGTGGGTGGTCGCCGCGTGCCGGTGGTCGGCACGGTCTCAATGGACCTGCTCGCGGTGGATCTGGGGTCTGAGGCGACCGAGCGCGGTGACGAGGAGGTCGTGATCATCGGTCGGCAGGGACAGGAGCGCATCACCGCCGACGACGTTGCCCGCCGCCGGGACTCCATCGCCTACGAGGTCACATGCGCGGTCAGTCCACGCGTCGCGCGGATTCACGAGGGGTGAGCGGGCTTCTGGATGCCCGCGCGCTGACGGCGCCCCTCGCGCCCCTCACCGCCCCCGCATGGGTGGTGGGCGGCGGGCTGCGCGACGCCCTTCTGGGCCGTCCGGTGGCCGACCTCGACGTCATCACTGCGGGCGACCCCGAGGCCGAGGCCCGCGTGCTGTCCCGTGCGCACGGGGCGTCACGGTTCCGGCTGTCGCGCGACTTCGGTGCCTGGCGTCTCACCGGCGGCGCGCTGCCGTGCCAGGTGGACATCATGCCGGTACTGGGGGACGGACTCGACGACGACCTCTCCCGCCGGGACTTCACCATCAACGCCCTGGCCCTGCCGGTCCAGGGCGGAGGCCCGGTGATTGACCGCCACGGCGGGCTGGCCGACCTCGGGGCCCGCAGACTGGCGCTCGTCTCGCCCGCAGCCCTGACCGATGACCCCGTGCGCGTGCTGCGCCTCGCCCGCATCGCCGATGCCCTCGGCTTCGCTGTGGACCCTGCGGCTGCGTCCGCCGCCCGTGCCGCGGCCGCGGGCATCTCCGGTGCCCCGGGCGAGCGCGTGATGGAGGAGTTCACGCGCATCATCACGGCGCCCGACCCCGGCCGCGCGGTACGCGCCCTCGACGCCGTGGGCGGCCTGAGCGGTCTGATGCCTGCCCTCGGGGACGCCCGTGGGGTGGACCAGAGCGAGTACCACCACCTCGACGTCCTCGGCCACACGCTGGAGGTCCTCGACACCGTCGTGGCCCTCGGGCGTGACCCGGAAGAGGTCTTCCGGGGTCACGCGGACCTGGTCGCCGAGTCGCTGGCCCGTCCGCTGGCCGACCAGCTGACGACCGGCCAGGCCCTGCGCATCACGGCCCTGCTTCACGACATGGCGAAGCCCGGCACGCGGGCGGTCACGGACACCGGGCGGGTCACGTTCATTCATCACGATCAACGGGGAGCGGATCTGGCCGATGGGTGGTGCCGGGCCATGCGCACATCAAATCGGCTGCGCGAGTTCGTGGTGGGCGGGGTGCGTCATCACCTGGTCCTGGGATTCATGGTCCACCGGCAGCCGCTCACGCTCGTGCAGTACGACCGTTATCTGCGCCGGGTGGCCCCCGACCCGGTGGAGGCCATCGTCCTGTCGGTGGCCGACCGGATGGCCACCCGGGGACCCCGGACCACGCCCATCCAGATCACGCGTCACCTCGCCCTCGCCCGGGACATGCTGGGTGCCCACGCGCGCATCACGGCGATGGAGCCCATCCGCCCGCCCGCGGACGGGGCCGCGCTGGCCGTGATGCTCGATCGTCCGCCCGGCCCGTGGATCACGGCGTTGCTCGTCGCGCTGCGCGAGGAGCAGTTGATGGGCCGCGTGTGTGATGAGTCCACGGCCGCGGCATTCGCGCGCGCGTGGGTGGCCCGGCCCCCGGTCGCGGGGTAGGCCGCGGTGCCCGCCCCGCGCGGTCTATCGTGGGTGACATGGGCATCCATCTGACCAGGATCTACACGCGGCAGGGCGACCACGGCGACACACGCCTGGGTGACATGACGGTGGTCCGCAAGCACCACCTCCGCGTCTGTGCGTTCGGCGAGGTGGACGAGGTCAACGCCATCCTCGGGGTCGTGCGCCTCTCCGGCCTTCCCGGGGGCTGGGACGAGCGTCTGGGTCGGGTGCAGAACGACCTGTTCGACGTGGGCGCCGACCTGTGCGTGCCCACTGATTCCGGGGCCGGGAGCGGGCCCAGCCGGCTGCGGGTCTCCGCCGATCGCATCGCATGGCTCGAGGAGTGGTGCGATCAGGTCAACGGCGGCCTTGAGCCGCTCACCAGTTTCGTGCTGCCCGGCGGCACGTCCGCGGCAGTGCATCTGCACGTGGCCCGCACGGCCTGCCGCCGTGCCGAGCGCGCCGTGGTGGCGCTGATCGACGGCGAGGGCCCCGACGCGGTCGGCGGCACCGTCATCGCCTACCTCAACCGCCTCTCGGACCTCTTCTTCATCCTCGCGCGCGGCGCCAACGCGGCGGCGGGTTGCCCGGATGTGCTGTGGGTGCCCGGCGGCGCCGGGGGCGGCGACCGGTCCGAAACGTAACCCGGCACGGGGGCCCGGGATGCCGCGTCCCCCGTCGGCCGGGCCGGTCCCGACCGGGAGGCCCGTCCTCTCCGCTACTCGTCAGGCGGGCGTGGTGGGATCGGGCGACGTGGACGTCGCGCCTGTCACCTGCCGGGCCGGGCCACTCCGGTTCCCACCGCGCCACAGCAGCGCCGTACCGATGCCAATTGCGGCGATCGAGATGAACTGGGCAGCCGTGAGTCCGCCGGCGACGACGGGCGTGGCGCGGACGAACTCGACGAGGAACCTCTCGATCCCGGCGAGCACCAGGTACAGGCCGAACAGGGCCCAGGGGCTGGTGAGACGGCCACGCATGCGCCAGAGGATGAAGAAGATGGCAAGGCTGGCGAGGGTCTCGTAGACCGGTGTGGGGTGGACGATGTCGGTGGTCGGCACCGTGCCGTCCGGGTAGGCCATCCCCCAGGGCAGGCTGGTGACGTCGCCGTAGTCGCCATCGCCCGCCAACTGGCATCCGATGCGCCCGATCGCATAGCCGATGGCGAGCGGGGCGGCGACCACGTTGGCGACCGTGCCGAGTGGCAGGCGCCGCCAGGCGCTCCAGAGGGCCACCGCGAGGAATCCACCGGCCACGCCTCCGTACCAGACGATGCCGGTCGCGGAGAGCAGGCCGAGGCCCGGTTCGCCCCAGTGCTCGATCAGGTAGTAGATGCGGGCCCCCACGAAGCCACCGACGCCGGCCGCGAACGCGACCTCGATCGCCCACGTGGGTTCGAACCCGCGCTGCCTCAGGTCGATGGCCAGGAACATCGCCGCGACGACGATGCCCGCGGCCACGAGGAGGCCGAAGGAGTGGAACGTGAAGGGTCCGACGGACCCGAGGTCGGGCAGCACCTGTTACGAGGGGCCGGAGGCCATCGGGGCACCGTTCCCGGGGAGCCCGGTGATCACGGTGGGAACCTCCTGGCACACGAGACGCATGGTTGCCTCCGGGTAGTCGGCACGATTCTACGCAGGGCCATCATGCGGCTCCACGGACCGGCTTCACCCTTTCCGAACACCGCTCACGCAGCGTGTTCACGGGCGCGTGGTGGGCTTGGCCTGTGTCCGGTCGCCTACCCATCACATTGCTTGCGTGCATCCTTGCGAGCGGACCTCTGGTCGGGCAGGCCGCAGCGCGGCTCACGACGGCGCGCGACGGCGCGGGTCGTGTGCTCAGGTTCGACGTCCGTGTACCACGGGCCGATGTGGCGGGGTATGCGCGGGTGCTGAGAGGTGCGATCCACGGCGCGGAGATCGAGGACGTCACGGTGCGCGTCGTGGCCCCCTCGCGGATCCGTGCCCAGTGCGGCGACCCCCGTGCGGTCGCCTGTTACTCGGGTGATGGGGAGGAGGGCCTCATCGTGATCCCCTCGGGTCCGGCCCAGCGCGTCCGGGCGACCCTGCTTCATGAGTACGGCCATCACATCAAGGCGACGACTGCGACTCCACGCTGGTGGGCGGCACGAAGAATCGCGGCCCGCCTGCGATCCGGCCAGGTGGTGATGGACGACCGGAAGGGATGGACGCGGTCGGTGGAGGAGATCTTCGCCGAGGACTACATGGCGATGCATGTGCGCGGCGGGTACTCCATCCCCTGGCTGCCGCAGCCGTCGGCAACCGTCCTCCGGGCGCTGCGCCGCGACCTCGCCGGTCTGGCGGCCAGATCCGTACCGCCGACGGTGCCGGATGATGCCGCGGGCATCCCACGGGACGTTCAGAAGGGGTTCATCGGTCTGGGGCAGGAGGTCACCGCATCGGTGGTCGTGGACACGCCGGGGCGCACCGTGGTGGTGCTCGTGACCCCGGACCCGGCCCGGGGCGTGGTTCCGCTGGAGATCGAGATCGGGTGTGACGGCAGGGAATCCGAGATCTACGAGGCCGCGGCGGGGGAGACCGTTGAGGTGGAGTACGGCCCGGTGGACCCTGGCACCTGCACCGTCTGGGTGAACGGCCCGACCGACCGTGAGGGCGGCGTCATCGTCGAGATCATGGTCGGCCGTGGGTCCACGCCGACCGTTCCCCCTAGGGCCTGACCGCTCCCACGTAGTTCCCCGCGCGGCTCGCCAGCGACGTGACCCGCACGACGTCGCCGGTGTGCGGGGCGTGCACCATGTTGCCGTCGCCGATGTAGATGCCCATGTGGCTCAGACCGCTGAAGAACACCAGGTCACCCGCCTGCAACTGGTTGTACGGCACCTGTGGAAACGCACTCCAGATCGCGTAGGTGTAGTGGGGGACGCTCTTCCCGATAAGCGCAAAGGCGTACGAGGCCAGGCCCGAGCAGTCGAAGCCCGACGGGGATGCACCGCCCCATACGTACGGGACGCCCTGGAACCCGAGGGCGATGCGCGCGGCCTCGGCGTTGCCGGCCCCATCGGGCAGGGGTCCGTTGAAGGGCGTGAAACCGGAGCCCGCGAGTGAGCGTCCCTGGGCCGCGCGGCGCTCGCGCTCGTCGGCGATGGCCTCGCGCAGGTCGGCGCGGGCGTTGTTGAGCAGGCGCTGCCGTTGGACCATGAGGGCCTCGGCGCGGCGCTTCTCGACGGCGGCCTTCCGCATCTGCACCTGCGCGGCCGTGCGGTCCTCCCCCAGTTCCACGCGCGCCTTGCGGGTGCGATCACTGAACCTGCGGACCTTGCCCACCACGCGGGCGTCTTCGGTGCCCGCGCGCTCGATGGTCTCCATCTCGCTTACGGCATCGGTCAGGCTCCCGCTCGACACCAGAACCTCGACCAGAGAGGGATCGGGGCGCCGGTAGAGCGCGTCAATCCGGTCCCCGAGGATGCGCTGGGTTGCGTGGAGGTCTGCGATGGACTTGGCGAGCACCTTCTGGTTCGTGACGAGCCTGTCCTTGATGACCGACAGGCGCCAGCGTGCCCCGTTGTAGCGCTCGGCCACCACTTCGACGCGCTCGGCGATGCGGTCGAGCCTGGCCTGGAGCGCGGCCACCTCGCGCTTCTTCGCGGCGACGGCCGCGGGGTCGGCGAGGGCCTGGGACGGAACTCCGATCCCGACCAGGAGGGCTGCGCCTGTGAGCAGCGTCGCGAGGACGCGCCGGGGCGATGTGGCAATTACGGGCCGCACGACCTCCGACCCTTTCATGGATTTGTGTGGAGCAGGGAAATCATGGTTGCAGGTGACACCTCGCCGCATTGTGTGTTGACCCCGTCCGAGTCGGCGGCCACGACCGGGCTGTGCGGGTACCCCGGAAGCCATTGGTGATCGGTGCCGTCGCTGCCCGGGCGCTCGCTGTGGCACCCATGGCGGTTGCGCCCGGCCCGGCCGACCCGTCGGCGAAGGGCATCGGGGCGATCCTACCGGGCGAAACCGTTGCCTCAACGATTGCCGGTCGCCGTCAATCCACACGCACCACGGCGGGGGAACCGTCCCCAGCGGTTGCCCGTTGGCCGCCGTCACCACCGGCTTCCCGGGCGCCGGTGTCACTGAGCGGCTCGTGCAGGGCGGCATGGTCTCCCCCCCGCCACACCCGAACTTCAGGATCCACCCGGGTGGGGGTGCCAGCGTGAACCCGAACCCGTATCTGGTCACCTGAGAGGGCAACGCCGAGGTTCCGCGCACCGATGTCGTCGCCACGCACCTGCACCCGCCGGGCGTCCGCCCGATCCCTACCCGGTGCCCGTCCCTCGCGGCGCGCAGGGGGCCGGGGGCGTCACACGCCGAACGAATCCCCGCACGAGCACGTGGAGGTGGCGTTCGGGTTGCGGATGACGAACCCGCGGCGCATGAGCGACGTGGTGTAGTCGATCACCGAACCGCTCACGTAGATGGCGCTCTTCAGGTCGAGGACGACCGTGACGCCGTTGCTCCCGATTTCGCGCTCCGCGGGCCCGGCCACCGCGCCCGGAGGCAGCAGGTCGATGGAGTACTCAAGCCCGGAGCAGCCACCGGCGTGAATGCACAGGCGCACGGCATGTGCCATGCCCTCACGATCGGCGCACTCGGCGATGTAGGCCGCCGCGGAGTCGGTGACGGCGAGGCCCGCGCCTGCGCCCGCGTCCCGCTGCTTGTCCTCGCGCGCCCTGAGCGCGCGCTCCCGCGCAGCGGCCTTCTTCTCGTCGAGAGTGAGGGGCCGCTCCGGCGCGGCCGGGTCAGCCATAGCCCATCACCTTCATCATCAGGCGTCCGTCGTCGGTCATCTTGTCGGGTCCCCACGGCGGGTCCCATACCCAGTTCACATCCACCGCGGTCACGCCGTCCATCGGCTCCACGTACTTCCGCACGTCCGCAATGATCTGTTCGGTGAGGGGGCACCCCATGGAGGTGAGGGTCATGTCGAGGTCCACCTTCCCGGTGGCCTCGTCGGTGCGCACCGCATAGAGCAGGCCGAGGTCGACGACGTTGATCCCGAGTTCGGGGTCGTCCACCTGCTTCATCGCCTCACGGATCTGGTCCTGATCCACCATCTCAGCCTCCCGTCGCGGTTGCCTCGCGGTAGCCGGCGATGCACTCGCGCAGCGCCAGCCATGACAGCAGGGCGCACTTCACCCTGACCGGGTACTTCGCCACTCCCCCCAGCGCCACCGCGTCGCCCAGGATGTCCTCGTCGGGAACGACGTCACCGTGCATCACGAGGCGGAAGTGCTCCACCAGATCGAGGGCGGATTCGAGGTCCTTGCCGCGGGCCACCTCGGTCAGCATCGACGCGGCCGCCTGCGAGATGGAGCACCCGTCGCCGTCGGCCCGGATGTCGGTGATCCGGTCGTCCTCGACAAGGATATCCAGGTAGCACTCGTCGCCGCAGACCGGGTTGTGCTCGTGCACCGAGGCGGAGGCACCCTCGATGCGTCCGCGTCCCCGGCGGTTGCGGTAGTGGTCCAGGATCAACTGCTGGTAGAGGTCATCGAGGCCGCCCATCAGGGTGCTCCGAACCACGCCCGGCACCCGGCGAGCGCGTCGTGCAGCGCCGTGATGTCCTCGTCGGTCGTATAGAGGTAGGCGCTTGCGCGCGCGGTGCTCTGCACGCCGAGGTGCCGCATCAGTGGCTTGGTGCAGTGGTGCCCGGCTCGCACGCACACCCCGCGGCTGTCGAGGAACTGCCCGATGTCGTGCGGGTGCACCCCGTCCAGGGTGAAACTGACCGATGCCCCGCGCCGCGCGATGTCGCGTGGGCCGAGAACCGTCACGCCGGGGATGTCGTCGAGGGCATCGAGCATCTGCTGCGCGATGGCCATCTCGTGTGAACGGATCCGCTCAGGGCCGATCTCCCCGAGGAAACGCGCGGCCTCACCCAGGCCCACGGCCTCGGCGATGGGCGGGGTGCCGGCCTCGAACTTCCATGGGATGTCGTTCCATGTGGAGCCCTCCGTGGTGACATCCGAGATCATCTCGCCGCCGCCGAGGAAGGGCTCCATGTCCTCAAGGCGACCGGGTTGGGCAGCGAGCACGCCAATGCCCGTGGGACCGCACATCTTGTGGCCGGTGAACGCCAGGAAGTCGCTGCCGATGGCCGTGGCGTCCACCGGCATGTGAGGGACGCTCTGGGTGGCGTCCACCATCGTGAGCGCGCCGACGTCGTGCGCCATGGAGACGATCTCCTCAACCGGGTTGATCGTCCCGAGGGTGTTCGACACATGAACCACGGCCACCATGCGCGTGCGGTCGCCCAGCATGGCGCGCAGGGCATCCATGTCCAGGTCGCCCTCGGGCGTGAGCGGGCAGAAGCGCACCGTGGCACCGGTGATGCCCGCGACGATCTGCCAGGGCACGGTGTTGGAGTGGTGCTCCATCATCGTGACCAGCACCTCGTCGCCCTCGCGGAGCTCGCGCACCCCCCACGCCCAGGCGACGAGGTTGATGGCCTCGGTGGCGTTCTTGGTGAAAATCGTGCCCTCGCGCGGGTGGTTCACAAGCCGGGCGACCGCATCGCGGCCGGCCTCGAACCGTTGGGTTGCCTCGGCCGCCATCTCGTACACCCCACGGTGCACGTTGGCGTTCGTCTCGCGGTAGTAGGCGTCCATCGCGTCCAGCACGCGCTCCGGCTTCTGCGAGGTGGCCGCGGAGTCGAGATAGTGCACCCCGTCCGCACCGGGGCGAGGCGAGGAGAGGATGGGGAACTCCGCGCGAATGGCCCGGGCATCGAGCGCCGTGTGCGTGGAGTCCCCCATGTCCGCCCTAGCGGGGTGCGGCGGCCGTCTCGGCCGAGCCGAACTCCACGTAGCCCTTCTCCTCAAGGTGGTCGGCCAGATCCGGGCCGCCGGTCCGGGCGATACGGCCGTCGAACATCACGTGCACGACGTCCGGCCTGATGTAGTTGAGGATGCGCGTGTAGTGGGTGATGATGAGCACGCCCAGATCCGGCCCGCGCTGGGCGTTCACGCCCTCCGCCACGATGCGCAGGGCGTCCACGTCAAGGCCCGAGTCGGTCTCGTCGAGGATCGCGAAGGCCGGCTCGAGCAGGGCCATCTGCAGGATCTCGTGGCGCTTCTTCTCGCCACCCGAGAAGCCTTCGTTCAGGTAGCGGTCGGCGAAGGACGGGTCGAACGTCAGAAGGTCGCTCTTCTCCTTGAACAGCCGGGCGAACTCCCTTACCGGGACCTCCTCGCCCCGGGTGGCGTTCACTGCGGTGCGCAGGAAGTTCATCACCGACACGCCGGGAACCTCCACCGGGTACTGCATGGCGAGGAACAGGCCCGCCTGAGCCCGCTCGTCGGCCCCCATGTCGGCGAGGTCCTGCCCACCGAACATCACCGAGCCGCCGGTGATCTCGTAGCGCGGGTGGCCGGCGAGGGCATATGCAAGCGTGCTCTTGCCCGAGCCGTTCGGGCCCATGAGCGCATGCACCTCGCCCTGCGGCACCTCGAGGTCAACGCCCTTCAGGATGGGCGTGTTGTCGACGGCCACCTCGAGGCCCTCGATCTTCAGGATGGGATCAGCCACGGATACGGTTCTCCTTCGCGCTACTCGGTATCGAACGGATGCGGGGTGCTGGGAACGGCGCCGATGAGGACCCGCCCGTCCTGCACCTCCACCGGGAAGACGGGCACGGCCGCGGTGGCGGGCGGCGTGAGTGCTGCACCGTCCTCCAGGCGGAACGCGGCACCATGCCGGGGGCACTCGATGCGCCCTGTGTCGGGGTCGAGCCATCCGGCGCTCAGCGATGCCATGGCGTGCGTGCAGGTGTCGTGCACGGCGTGCAGCGTGCCGTTCACGTTGGCGACGCACACCGGCTGCCCGCCGACCTCCACGCGCACCATCTGGCCAGGTGGGATGCCGTCGAGCGGCATCACGTCCACCATGCTCATCGCACCTTCGCCCGGGCGGCGGCCTCGAGCTCCTCCCGGAGCGCGTCGAACGAGATCTCGTCGAGGACCTCTTGGAAGAAGCCGTAGACGATCAGGTGCTTGGCCTCGCGTTCGGGCACGCCACGGCTCATCAGGTAGAAGAGGTGCTCGTCATCCACGCGGCCGACGGCGCCCGCGTGCGAGCACTTCACCTCCGCGGTCTCGATCTCGAGGAACGGGATCGTGTCGGCCCGCGCCCCCTCGTTGAGGATGAGGTTCCGGTTGGTCTGGTACGCGTCGGTACCGGGGGCCCCGGGAGGCACCACGAGGTTGCCGAAGAACACCGTGTGCGCGGTGTCCTGGATGGCGCCCTTGTACAGCAGGTTCGAGTAGGTCTGCGGGGCCTCGTGCCGCGACACCACCCGGTGCTCGAAGTGCTGGTCGCCGGTGGCGAAGTACAGGCCCAGCGCACGCGCATCGGCGCCTGTGCCGCGGCAGTACACGGTGGGCTCCACACGCACCACGTCACCGCCCAGCGTGACGTTGACCGATCGCACCCGGGCGTCCTTGCCGGCGGCGGCACGGATCGTGGCCTGATGGCGCACGCCACGCCCCCAGCCGATGTACGACACGTGCTCGAGTTCGCCGCCGTCGGCGACGAACAGCTCGACCACCGTGGATGCCTGCACCACGCCGTCCAGATCGGGGGAGAGGTAACGATCGATGACGGTCGCCTTCGCACCCTCCTCCACGATGACCAGCGTGCGGCCGAACACCCGACCCGTGGCTCCCGTGGCGGTGAGGATGGTCTCGATCGGCAGGGTCACCTCGACCCCGCGTGGCACGAAGACGAACGTTCCGGCGTCCCAGCCGGCGCCGTTCAGTGCGCCCGGGCGGTCGTCGAAGCCGGCGAGCGAGTAGAGGCGGTCGCGTACCAAGGCCTCATGCGTTTCGAGGGCCGCACCGAGTTCCGACACGATCACGCCGTCGGGCAGGTCGAGAATCTCGGCCGGGTCCGGGGTGCCGTCGGCGAATGCCAGACGCGCCGCCCGCCCCGATGCCGCCGGGAGGGCGACGGTGCCCGTGCCCGCCGCCACGCCCGCGGGAGTATCCCCATTCATGTCGAGATCGGCTGGCGGCGTGAAGCGCCACTGCTCCTCGGCGCCCGTGAGGGCGGGCAACGCGTCCAGGGCCGCGGTGGCGGCCGAGCGGGCGTCGTCCGCCCAGGTGGGAGCGTCAGCCAATGGAGCCCTCCATCTGCAACTCGATCAGGCGGTTCAGTTCGACGGCGTACTCCATCGGCAGCTCCTTGGCGATGGGCTCGATGAAGCCGCGCACGATCATGGCCATGGCCTCCCCCTCGCTGAGCCCACGGCTCATGAGGTAGAAGATCTGGTCGTCGGCGACCTTGGACACCGTGGCCTCGTGGCCGATGGAGGTGTCCGCCGCCTGGATGTCCATGTACGGGTACGTGTCCGAACGGCTGTCATCGTCGAGCAGCAGCGCATCGCAGACCACCGACGCCTTCACGCGTCGTGCGCCCGGCTCCACCTTCACCAGACCGCGGTAGCTGGTGCGGCCGCCGCCCTGCGAGATGGACTTGCTGATGATCGTGGATGAGGTGTCCGATGCCACGTGGACCATCTTTGCGCCGGCGTCCTGATGCATCCCCGGACCGGCCATGGCAACCGACAGGACCTCGCCGCGGGCGCGCGGGCCCACCATCCAGACGGCCGGGTACTTCATCGTGAGCTTGGAGCCGAGGTTGCCGTCGATCCACTCCATCACGGCGTCCTCGTGGGCCACCGCCCGCTTCGTGACGAGGTTGTACACGTTGTTTGACCAGTTCTGGATCGTCGAGTAGCGGCACCGCGCACCCTTCTTGACGATGATCTCGACGACCGCCGAGTGCAACGAGTCGGCCGAGTAAGTCGGTGCTGTGCACCCCTCGACGTAGTGCACGTATGAGCCGGGCTCACAGATGATGAGCGTGCGCTCGAACTGGCCCATGCTCTCGGCGTTGATGCGGAAGTAGGCCTGGAGGGGGATGTCAATCTGCACGCCCTCAGGCACCCAGATGAACGAGCCGCCCGACCACACGGCCGAGTTGAGAGCGGAGAACGTGTTGTCACCCGGGGGGATGACCGTGGCCCAGTACTCCCGGAAGATCTCCTCGTGCTCACGAAGTGCGGTATCGGTGTCGCAGAAGATCACACCCTTCTGCTCCAGATCCTCGCGAATGGAGTGGTAGACGACCTCCGACTCGTACTGGGCGGAGACGCCGGCCAGGAACTTCTGCTCGGCCTCGGGAATGCCCAGACGATCGAACGTGTTCCGGATGTCGTCCGGTACGTCGTCCCAGGAGCGCCCCTGACTCTCGGTTGCCCTGATGTAGTAGTAGATGTCCTGGAAGTCGAGGCTCGAGAGGTCGCCGCCCCAGTCCGGGATCTCCCGGCTCTCGAAGATCTCGAGTGAGCGGAGGCGGAACTTCGTCATCCACTCCGGCTCGTTCTTGAGCATGGAGATCTCGCGGACAACGTCCGCGTTCAGGCCCTTCTTGGGCTCGAATACGTAGTTCGCCGGGTCGTGCCAGCCGAACTTGTATGTGGTGTCAATATCGAGTTCGGGCTTCGCCGTGGACATTCGGGACGCTCCTTCGAGGTGGCCGCCGCGCGACTCTAAAGGTTACGTGCATTTCCGGAATGGTCAAGCGGAACCGGGGGGCCTGTGATGGTTACTCCCACGCCCTGCGTGGCGCGTCGTATCCTTCAGGGTGTCCGGCATCCGACGAGGCCCGTGTGAGCACCGACCCGGCAACCCTTCCCGACGACGAGCAGGAGATCCAGCGCATGGTGGCCGCCCTCGGCGACCCCACGCGTCGCCGGGTCTTCTTCACCGTGCGCGAGGCCGGGGTGCTGATGGGGAAGGATGACGTCGCCGAGGCCGTGGGCATCACGCGTCGCCTGGCGGGGTTCCATCTGGACAAGCTGGTGGAGCAGGGTTTCCTGCGGGCCGAGTTCCACCGGCGTACGGGGAAGACCGGGCCCGGGGCCGGGCGGCCGGCCAAGTTGTACGCCCTCGCGGAGGCCGAGGAGGACTCGCGTCTGGCCGTGAAGCACTACGACCTCCTCGCCGAGTTGCTGCTGAAGGCCATGAGCGACCGCTCGGGCGAGGATCCCCAGGAGGTGCTCGAGCGGGTGGGGTACGAGTTCGGCCGCGAGTTGGGTGAGGCAGAGCGCCACGCCGGCCGGAGTCCCTCGTATGCGTCCACCACCGACGCGGTCGCGGGCGTGGTGCAGGCGCTCACGAGGTTCGGGTTCGGGGCGGCTGCGTCGGAGGATGGCGGCTTCACCGCGCGCTGTTGTCCCTTCGAGGAGATGGCCAAGGTGGATCCCCAGCGCGTCTGCGGTCTGGACCGGGCGATCTGGCGCGGTGTGCTGTCGGCCTTCAATCCTGAGGCCACGCTGGCGGGTGCATCCTCGATGGCACAGGGCGACGCTGCCTGCGGTGCCTTGGTCATCGAGGACGACCAGACCTAGGTCATCCAGACTGCTGGCAGGCCCTGCGTACCGTGTGGTCTAGATGTCCTTCAGGCGGGCGGTTCCGAAGGCCCAGAACATCCAGCCGAAGAGCCCGGTCATGAGGACGGCGCCGAAGACGTCGCCCCAGAAGCCGTCCTGCATCGCTGCCGCGGCGGCGAAGAAGATCTCGGCGAACATCGCCACGGCGAGGACGCCGAACATGACCCAGCCCACCCACATGATCCACCCGAAGGGGATGAACCGGCGTCCGCCGACGGTGTGGGCCAGCGGCGCGTAGTTCGCGCGGCGGCCGCCGGCGCGCCTGAGCTTCTTGTTCTTCTTAGGGGCCATCGGGTGGGAGGATAGTCGCTTCCCCGGCGGCAGGGCGCGGGTGCCACGTTCCCCGGGCGATCCGAACGACGCTGATGCCCATCGCGATGAAGTACACGGTGCTGAAGATCATCTGCGGGATGGACCCCATGATGACGCCGTACAGGCCCCAGGGCACGGCCGATGCCGTGGCGAGGGCGCGCAGGCGGATCTGGCCGCGCGACAGCCGCGAGCCCGCGATGGCCGCCATGCCGATGAGGGCCAGAAGATCGGCGGGGCCCGACCAGACGAGGGCGACCACCAGGCAGGCAACCGGAAGTGCGCCGATGATCACCAGGCGGCCCCAGGCCCGCCGGGGGTCGGTACCCGCGAGGTCCATCGCCACCACGATGATGCTGATGCCCACGGCGGCGGTGGCCCCGAGCAGTGCCCAGTGGATCCCCATCACGAGCGAGCCGACGGCATCGAGCCCCAGCAGGAGCACCCGCCGCCGCACGAGGGTTGAGGCGAGGAGCAGGGCGATGCCCACCGTCCCGATGACCTGGGCGACTATCCCCATGTCATCCACGCGCGTATCGTGCCCCGCGAGTCGGGGGAATCCCGTGGTATGCGTCGGGAGTGGAACATGGATCTCGGGATCTCAGGGCGTATCGCGCTGGTGACGGGCGCAAGCCGGGGAATCGGCCGGGCCGCGGCGGGCGCGCTGGCGCGGGAGGGTGCACACGTCGTGGTGGCCGCACGCGGAGTGCCCGGGGTGGAACGCGCGGTGGAGGAGTTGCGCGCCGAGGGCGCGGTGGCTGAGGGCATCGTCGTGGACATGGCCGATCCGCTCGGACCGGCTGAGGCCGTGGCCAGGGCCGAGGCCCTGATGGGCCCCGTGGACATCCTCGTGGCCAATGCGGGCGGGCCGCCACCCGGCCGGTTCCTGGATGTGGGGGAGGAGGGATGGGACCTCGCCGTGCAGCAGAACCTGCTCGGTACCGTGCGCCTCATCCGCGCAGCGCTGCCCGGCATGCGGGCACGCGGCTGGGGGCGGATCATCACGATCACCAGCACCTCGGTGCGGGAGGTGATTGACGGGCTGGCACTGTCCAACGCCACCCGGGCGGGCGTGGCCGGTGCCGTCCGGACCCTGGCACGGGAGGTGGCCGCCGATGGCGTGACGGTGAACAACGTGCTGCCGGGCCCCATCCTCACGGATCGCATGCGCGAGTTGCTGTCGGGCCAGCCGGATCTCGAGGCTGCCATCGCGAAGCGGGGGGCACGCAATCCGACGGGGCGCGTGGGCGCGCCCGGGGAGGTGGGGGACCTGGTGGCGTTCCTCGCATCCGAGCGCGCGGGGTTCATCAACGGTGCGTCAGTGATGATCGACGGGGGAGAGAGCCGTGTCGTCGGGTAGCGATCACGACCACCCGCCGTTCGGGTTCAGCACGCGCCTGCGTGTGGACTTCGCCGACACCGACGCCGGCGGCATCGTGTACTTCGGGCGTTACGGGCGGTACGTCGAGCGGGCCGTCATGGACTACCGGCGTGCCGCCGGGGTGCCGCTGCTCGGGCCGGACGGGCACCGCTTCGTGGTGCGCGCGATGGACATCGCCTTTCATGCCCCGCTCCGGTTCGACGACGAGGTTGAGGTATTCGTGCGCACCCTGCGCATCGGGACGACCAGCCACGTGATGGACGGGCGCTTCGAGCGCATTGATCCGGACGGGGCCCTGCATGTCGCCGACGCCACCGTTGTCATCGTCGGTGTCCGGTCGTGGAACGACGCCGTGCCGACGGCGATGCCCGACGACCTGCGGGGTGCGATCGAGCGGTTCGAGGCCAGCACCCATTGACCATCCGGCTCTTCGGGCACGATGCCGGGGTGCTCCATGCCGCGGGAGCCGACGTGGACGCGCTGGGGGCAGTGGAGGCCCGGGCCCGTGGCGCGATGTGCGTGCCCGACGGCACCCGGGTGGTGGACGCCCACGCGCACCTGGGGGTGGATCGCGACGGGCATGCGCTCTCCGCGGCCGATCTGGTGGCCGACCTCGATGCGGCCGGGATCACGGCGGCCGTGGCATTCCCGGCAGACGAGCCCGGTCCGGGCGGCGACTTCCGTGAGGCCAATCGCCGGGTAGCGGCTGCGGCGCTGGAGTACCCCGGGCGGATCATCCCGTTCTGCCGCATCAACCCGGTGCTGCCCCAGGAGCGCGTGCTGGCCGAGGCCTGCGATCTGGGTGCGCGCGGCCTCAAGCTCCACCCGGTCGCACAGGGATTCCGGCCGGAATCCGACGACTGCGTGGCCGCGGTGCGTGCGGCCACCGATCTGGGGTGGCCGGTCCTCATCCACGCCGGGTTCGGGGCTCGTCCCCTCGCACGCGCCATCCTGACCATCCTCGACCGTGTGCCGGATGCACGGCTCATCCTCGCGCACGGAGGGCGCGGAGATCACCGGGCGCTCGTGGCCGCCACGGCCGGCTGCGCCGATGTGGTGTTTGACACGGCGATCGCCGCGCTCCCCGACCTCGTCGCGCTGCCGCCCGAGCGGATCGTCTTCGGCGCGGATCGCCCATACGGCGACCACGCGCAAGCGCTTCACCTCGTGGGGACCGCCGCGCGGGTGGCTGAGTGGGACGACGAGGCCCTGCGCGGGGTGCTGGGCGGCACCATCATGCGGCTCCTGCCGGCCGAGACGGTATGAGCGCGGCCGACGCCCTGCGCGTGGCAACGCTCGCGGCACAGGCCGAGATGGCCTTGGTACGGCGCGACCCGGTGTCGGGGCCGCTCCTCGCCCAGGCCGCCCGGGCGGCGGCGGGTACGGCTGCAGGCGATGCGCTCCATGAGGCGGCATCCCTGATGCGGCAGGCCCCGGAGAGTGAACCCGTGCGCCAGGTCGCATTGTCGTTGTGCCGGATCGGCCTCCAGGAGGCCCAAAGCGACGTACTGCGAGGAGCGGGATGAACACGAAGGACCGTCGACGCCCCCAGCCCCCGGCAACCCCGGTGCCAGGCACTTAACAGAGGACCCCGCTCT
>CAMAVU010000015.1 GCA_945861935.1 Bifidobacterium breve | reverse complement strand
CACGCGCCGGCTGCGTACCGGGAGGCCTGGATGATGTAGTTCGTGCCGTTGGAGCGGTACCACACGGCGGTCACGACGCCTGAGGGGTCGGTGGCGATCTGGGGGGTGTAGGCGTCCTGGCCCGCGGCCGAGAGGTCGCTGGGCGCGCTCCACGCGCCGGCTGCGTACCGGGAGGCCTGGATGACCCAGTGCGTGCCGTTGTCGCGGTACCACACGGCGGTCACGACGCCTGAGGGGTCGGTGGCGATCTGGGGGGCGCTGGCGTTCTGGCCCGGGGCCGAGAGGTCACTGGGCGCGCTCCACGCGCCGGCGGCGTACCGGGAGGCCTAGATGATGAGGTCCGTGCCGTTGGAGCGGTACCACACGGCGGTCACGACGCCTGAGGGGTCGGTGGCGATTTGGGGGGCGTAGGCGTCCTGGCCCGGGGCCGAGAGGTCGCTGGGCGCGCTCCACGCGCCGGCGGCGTACCGGGAGGCCTGAATGATGGAGGCCGTGCCGTTGGAGCGCCGCCACACGGCGGTCACGACGCCTGAGGGGCCGGGGGCGATCTGGGGGACGTAGGCGTTCTGGCCCGGGGCCGAGAGGTCGCTCGGGGGGGTGGCCCACACCCCGGCGAGCGCAAGGGTGCCGGGCAGGAGCAGCAGTGCGCTCGCGGTGAGGAGGGCCGCGGGCGCCCGGGGGATGCGTGGGCCTCGGGTGCCTGGGGGACCCGTCATGTGGGGAGTGTACCGATATGGGAGGTCTGTAGCACCTACCCGGGTATGTCCCGCCCCATGCTGCGGCTGCGATGCCGGGGTCTGCGTCCCTGACGGAAAACAGCCCGTCAGGGACGCGACACATGCCTTCACGAGCCCCGGCAGCGCCCCATTTCAGATGGGCCTACCGGGCCCGGGTCGGCTTCCAGCGGGTCACGTAGTCCTCCACCAGAAGCAGGCTCGGTCCCGCGTGGCGGACCACCTGGAGGAGTTCGGTCATGGTCGCCACCTCTTCGACCTGCTCCCTGATGAACCACTGGAGGAACGCCTCGGTTGCCAGGTCCCTGTGGTCACGCGCGAGGTGCACGAGGTCCTCGATCCACCGGGTGATCTGCTCCTCCTGCGCGAGGGCGGACCCGACCAACGCCTCCGCCGACGCGAAGGCCGCCGCCGGGGCATCCACGGCGGGGATCTCGACGGGCCCGCCCGTGTCCACGATGAACTGGAGGAACTTCATGGCGTGGACATGCTCCTCCGACGCCTGGCCGCCGAAGAAGCCGGAGGTCTCGGGCAGGCCCTCGCCCGCGAGCCAGGCGGACATGGCCAGATACTGGAAGTGGGCAGCGAACTCGCGCCCCATATGTGTGCACAGCGCTTGCCGGACGGCGTCATCGGGCGTCATGGTGGTGTCCTTCCCGGGTTGTCAGCACACGCGATCTGAGCCGCGTCATCAGAGATCTCGTCCCTCCGCCCGTCGCCGTCTGGCGCGTTCGGTGCGGGTGCCGGCCACGACGATGATGGTGAGCGGGATTGCCCAGAACAGGGCATAGAGGAACCCCCGCCCCATGGGCTGGTTGAGCAGCAGCACGTGGCCAGCCCAGAGCACGATGATCCCGAGGACGGATACCACCCCCACCTGCACGCCCACATGCAGTTCCTCCCAACGGACCACGAGTGACGGACGCGTGCTCATGTCCCCGAGGATACGCCGCCCGGGTACGGTGGCGGGATGGATGAAGAACGGGCATGGACGATCGCCACCGGATGGATGAGCACGCTTGCCGATCTCGACGGGGCATCAGCGGTGCTCGAGTGGGATCGGGAGACGGTGATGCCCCCGGGGGCCGCCGAGGCCCGGGGGTCCCAGTTGGCGACACTCGCCGGGCTCAGGCACCGGCACCTCCTCGACCCCGCCGCGCAGCCCGCGCTTGAGGCGCTCGGTGCGTCGGCTGACCCGTGGCGGCGCGCGAGTGCCCAGATCGGGATGCGGGAGCGCGGGCGCGCGGAGCGCGTCCCCGAGGCGCTTGTCCGGAGCCTGGCCGAGGCCTCGTCCCGCAGTGTGGCGATCTGGGCCGAGGCCCGCGCCTCAGGCGACGTCCGGGCGTGGCTCGATGCTCTGGTGCCAGTTGTGGCCCTCACCCGCGAGCAGGGGCATGCACTCGCGGACGGGGGCGACCCGTACGACGCCCTGATCGACCTCTACGAGCCCGGAACCACCCATGCCATGCTCGAGCCCGTCCTTGCCGACCTCGCCGAGCGGGTGCAGCCCCTCCTGGATTCGTTGGCCGATCGCGGCGGGCCAACCCTTCCCCGGGGGCCATGGCCCGAGGCGGAGCAAATGGCCGTCGCGCAGGAGATCGCGCTCGACATCGGGTTCGACCCGGCCCGGGGTGCCGTCGGGAGGACCGCCCATCCGGTGACGATGGCGCTCGGGCCGGGGGATACCCGCCTTTCCACCCGTGTGGATCCCCACGACCCGCTGTCGTGCGTGATGGCCGTGCTTCATGAGGGCGGGCATGCCCTTTATGACCAGGGCATTCCGCAGGACCTCCGCCGTACCGCTGCCGGGGATGCGCCCTCGCTCGGGGCGCACGAAAGCCAATCCCGGTTCTGGGAGAACCACGTCGGACGCACGGCGGCGTTCTGGCAACGCCTCCAACCCGCGCTGACGAGGGCGTTTCCCGGCGCGGCTGCCGGGCTCTCGGCAGACGATTACGTCCGGGCGCTCAACCGCGTCGCGCGCCAGCCGATCCGCGTGGAGAGTGACGAGGTCACCTACGACCTCCACATCATCCTGCGCACCCGGCTGGAGCGCCACATCATCCTCGGAGACATGGAGGTCGAGGACCTGCCCGGCGCGTTCGACGAGGGCATGCTCAGTTTGCTCCGCATCACCCCCGGCTCCCCCTCGGAGGGAGCGATGCAGGACATCCACTGGGCGGCGGGGATCTTTGGATACTTCCCCACGTACACGCTCGGCAACCTCTACGCGGCGCAACTCGCCGAGGCGTTCGGGGATCAGGTGGGCCCCATCGGCGAGGTGCTTGCCTCGGAGGGGCCCTCCCCCCTTCTGTCGTTCCTCCGGACCCACGTCCACGTGCATGGACGGGTGATGGACACCCCCGACCTGATGCGGCAGGCCACGGGTCACACCCTGTCGGCGGACCCGTTCATCGCCCACCTCGAGCGCACCTACTCGACCACAGCCTCGCTGTCGTAGGCCACGAGCGCCATGACGTCATAGCCGGCGAGGCGCTCCCGGCCGGGCAGGAAGGTCAACTCCACGACCACCGCGACTCCCGCGACCACGCCGCCCAGTTCCTCGACGAGTTGGCACTTCGCGGCGGCGGTACCGCCAGTGGCGAGGAGGTCATCGTGCACCAGCACCCGTTGCCCGGGGCGGATCGCGTCCCGGTGAACCTCAAGCACGTCCGTCCCGTACTCGAGGTCGTACTCGCGCCGGATGACCTCGTACGGCAGTTTTCCGGGCTTCCGCGCACACGCGATACCCGCATCGAGGGAGCGTGCGATGGCGCCGCCGAGGATGAACCCGCGGGCCTCGGCCCCGAGCACGACATCAACGCGGCGGGGGCGCGCCCAGGCCGCGATGCCGTCCACACACGCCGCGAGCCCTGCGGGCGACTCGAAGAGCGGCATGAGATCGTAGAACAGGATCCCGGGCTTGGGGTGGTGCGGGATCCGGCGGATCGCTCCATTGATGTCGTAGGTCACGCGGTCTCGGGGGCCGGATCCGGGCCGGACGACGCCACGCGGCGGAGCTCCTGGACCAACATCAGTTGGTGGATGTGCGACGCGAGTGCGGCGAGCGCTTCGAGGGAGTCCATGGCCTCGCGCCGGCGCCCGGCATTCGGTGAGCGGAGTGCCGTTGAGAGCACCTGCTCAAGCAACCCGGCCTCACGCTCGGCTGCGACCTTCAGTGTGCGGAGGTGGCGTGGTTCCAGGCCGTAGGCCCTCAACTCGACAGCCGCCTTGACCACCTCGAGGTCGTTGTCGTCGAGGTCGTCGGTGCCGCGGATCAACCCGTACCGGTCGAGGTCGCGTATGAGTTCCCGGTCGGCGCCCGACGCGGCAAGCACCTGGGCGACATCGTGGCGCCGTCCTCCTGCAACCGGGCGGAGGGTCTCCCGCTTGATGCGGCGCGCCGGGGTCGTCGCAGCGACGGCACCCGTGCGCGTGGCATCGAGTTCGTCGCGGATCACCTTGAGGGGCAGGAATTCATCGCGCTGCAGCCTGAGGATGGTTCGCAGGCGTTCGACATCCCGGGGTCCGTACAGGCGGTAGCCGCCGCTTGTGCGGCGCGGGTTCACCAGTTCCCGGTCCTCGAGGTACCGCAACTTGGAGATCGAGAGGTCGGGGAAGTCCGGCCGCAGGGCATCGCAGACCGCACCGATGGTCATCCCCGGGGCGTGGTCCCCGTCGCTGGCACCGAGGAGCTCGGTCTGCTCCCCCACTCCCCTCACGCGATGAACACCAGACGGAACTTCCCGACCTGCACCTCGTCCCCGTCCCCGAGGATCTCCGGCCCCTCGATGAGGCGCCGGTTCACATAGGTGCCGTTGGTACTGCCGTCGTCCGCCACAACCCATCCCCCGGCCTGGGTGCGCACCCGGGCATGAACCCGCGAGACCGTGATGTCGTCGAGGAAGATGTCGCACGCCGGGGAACGCCCGATCGTGATGACCTCGGCCTCCAGTGCGAAGAACTCCCCGGTGCGTCCACCGGACACCCGGACGGCGAGCGCCGGCCCCAGTCGGGGACCCACGCGCGGGGGTGTCACCCCGGCATCCACGACGGTTTCGATCGGGCCGGTTGCCTGCGCGGCGGCTGCGGGATCCGGGATGGGCGAGCCACAGGCGCCGCAGAACCGGTCGCCCTCGGGTCGGTCGGCCCGGCACGTCGGGCACGTCACCATCTGGTCATCCGGTATCGCGGGGTGATTACCACTGGGCTCCCGTTCGCGGGCGCACCACTGTAGTCCTGCCCCGGCTAACCCTCAAGCAATGGTTGAGGGCAACTCCCGGCTCCGCTGGGCGCGTACACGCGGCACCGCGATGGCGACGTACCGCACGAAAGTCAGGATCGAGAGAGCGGCGGCGAACCAGAACACCGTGCCCACCCATGTCGCCGAAATCCCGAGCCCCACGGCGAGGCACCCCATGTTCAACCCCGACGAGACCTTCCCGGCGACGTCCATCTCCATTCGGATACCCCGCCGCACGAGCCAGACGAAACCGGCCATCGCGGCGAGGTCCCGGACGAGCACGATCGCCGGCGCCGGCCATGCAAAGCGGGCCATGATCAACACACCCACCAAACCCACGACCATCAGCAAACGGTCCGCAAGGGGATCGAGGATCCGCCCGAGGGGGGTACGCGCATCAAGGATCACTGCCAGCCGGCCGTCGACGAAATCGGTCAGTGCAACCGCCCCGAACGCAATCGCGAGAGGCCACGAGGGCCCATCCGCCACCACGCACATCCACAGGAGGACGGGGAGCGCGGCCAGTCGGCCAATGGTGATGGCGTTCGGCACCCACCTGAGCCGGCGCTTCAACCGGGGGCTCATGCCACCTGCAAATAGTCGGGGCGAGAGGATTTGAACCTCCGACCGCCCGGCCCCCAGCCGGGTGCGCTACCAGACTGCGCCACGCCCCGAAGCGGCGCGCACATTAGCACGGGGGGTGTTCCCCGGATCCATCGGCCAGACCCCTCCAGAGGGCCGCGATCGCCTGCGCGGCACCCTCCAGGGGCACCTCCGACGCCTCCTGCGTGCGACGGACACGGACCTCCACAGGACCGTCAGGAAGTGTCCTCTTCCCCACCGTCACCCGGACAGGGCACCCCAGCAGATCGGCCTCCACGAACTTCTCGCCGGGCCGCAGCCCCGGCCTGTCGTCCAGGAGCACCTCAAGCCCGAGGTCCGACAACTCCGCCCAGAGCGCGGCTGCGTAGTCGGCCTGCGGGCTGTACTCATCGCCGATGAGGACGATGTGCACGTCGAACGGCGCGATACCGGTCGGCCAGATGATGCCGACATCGTCGTGGCCCTGTTCGATGGCCGCCATCGCCACGCGGGCGGGACCGATGCCATACGACCCCATCACGATGACCCGCTCCTGACCATGCTCGTCGAGGTAGCGCGCGCCGAGTGGATCCGAGTACTTCGTCCCGAGCCGGAAGATGTTCCCGATCTCGATCACCGGCACGAGCTCGATGGGGCCGCCCCCGCCGGGAGCCTCCTCGCCCGCCAGCACCGTGCGGATGTCGGCAACCTCAGCCTGAAAATCCCTGCCCAGCACCACACCCCGGAGATGCACCCCGTCGCGGTTCGCCCCCGTGACGTAGTGCCCTGTGCGCAGAGTCGTGTCAGCGACCACGCGCACACCCGATCCGTCCAGACCCACAGGCCCCAGCGAGCCGGGGTCGGCGCCGAACCACCCGCGGATTTCCTCGGGATGCGCCGCCCGGTGGGGGCCGATGACGTGCGCCAACTTCTTCTCGTGCACCTGGTGCTCGCCGCGCACCATCGCCAGCACCGGCCCCGCGTCGGATACCACGACGACGGCCTTCGCGAGGGCCGCCGGGGCGAGCCCGGTGAACCCCGCCAGCTCCCCGATGGTCCCGATCCCGGGGGTGGCGAACTCCTCCGGTGCATCCGGCACATCGGCGAAGGCGGGGTCTGCGGCCACCGACGCCGCCAGTTCCACGTTCGCCGCGTAGGTGCCGTCGGCGGACCGCGCAATCATGTCCTCACCGGCGTCGCTGGGTGCCATGTACTCATGCGCACCGCTGCCACCCATCATCCCGACATCGCTCTCGACCCGGTACCACGTGAGGCCCGCCCGGTCGAAGATGCGTGCGTACGCGTCGGAGTGGGCGGCATACGACCGGTCCAGGCCCGCGTCGTCGGCATCGAACGAGTACGAGTCCTTCATCGTGAACTCGCGCACACGGAGCATTCCGCTCTTCGGGCGCGGCTCGTCGCGGAGCTTGGTCTGCATCTGGTACCAGGACTGGGGCAGGTCGCGGTACGAGCGCAACTCACGGGCGGCATGCCACGTGATGATCTCCTCGTGGGTCATCGCCAGGACCATCCTGCGACCGCTGCGATCCTCGAGCCGGAACTGCTCGGCCAGACCGTAGCGCCCCGTCTCCTCCCAGATCTCGGCGGGGTGCATGATGGGCATCAGCAACTCCTGCGCGCCGATGCGGTCCATCTCCTCGCGGATGATCCCCTCCACGCGCGCGATCACCCGGAGACCCAGTGGCGTGACGGTGTACAGGCCGGCCGCCAACTGCCGCACCAGACCCGCACGGACCGACAGCCGGTGGCTCACGGCCTCGGCGTCCGCCGGGTCATCCCGCACTGTGGGCCAGAACCGTCCCGCCAGTCGCCATGATCCACGATACGGCGCCGCGGGCAGACGCCAGGAACCGGAATCGCTCACGCCGCGCTCGCGGCAGGTGCGTACCGGCTCTCGACGTACTCCTCGACCATCCGGATGAAGTCGTCGGCCAGGGCAGGGCCCTCCAGCGTCGCGACCTTCTCCCCGTCCACGTACACCGGAGCACGTGGCTCCTCCCCCGTGCCCGGGAGACTGATGCCGATGTCGGCCGCGCGGCTCTCGCCGGGCCCGTTCACGATGCAGCCCATCACGGCCACGCGCATGTCTGCCACTCCGGGGCGTTCGTCACGCCATACGTCCATACGGGCCTCCAGATGCGCCTGAATGGTCTGGGCGAGTTCCTGAAACACGCGTGACGTGGTGCGCCCGCACCCCGGGCACGCGGTCACATCGGGGCGGAACGATCGGAGCCCGAGGCTCTGCAGGATGTCGAGGCAGGCACTCACCTCGAGGGTCCGGTCCCCGCCCGGCTCGGGCGTGAGGCTCGCGCGGATCGTGTCGCCGATTCCCTCCTCCAGCAACACGGACAGGGCCGCGCTGGTCGCGATGATCCCCTTGGTGCCCATGCCGGCCTCGGTAAGCCCGAGGTGCAGCGGGTAGTCGCAGCGGACGGCGAGGTCGCGGTACACCGCAACCACGTCCGGCAGACGGCTGACCTTGCAGGACACCACGATGGCATCGTGGGGCAGGCCAATTTCCTCTGCGGCCTCGGCCGAGGTCAATGCGCTCCGCACCATCGCATCGCGCAACACCGCGCCCGCCGGGCGCGGGTCGGGCAGGCGCGCATTCCGGTCCATGAGGCCGTCGAGCAGTTCGGGGTCGAGAGACCCCGCGTTCACGCCGATGCGCACGGGCTTCCCGTGGGCGATGGCCTCCTCGACCATGGTGGCGAAGTTCCGGTCATGGCGGGCGCCGCGGCCGACGTTGCCGGGGTTGATGCGGAACTTCGCGAGGGCGTCTGCCGTGTCGGGGAACTCGCGGAGCAGCGTGTGTCCGTTGTAGTGAAAGTCGCCGACGAGGGGTACGTCCACCCCGTGGTCATCCCGCAGGCGGGAGACGATCTCGGGGACTGCCGCAGCGGCCTCGCGGTTGTTCACCGTGATCCGCACGATCTCCGACCCCGCCCTCGCGAGGTCGGCCACCTGGGCGGCGGTCCCGGCGGCGTCCGTCGTGTCGGTGTTGGTCATCGACTGCACGACAACCGGCGCGCCGCCCCCGATGGGTACCGCGCCCACCAGACAGCGCGCGCTCGTGCGTCGGGGCCTCTCCACGGGCCGGGAGTCTAGCGACCCACCGGCTGCCTACCGGATCTGGAAGCCGTCCCCGGTGATGCGTCCGATGTCGTTCTGCAGCGCAAACACGAACACGATGAGGATGACCGCCCACCCGACCATCGCGGACCGCTCGTAGACCCGCGTGCTGATGGGCGAACCCTTCACCTTCTCGAGCAGTGCGAACAGGATGTGACCCCCGTCGAGGGGGAAGATCGGGAGGAGGTTGAAAATGGCGAGCACGAGGCTGATGAGACCGATGAAGCGGATGATCTCGGTCAGCCCGTCATCCGCCACCTCGTTGTACACGGCGCCGATGGCCACCACGGATCCCACCTGCTCCCGCGCCTCAGCGCTGGTGAACAGTTGACCAATGGCCTTTCCGTTCTCCTCGATGAGAAACCACGTGTACCGGCTGGCCGTCGTGACCCCCCCGACGGGTCCCGCGGAGTCGCGCGGCCCCGGTGTGACCAGGAAGTGCACCCCAAGCCTGCCGATCTCCGACCCGTCCGGGCCCTCGACCGTGGCCAGGGTGACGGTGCGAGTCTCCACCAGCCCGTCGTGGCGGTAACGCACCACCACCGGCTGCCCGGGGCGCGACTGCAACTCCACCCGCGCCCGTGCCATCCCCTCGTCCCCGGCGGTGGAGATCCCGTTCACGGACAGAAGGTCGTCGCCAGCCGCCATGCCGATGGCGGCGGCCGGGCTCCCCGCAGTGACCGCCTCCACCCCATTGGTCGCAAGGAACGACGGCGGGCCGATCCAGAAGTACAGGGCGAAGCACAGGAACGCCACGACCAGATTCACGAACGGCCCCGCAAAGATCGTGGCGACCTTCTTCCACGTCGTGGCTGCGTAATAGGCCCTGGGAACGAGATCACGGGGCAGGTCCTCATCGCGAGTCATTCCCGTGATCTTCACGAACCCCCCGAGCGGCAGCCATCCGATTCCGTACTCGGTCTCCCCCCGCCGGAAGCGGACGAGGGGGCGCCCGAAGAAGATCGAGAAACGCTCGACGCGCATTCCGCACCACTTGGCAACCACCATGTGGCCGGCCTCGTGCACCACCACCAGCACCATGAGGATGAGCACGAAAGCCACGATGTTCCAGCCGAGCGTCATGCCGTGCCCACCAGATCAGCCGCCGCCGTGCGTGCCGCGGCGTCCGCCGCCAGCACCGCCTCCAACGAGTCCGCAGGTCCCGCGGGCACCGTGTCGAGCGCGTGCGCCACACCCCGGGGGATGTCCATGAACCCGATCCGGCCCGCGAGGAACGCGGCCACCGCCACCTCGTTCGCGGCGTTGAGGATCGCCGGGGACGTGCCGCCTGCCAGACCGGCCTGCCGGGCGAGTCCGAGACACGGGAACGCGTCGACATCCGGGGCCTCGAAGGAGAGGAGCAGCCCCGTGATGTCCGTCTGGGGGCGCTCTGGAGGGGAGGCGGGCCACCGCAGCGCGAAGCCGATCGGCACGCGCATATCGGGCGTGCCCATGTGGGCGAGGATGCTCCCGTCGTCCAGCCGCACCATCGCGTGGACCATGGACTGCGGATGCACAACCACCTCGACCTGCTCGTATGGCATGGCGAACAGGTGATGGGCCTCGATCACCTCCAGACCCTTGTTCATCATCGTCGCAGAGTCGATCGTGATCGTCGCCCCCCTGTTCCAGGTCGGGTGGGCAAGGGCATCGGCGGGCACGACACCCTCGAGATCGGAGGCCCGCCGACCGCGGAACGGCCCACCCGATGCCGTGAGGATGCATGTCCGCACCCGATTGGGAGAGACGCCCCCCAGCAACTGGAAGAGAGCGGAGTGCTCGCTGTCCACCGGCACAAGGGCGGCGCCGGAACGCGTCCGGGCCGCCGCGACGAGGTCGCCACCGGCCACGAGCGACTCCTTGTTCGCCAGGGCGACAGGGATACCGCGCTCGAGCGCGGCGAGGGTCGGGGGAAGCCCTGCAGCCCCCACGAGGGCGTTCAGCACGATGTCCGGCTGCGCGGCATCCATCAGGTCGCCGAGGTCGGACGTGTGGGCGAGCGTCCCACCGCCGGCTGCTGCCGATGTCGCGTCGATCCCCCGTGCGGCCGCCTGCAGGCGCATCGCGTCCACCCGGGACCCGCAGGCGAGCCCCACGCACTGCATGTCGGGCGCGCCGTCGATCACGTCGAGCGCCTGGACGCCGATGGACCCGGTGGAGCCCAGAATGAGCACGCGCGTCACGGTGCCGAAGGTATCACCGTGCGCGGTCAGCGATCGGGGCGCAGGTGGTCCCCGGCCACGGTCACGCCCGCAGGTCCTCTGCCGTCTCGCAGAAGGCGGCAACGAGCGCGATGCATGCCCCGAGGTCCCGGGGGTCACAGGTCTCCACTACCTGGTGTACGTACCGTGTGGGGATCGAGACGCAGCCCACCAGAGCCCCGTCGCCCGCGAGTTGGATCGCACGGGTGTCGGTGCCCCCGCGCGGCATGATCTCGAGTTGGTGAGCGATGCCCCGCTCGTCGGCGATGCGGGCGAGGTGATCAATGACGGCCCGCGGAACGATCACCCCGGAGTCATACGCCTTGATGGCGGCGCCGCCGCCGACGGTTGTCACCCGCTCGTGCGGTTTGACTCCTGGGCCGTCGTTCGCGAGGGTGATGTCGATCGCCAGACCGATGTCGGGGCGCAGCCGCTGTGCCGCCACGCGGGCACCGCGCGTCCCCACCTCCTCCTGGGTACTGGCCACGGCGATCACTTCGCACTCGTGCGTGGCCAGCCGCCGGACGGCCTGGATCATCACGTACAGGCCGGCGCGGTTGTCAAGGCTCTTGCAGGTGACGAGTCTCCCGAGGCGTGCGAACCCACGCTCCCGCGTGACGGGGTCGCCCTTTCGCACGATCGCGCGCACCTCCTGGGCCGGCAGGCCCACGTCGATGTAGTGGTCTCCCGGGAGGGGCGCACGCTTCCGTTCCTCGGGCGTCATCAGGTGAACCGCTTTCGCCCCCATCACTCCCAGCAGGTCCTCATGCCCGTGGACGACGACCCGCTGCGCCACCTTGACCTTGGGGTCGAACCCACCGAGCGGAACGACCCGGATGAACCCCTCGTCGTCAATGTGGGTGACGAGGAAACCGAGCTCATCCATGTGCGCCGCGAGCATCACCCGCGGGCCGCCGTTCCCCCGCCGCGTGGCGGCGACGTTGCCCATGGCGTCCACCACGACCTCGTCAACGTAGGGCGTGATCTCGCGGATGACGACCTCGCGGATGCGCTCCTCCCGTCCCGGGGCGCCAGGAGCCTCGCACAGCGCCGCAAGCAGGTCGAAGTCCGTCTCGTGGGTGGGCGCGGGCATCACAGGACCATCCACGCGGTGAGGAAGTACACGGGGAGCACCGCGAACAGCATCGAGTCGAACCGGTCGAGCACTCCGCCATGCCCGCCCAGGATGCGCCCGGAGTCCTTGACCCCGGCATCGCGCTTGAGCATCGACTCGAAGAGGTCCCCGGCGAACGCCGCCACGCAGACGGCGATCCCGATGACGATGGACTGCCACCACGAGATCCAGTCCATGTAGAGGCCGGCGAACGCCACGGCGGCGGTACCCCCGACGAGCCCCCCGATGAACCCCTCCCACGTCTTGTTCGGCGACGTGCGCGGGGCGATTGGGCGGCTGCCCCACAGCCGGCCCGCGGCATAGGACGCCGTGTCGAACACCCATACGCCGACCATCAGGATCACGATGGCACCGGCGCCATCCGGCATCTCGCGGGTGAGCACCAGCACACCGGCGGGCATCGCGATGTACATGGCCCCCATCACGATGGCGGACACCCCCCGGGCAACCCCTTCGCGGCTCCCCCGCCCGAGGGCGGCGGCAGCGGCGATGATCAGGCCGGCGCCAAGTGCCAGCAGCAGACCGCGCTCGGCAGGCATGGCCGTCCATGCGAGGACCACGGCCAGAACCGCCGTGGCATACCCGGCCCACCTGAGATGCAGGGGAACGCCCGCGAGCGAATAGAACTCATGAAGTGCGGCCACCGCCACCGCCAATGCGAACGCCGCGAACACCGGCCCGCCGAGGTACACGGCCGTCAGGATGACCGCCACACCCGGAACGGCCACGAGGACCCGGCTCATCATCGTGACCCGAATCTCCTGCTGCGCGCGGCGTACTCCTCGATCGCCGCGCGCAAGTCGTCGGGACCGAAATCCGGCCACATGCGATCGGAGAAGACGAGCTCGGCGTATGCGGACTGCCACAGGAGGAAGTTCGAGAGCCGCTGTTCACCACTGGTGCGGATGATGAGCTCCGGGTCGCGCAGGTCCGGCGCATACATGAAGCGACTGAACTCCTCGTCGGGTGCCTCCGGGCCCGCCTCGGCGGTGAACCGGCGGGCAGCGTCAATGATCTCGGCGCGCCCGCCGTAGTTCATCGCGATGAAGAGCCGCATGCGCTCGTGCCGGGCCGTCATCTCCTCTGCGTCGCGGATCCTGCGTCGGAGCGCGGGGGCGAGGTGGTCGAGGCGGCCGATGAAGCGGATGGCCACCCCCTCCGCGTCGAGATCCGGGACCTCCCGGTCGATCAACTCCGAGAACAGGACCATGAGGTCGTCCACCTCCTCACGGGGCCGGGCCCAGTTCTCGGTGGAGAACGAGAACACCGTGAGGTCGCGCACGCCCATGTCGCCGGCGGCGCGCACCACCCGTCGGAGGGCTCGGGCACCCGCCCGGTGCCCAGCCGCAGTGGGGAGCCGGTGACTGCGGGCCCAGCGGCCATTCCCATCCATGATGATGGCCACGGACTCCGGCACCCGGTCCACGGGGGCACGGTCGCCAGGGGAGGTGCGGGTGGCGAGCGCTGCGCGCACGGCCCGCAGGCGCGAGAAGAGCGCCATCAGACCTCCATTATCTCGGCCTCCTTGCGGGCGAGCATCTCGTCCACAGCCTTCACTTCCGCATCGGTGCGCTTCTGCACCTCGTCCTGCGCGCGGCCCAGCGCATTCTTTGAGACCTCGCCCTCCTTCTCCGCCCGCTTGAACTCGTTCAGGACATCGCGCCGGATGTTCCTCACCGCAACGCGGGCCTCCTCGGCCATGCGATGGGCGACCTTCACGAGATCCTTCCGGCGCTCCTCCGTGAGTTGCGGCAGCGGGAGCCGGATGGTGGTGCCGTCGTTACCCGGGGTCAGCCCGAGGTCAGACTCCATGATCGCCCTCTCCACGTCGGGGATCATTGACCTGTCGAACGGCTGGACGGTGAGAAGACGGGCTTCGGGCACATGGATCTTCGCCAACTGCGGCAGGGGTGTCAGCGTGCCGTAGGCATTCACCTGAATGCGGTCGAGGAGCGACGTCGTCGCCCTCCCGGTGCGGAGGGCCGCGAACTCGCTGCCAAGATTCCTGACGGCGCCCTGCATCCGTCGTTCGGCGTCCTCGATCCTCTCGTTCATGGTGCCCCTCCCCCCCCGGCTCTCGCCGGACTTCTGACGATGGTGCCCACACGCACGCCATCAAGCAGGCGTCCGAGGTTGTTCTCGTCCTCCATGTTGAACACGAGGAGGGGCAGATCATTCTCCATGCACAGCGTCAGGGCGGTGGTGTCCATGACCGTGAGGCCCCGCTCGATGACCTCCATGTGCGAGATCTCCGGGATGAGCGTGGCCGACGGATCCTCCCGGGGATCCGCGGTCATGACCCCCTCCACCATGTTCTTGGCCATCAGAATGCACTCCGCACCGATTTCCAGGGCGCGCAGGGCGGCCGTGGTGTCGGTGGTGAAAAACGGATTGCCGGTGCCCGCCGCGAAGATGACGACCCGCTTCTTCTCGAGATGGCGGATCGCGCGCCGACGGATGTACGGCTCGGCCACCTCCTGCATCGCGATGGCCGACTGGATGCGTGTGGTCACCCCGATCCCCTCAAGGGCGTCCTGAATGGCCAATGCGTTGAGCATCGTGGCGATCATCCCCATGTAGTCCGCGGTCGCCCGGTCCATCCCACTGGCGGCGCCGATGACGCCCCGGAAGATGTTCCCGGCTCCCACGACCACGGCCACCTCAACGTCCCGGGCGTGCGCGCCCTTGATGACCCGTGCAACGGCCCCGATGCGGTCGGGGTCGATCCCATAGCCCTGCTCGCCCATCAACGCCTCGCCCGAGAGCTTCAGAAGCACCCGGGACCAGTCGGCACGATCGGGCTGTGTGTCAGTCCCCAAGCTGATAGGCCGTGAAGCGGCGGATCGTGATGTTCTCGCCGAGTTCGGACGACGCCTCCGCCCGCAACTCCTCCATGGTCCGCTGGTTCTTCTCGGTGGCGTCGCGGAAGAAGGGCTGCTCAAGCAGACAGATCTCGCTGAGGTACTTCGCCAGCTTCCCCTCCACGATCTTCTCCCGGGCGTTCTCCGGACGGTCCATGGCCTGCTCGGCGTACACCTCGCGCTCGCGCTGCTTCAGGTCCTCGGGGACATCGTCCACCGAGACATACTGCGGCTTCATGGCGGCGACGTTCAGCGCCACGTCCTTGGCGAACTGCTGGAACCGGTCGGTACGCGCGACGAAATCGGTCTCGCAGTTGACCTCGACGATGACCCCGAGCCGTCCGCCCTGGTGGATGTAGCTGGCGATGGTGCCCTCATTGGCCTCCCGGCCCGAGCGCTTGGCTGCCGCCGAGAGACCCTGCTTCCGCAGGAGGGTGGTGGCTGCCTCGATGTCGCCGTCGCACTCCGACAGCGCCCGCTTGCAGTCCATCATCCCGGCGCCGGTCTTGTCCCTCAACTCCTTCACGAGAGCCGCGGGGATCTGAACGGTGCTCACTCGGCACCCTCCTCAGCCAGCGCCTCTACGGCCACCTCCGGGGTGGGCTCCGGGGTGGCGTCCGCCACGGCTTCCTCCACGGGTGCCTCTCCAGCGACCTCGATGGTGGCTTCTGCCACGGTCTCCTCGACCGGCGCGTCCACCGCCACCTCACGGATGGGCTCCGGGGTGGCGTCTGCACCTGCCTCCTCGTCGGGGGCCTCCTCCGCTGCGGCGGCCTGCTCGGCCGCGAGGGCGGCTCGGGCCGCGTCAGGGTCGCCAGCCGCCCGGGCGATTGCGGCGGCGGCACGGGCCTCCTCATATCCACCCTGCGGATCCAGCCCCTTGCCCTCCCGGATGCCGTCGGCGATCACCGACAGCACGAGCGAACACGACCGGATGGCGTCGTCGTTGCCGGGGATGACGTAATTGGCCTCGTCGGGGTCGCAGTTGGTATCCACCAGCCCGATCACCGGGATGCCGAGGCGGTTTGCCTCGCGCACGCCGATGGCCTCCTTGTTGAGGTCCACGACCACGATGGCGTCCGGACGCCTCTGGATGTCCCCGACACCGCCCAGATTCGCCTCGAGCTTCACCAGCTCGGCCTCGGCGGCGAGGCGCTCACGGGTCGGCAGCAGCGCCAACTGGCCGCCGGTGCTCTGCGCCCGCAGTTCGTGCAGGCGGCGAATGCGCTGGCTGATGGTGGACCAGTTGGTGAGCAGACCACCCAGCCAGCGGTGGGACACGTAGGGCATGCCGGCGCGAATTGCCTGCTCCCTCACTGCGTCCTGGCACTGCTTCTTGGTGCCGACGAACATGACCGTCCCACCGCGCTCCGCGATGTTGCGCGCGACATGATGGGCCGTCTCCAAGAGAGTGAGCGTCTGCTGGAGGTCGATGATGTAGATACCGCTGCGCTCGCCGAAGATGAATCGCTTCATCTTCGGATTCCAACGGCGGGTCTGGTGGCCGAAGTGGACCCCGGACTCCAGAAGCTGCTTCATGGTGACGACGGACACGGGTCGCGTCTCCTCGGTTGGTTGCGTCGGATACACCCGGGTGCCCCCGGGAGGAACCGGCACTACCGGTCACCGCCCCCCGGGTCCGCGCGCCCGGGATCGGGTACGTGGAACGGCCCCGTTCGGGGCCGACCGGAGATACTAGCCCCCTCCGCCCGCCCGGACACGGGCGTCCGCCAGTGCGCCTTGCAGATCGGCGGGGAGCGCGCTCTCGAAACCCAGCGCCTCGCCCGTCACCGGATGATCAAAGGCCAGCCGATAGGCATGCAGGAACTGCCGTTCAAGCCCGTGCGCCGGGCGCCCGCGGCCGTACACCGGGTCACCGAACACCGGATGACCGGCACATTCGAGGTGCACCCGCACCTGGTGGGTGCGGCCCGTTTCCAGCCGTGCCTCCACGAGAACGAGGGGGCCCACCTGCTCCAGGCGACGGAAGTGCGTGACGGCCTCGCGGCCCCCCACGGGGACCACGGCCTGACGGGTCCGTCGGCGCGGATCACGCCCGATCGGGCGGTCCACCGTGAGCGCAGGCGGGAAGTCGCCGTACACGAGGGCCAGATACCGACGTTCGATGCGGCGCTCTCTCATCATGCGTCCCAGGCGCCGGTGCGTGAGGTCGTCCCGGGCAACGAGGAGGAGCCCGGACGTGTCGCGGTCGAGACGGTGCACGATGCCTGGCCGCTCGGGATCGTCACCCCCGCCAATACCCGCACCGACAAGCGCGTGGACGACGGTTCCGGTGGAGTGCCCCCGCGATGGGTGGGTCACCATTCCCGCCGGCTTGTCGATGACGACGAGGTGGTCATCCGAGAAGACGATGGGCACTCCCAGGGCCTCCGGCGCGATCCCGGTCGCTGCCGCGGTGGCCGGCAGATGGGCCTCGATGACATCACCTGGCGCGACCGGGTGACGTTTGGGGACCGCCACCCCGTTCACGAGAACCGCGCTCCGCTCGGTCAACCGCTGCGCCTCGGCCCGGCTCTCAATGCCCTCCGCCGCGCCAAGGACGGCGTCGAGGCGCCGCCCGCCGTCCGCGGCAGAGACCACGAGGCGGATCGTGCGGCCGTCAGTCATCCCTGGCCGACAATGCAATGGCCAGTACCAGCAGAACCGCCCCGCACGTGACGGCCATGTCCGCGACGTTGAACGGCGGCCACGGCCCGATGGCGATGAAGTCGGTCACACCCTCGCGACTCATCCGGTCGATGAGGTTGCCGATGCTCCCGCCGAGCAGGAGTCCGCCGCCGATCGGCACCAGCCGATGCTGCCCCACGTACGCGACGAGGGCGATCCCGATGCCTCCGATCGCAACGAGCGTGAGTACCGCGATGAGGCCCGTGCTGCCCGCGAAGAGGCTGAAAGCGATCCCGGTATTGACCGTATGCACCAGGTCGATCCCGGGAAGAACGTGCACCACCGAGCCGGGCTCGATCGCCTGCCTCACGATCAGCTTCACGATCTGGTCGGCCACGATCACGGCGAGGGCAATGAGCCCCATCAACCGGAAGCGGGCAGCGGCCTCGCGCCGCTTCCGCCGGGCAATCACGTCCGGCAGCGCCTCGTGGGGGCTGCGGCCATACCGGCTCACCACGGCCCCACGCCCAGCCCGGCGAGGGATCGCTCGATCTCCGCCGGGTCGCCATCGATCTCGATCACCTTCCGGGCCCCCGATGACCCCCGGCGGAGGCGCACTGCCGACGGCCGTACCCCGGCTTCGGCTGCCAGATAGGCACACAGAGCGGCGTTGGACTGCCCTTTGTGGGGAGCAGCAGCGATCTGAATCCGCAGCGCGCCATCCTGCAATCCCACCACCGCCGTGCGGCGGGACCGTGGGACTGCCTTTACGGTCACCAGAACGCCGTGGTCACTCCGTCGCAACCACTCGCCCGCAGAGGCAGTCACAGCGCCGTCAGGCCGCGCACCAGAACTGCATTGAGCACGTAGAGCACGATCAGCGCGACAACGGGCGAGAGATCGAACATCCCGACCGGTGGGATCACCCGGCGGAACGGCCGCAGATACCAGTCGGTGGACTCGTGGAAGAACCGGTACAACGCCGAGGTGACCCGGCCGGTCGGCTCCGAGGGCAACCAGGAGAGCAGGATCCTGATGAGCATCACGATCAGGAACACGGTGAACAGCGCGTTCGTGTAGTCGACGACGAGGTCCACGGGGCCCTCTACAACTCGGCGGCGCGCGCGGCGGCGGCGTCGACAGCCGCGCCGAGGGCCCTGGAGACGCCGTGTCCCTCGAGAACGGCGATGCCCGCCGCCGTTGTTCCTCCCGGCGATGTCACCCGTGCCTGCAGCGCCGCCGGATCCTCGCCGCCCGAGAGCAGGTGTGCGGTGCCGGCCAGAACGCCATGGACGATGGAGCGTGCCTCGGCAGTTCCGAGCCCGCCGTCCACCGCCGCCCGCTCAAAAGCCGCAGCGACATACGCGAGGAACCCCGGTCCGCTCCCGCCGATCGCGGTCGCAAGAGCGAAGTGGACCTCGTCGAGCACGACGATCGAACCCAGCGGATCGAGCACCGCGCGCAGTTCGCTCTCCTGCTCCCCGGTGAGACCACGTGACGCCATCGCCACCACGCCCGCTCCCCCCGCCACGGCCAGATTCGGCATCAACCGGACCACGGGGTGCCCCGGTGCAGCCGCGGACAGCCGGTCAATCGTCCAACCTGCGGCAACCGAGGCCAGGATGGCCTCGCCGCGCATACGTGGCACGACATCCGCGAGCACGCCCGCAAGGTCCTGGGGCTTCACCGCCATCACCACCACGTCGCACGTGGCGGCGTCCCCGGCGTCCACCCCATAGGCGGCGGCGACCTCGGCAGCCCGGCCCGGGGCCTGATCCTCGACGACGACGCGTACATGGGAGGCGAGGCCGGCGGCGAGCGCACCTCCCATTGCGCCGACGCCCACGACGCCAATGGCGAGTGCGCTCATCGTGTCAGGACTGGTTGAAGAAGCCCTTCTCAAGAAGGCGAGCCCGCTCTTCCGCCGACACCTCGACGTTCCGTGGCGTGAGCAGGAACACCTTGTCGGCGATGCGGGACATCCCCCCGTCGAGGGCGTAGGTCAGCCCGCTCGCGAAGTCGATGAGGCGCTTCGACAGGCTGGCGTCGGCGGACTGCAGGTTGAGGATGACCGGAACCGCAGACTTGAACTTGTCGGCCACCTGCTGGGCGTCGTTGAAATTGCGGGGGATCACGAGGGTCACCTCCGAGCCCCGGGAGGAGCGCGGCGGAGCCGTTGCGACTGAGCGGAGGTTCCGGGAGGGCGAGGGGATACCGGGGTCGGAGTAGATGTCGTCAAAGTCATCGCCCCGAGCGGAGTGCGTGCGGCGCGACCCGCGGTCACGCGACGCGCGCTCGCTGCGGTGGGCGGCGTCGCGCACACCCGCATTGGTCTCGCGATCGTGGTCCTCGTGCTCGTCGTAGTCGTCATATCCGTCGTCGCCGTCATCGGCCATGCCGAAGTACGCAAGCGTCTTGTGCCAGTAATCGCTGATCGACATCTACGGTTGCTCCATCCGGGTGTGCTCGACGATTCCCCGTCCGATGCGCACCATGGTAGCGCCAGCCTCCACGGCAACGACGAAATCCTGCGATGTCCCCAACGAGAGGTCACGGAGGTCATGCTCCCCCGACCACGACCCGGCGAGCCGGTCACGCAGTTCCCGTACCCGATCGAACCACGGCCGCGAGGCCTCCGGGTCCCGCGTGACGGGTGGGAGGGCCATGAACCCTCCCACCGTCACCCCTGACCGCGCGGCCGTATCGAGCGCCCTGTCCAGATCCACCGGGTCGAACCCGGCCTTGCTCTCCTCCCGTGCCACGTTCACCTGCAGGAGCCCCCGCGTTCTCCCGGTTGCGCGCCGCGCGATCTCCTCAATGAGAGGAAGCCGGTCCACCGAGTGGATCAGGCGGACCCGCGGCCGTACATCCCGGACCTTCCGCGTCTGGAGGTGACCGATGAAATCGAACATCACGGAGTCCGCGATGGCCTCCTGCTTCGCGATCAGGTCCTGCAGGCGGTTTTCACCGATCACACGGGCCCCGGCACGCACCAGGGCCTGGGACTCGGTCGGTGCGGCGTACTTACCCGCGATGACGATCTCCGCCGACCCGGGTGGACGCCCCGAGACGACGCACGCCGCATCCACCAACTCCCGCACCCGCAGGAGCGCCCCACGCAGCGCATCCTCGTCGATCATCCCCGCGCCGGTAGCCACACGACGCCCGCCTGCCTGCCCGTCTCGCCGCCGTCGCGCCGGTACGAGAAGAACCGGTCCTGATCACACGCGGTGCAGCCGGGGACCCGGGCAATCGCTCCCGGCGAGAGGCCCGCCGCCAGGAGCGCACCCTCGCAGCACGCACCGAGGTCCACCGAGGCGCCGCGAACGACATCTGGCCCGAATCGCGTGGCAATGCCGGCGCGGACCTCCTGCCCCACCGGGTAGCAGCACGGGCGCACGTGGGGACCGATGACGGCCCGCATTGATGTGACGGGGGATCCCATCGCGACGACCGCCGCCTCCAGCACGCCGCCGATCAGCCCGCGCCAACCGGCATGGACCGCGGCGACCGCCAATCCGCCGGCGTCCCACGCGAGTACCACGGGGCAGTCGGCGCCCATCGCCAGGAGGGCCACGCCGGGCGCGCCGGTGACCGCCGCATCTGCATCTCCGAACCCGGTCATGGCGCCGGTGAACGCGCCGTCGCCGCCCACCCGGCCGATCGTCACGACCGCGGAACCATGCACCTGATCGAGGGTGACTGCGCGATCCGGGTCGAAGCCGAGACGCGAGGAGAGCGCCACCCGGTTCGCCCGGACGGCATCCGGGTCATCGCCGCAGGCCGACCCGAGGTTACCGCTGGCGAACGCACCCACGCTCCGACCCGGATGCCGGGTGGTGAACGCGGCGCGCACCGGTGCGGACCCGGGATCCACGACCATCACACCGTCGGGACTCACCGGAAGCGGCCGGCCACGGCGAGGGCGACCGCCATCTGCTCGCCCCGCCCCGACACCTCGCCGTCGATGAGCGCGGCGCGCACGGCCGACAGGGCGCGCCCGATCACGGGCCCGGGGGCCACGCCCGCCCCGACGAGGTCGGACCCGGTGACATCGGGCACCAGGTCACGCCATTCCGCCCACCACCGCGTGACGGCGTCGGCCCCGCCAATGAGCACGCCGATCTGCTGCGCCTCCGGCAGCGCACGAAGCAGGGCGTCCACCTCGGACGGTCGTGACGCCTGGCTGATCGCCCCGGCGAGATCGAGACCCGAGCGCACCTCGGCTGCCACCCCCCGGGCCCAGTGCGGCATCGCGGCCGTCGCGGCCTGACCGGGATCGACACCCAGGCCCAGGCGCAGCGCCCACGCTGCCGGAGCGGGCGCACCCGGCTGCCCGAGGGCTCCGGCGAGGGCGGCGAGGCGCTGGTCGCGGTGCGGATCCGGATCGGGCCATCTGAGCCCGAGAGCCGATCCCATGGCAAGCGCGGACGGGGCGGACTCCTCACCGAGCAGCCGGGCGGCCTCGTCGGCGACCCGGGTGGCCTGCAGGTCCACGTCCGGCGCGGCGGCGCGCGCCTGCTCCTCAGTGCGCGCATCCATTCGGAACCCCAGGCGGGCGGCGTAACGGAGGGCCCTCACGACCCGACTCGGGTCCTCCCGGAACGCTCCGTCCCGGATGATGCGGATCCGCTCGTCGGTGAGATCGGATCGCCCGTCGTACGGGTCGCACATTCCCCCTTCCCCATCCCCCGCGAGCACGAATGCGATGGCGTTCACCGTGAAGTCACGACGCCCCAGATCGTCAGACAGCGTGCCCGGTGATACGTCCGGCAGGGCCCCGGGCTGTGCGTACGTCTCCCGGCGCGCCGAGACGAGGTCCACGTGCCGCCCGTGAGGCAGTTCGATGCGCGCGGTCCCGAACCGCCCGTGGGTGATCACGCGGCCACCGAGGTCGCGCCCGACCAGGGTCGCCACCGCGATGGCATCTCCCTCAACGACGATATCGATGTCCGGTCCGTGCGGCACACCCAGAAGTGCGTCGCGGACGACCCCTCCCACCAGGCACACCCTGAGCGGCGTGTCCGGCCACCGGATGCGCGAGAGCACCGGGTCACGAGCGACCCATTCCGCCACCGGGGTAGCATCGGCGCCGTGGGAGATCACCTCGGCGGGAACCTCGGCAGGTCGGCGCCGGTCGCCCTACCCGGCCTGGCCGAGGCGCTGGACCGGTGGGAGGCATGCGGACTGGATGAGTTGCTCTCCGAGTCCGCGCGCATCCGCGCCGAGGTCCGCCGCTGGGCCAGTGACCCCGCGAATGCCGGACGGCCCATTTCCGACCTCCCCGTCTACCTCGACCGCATGGCCGTCGAGATCCTGATCGAGAGACGGTACTTCACCGAGTAGCGGCTCATCCGGCCGGGCCGATCACGGCAACGGCCTCGATCTCGACGATCGCGCCCGCGGGCAGGGCAGCGACGCCGACGGTCGCACGGGCGGGTGGCGCCGCGGCGAACGCCTCGGCATACGCGACGTTCATCTCGGGAAACCGCTCGAGGTCCGTCATGTAGACCGTGGTCTTGACGATGTCATCGAGGGACCCCCCGGCAGCGTCCAGAATCGCCGCGATGTTGGCCAGACATTGTCGCGTCTGCCCGGCGACGTCCTCCGCCACGATCCCCCCGCCCGGGACCAGCGGGACCTGCCCCGACACCCACACCACCTCGCCGCCACGCGCGGCGATGGCCTGGCTGTACGGCGCACCGGCGACTGGTGCGGGTGCCTGGTCCGTGCGGATGATGCGGTGTGCCACGGCTATCTCCTGACTGCTACGCCATCACGTGCCATCGCGGCCTTGACCTCACCCACGGTGTACACGCCATCATGGAAGACCGACGCGGCCAGCACGGCATCGGCGTGCCCGTGGGTGACGGCCTGGGCGAAATGCTCCAGCGTCCCCGCACCGCCCGACGCGATGACCGGGACCGTGGTGGCGTCGGTGATCGCGGCGAGCAGGTCGATGTCGAACCCGGCCTGAGTGCCATCGCGGTCCATACTCGTCACCAGGAGTTCCCCGGCCCCGCGGCGGACGGCCTCCGATGCCCAGGCGACCGCCTCGAGGCCGGTCTCGACCCGCCCGCCCGCGAGGTAGACCTCCCACCCCGATCCGTCGGCGCGGCGCTTCGCGTCGATCGCCACCACGATGCACTGGTCCCCGAACCGCATGGCTGCCCGCTCCACGAGGTCGGGGTCGCGGACCGCCGCGGAGTTGAGAGAGATCTTGTCGGCGCCCGCCGCCAGTACGGCGCGGATGTCGTCCTCCGTCCGAAGGCCGCCACCGATGGTGAAGGGGATGAAGACCTCCTCCGCCGTCCGCTCGACCAGGTTGATGATGGTGTCCCGCTCCTCGTGCGTGGCGGTGATATCCAGAAAGACGAGTTCATCCGCCCCGGCGGCGTCGTACCGCGCGGCGAGCTCCACGGGATCGCCGGCATCCCGGATGTCGATGAAGTTGACGCCCTTCACCACCCGGCCCCGATCGACGTCGAGGCACGGGATGACCCTGATCACCGCGTCGCCCCTGAGAGCGTGGCGATCGCGTCGGTCACCGTGAAGCGCCCCTCGTACAGCGCACGGCCCACGATGACCCCCCGGAGGTTCGGCAGGCGAAGACGCATCAGGGACACGAGGTCATCGAGCGAGGAGATCCCGCCGGCGGCGAGGATTGTCAGGGGCGGCGCAGCATTCGACAGGCGCCGGAGGGCCTCGAGGTTCGGGCCGCCCAGCGTGCCATCGCGTCCGATGTCGGTGTAGAGGAGGTGGCGCACGCCTGTGCGGACAAGGTCGGCGGCCACCTCCATCGCGGTCCGGTCGGACATCTGGGTCCACCCATGCGTCGCCACCCTCCCGTCGCGGGCGTCGAGGGCCACCACCAGGCGATCCCCCAGACGGGCTGTCGCCCAGCGCAGGAACTCCTCGTCCTCGATCACCGCCGTTCCCACCACCACCCGGTCGACCCCGGTCGCCATGGCCGTCTCGACGGCAGGCTGGTCGCGAAGTCCGCCCCCCAACTGGACCGCCCCCGGAAATGTCGCGGCGAGTTGCGCGATGATCGGCGCATGCACCGGACGGCCCTCCAGCGCGCCATCCAGATCCACCACGTGCAGGTGTGTGGCGCCCTCGCGGGCGAACGAACGCGCCTGTGCAACGGGGTCATCGTTGAACACCGTGCTGCGCTCGAAATCACCCTGGACGAGGCGCACGGCGGCGCCGTCACGCAGGTCGATCGCCGGGTAGAGCTCGATCACGTCGTGACCGCCATGCCCGCCCGCACCGACTCGAGCCAACGACCGAGCAGCGCGAGGCCCGCCGTGCTCGACTTCTCAGGGTGGAACTGCAACCCCGACACGCTGCCCCGGCCCGCGGCCGCGACGAACGGTGTCCCGTGCACGGCGGTACCCAGGGTGTCTCCCGGGTCGGTCGGCACGCACACGTAGGAGTGCACGAAGTAGTACGTGCGCTCGGCGGGCCCCCCGTCCGGCGGGGCGAGGGCGGACCCGGGCGCCCACGTGACCTCGCTCCACCCGATGTGCGGCACCTTCCGGTCCGTGCGAAGGCGCTCGACCCTGCCTCCGATCAGCCCAAGGCCCGGGGTATCCGGGCTCTCCTCGCTCTCGTCGAAGAGCAGTTGGAGACCCAGGCAGATGCCGAGCACCGGAGTGCCCGCCGCGGCTTCGTCGCGGAGCATGCCGGTGAAGCCATGATCCGAAAGGCGCTCCATCGCGGCCCCGAACCGCCCGACCCCGGGCAGCACGATGCAATCGCAGCCCACCGCCTCACTGGGGCGCGCCGCGACGCGCACCCGTGCGCCCAACCGCTCGAGCGCCTTGCCGACGCTCCTCAGATTGCTCATCTCGTAGTCCAGCAGGGCCACGTCCGGGCCCGGGGCCCCCTGGGTCACAGGGCGCCCTTGCTCGACGGCACACCGCGCACCCGGGGGTTCGGCGCCACGGCCGCACCGAGCGCCCGTGCCACCCCCTTGAAGCACCCCTCGATGACGTGGTGGGGCCCACCGGCCTTCAACAGGTCCACGTGCATGGTCATCCGTCCCGCGTTCGTCACGCCCCGGAGGAACTCGCCGGTGAGGTCGGTCTCGAATCCCCCGATCACCATCGGCGGCAAGGACACGTCGAACGCGAGGTACGGCCGACCGGAAAGGTCGATGGCCACCTGCACCAACACCTCGTCCATCGGCACAAGGGCACTCCCGTAGCGCTCCACGCCGCTCCGATCGCCAAGGGCCTCGTCCAGGGCCCGTCCGAGGGTAATCCCCGTGTCCTCCACCGTGTGGTGGCTGCCCGTCTCGAGGTCGCCCTTCGCCACGACGGAGATGTCGATGAGCGAGTGCCGGGCAAGCAGGATGAGCATGTGGTCGAAGAAGCCGATGCCGGTGACGGCCTCGGCCACGCCCGTCCCGTCGAGGTCAATACGCACCTCGACATCGGTCTCGCCGGTGGTACGTCGGATGGTTGCTGTTCTGCTCATCGTGATGACCTGATCTCTGCTGAGCGCCGGTGCTCGGGAAACCCCTCCGCGTCTGCGAGCGCCGCGAGGTGCGGCGTGAGGACGTCAACGGCGTCCTGCGGGATATCGACGAGCGCCATACGGCGCATGTACGTGGCGGGTCCGACGGCGGAGGCATAACGCGCAGCGCCTCCCGTCGGGAGGATGTGATTCGACCCGGCGACGTAGTCGCCGAACGCAGTGCCGCCGAGCGGCCCGAGGAACACGCACCCCGCACGGTGGATCCGGGGCGCTACGGCCGCGGCGTCCGCGAGGGCGATCTGCAGATGCTCCGGCGCGAAGGCCTCGGCCAGGACGATGGCGTCCTCCTGAGACGGGCAGTCGACGAGGGTGATCCTACCAACCGGGCCCTGCCGGAGGAAGAGCGCGGCCTCGACCGCATCGTTGACCCCCCGGTCCCACGCCACGCAGACGGCGGGCGAGTCGGGACCGTGCTCGGCCTGCGCCAGCAGGTCGGCCGCGATGGCCTCGGGGTCCGATGTGGAATCGGCGAGCACCAGCAGCTCGCTGGGACCCGCGACCGAATCGATCCCGACGAGCCCGAACACCTGCCGCTTGGCCTCCTGCACCCACGCGTTGCCGGGGCCGGCGATGACATCAACCGGCGGAATGGTCCCGGTGCCGAATGCCATGGCCCCGATTGCGGCCGCCCCGCCCGCCGCGACGATCTCGTGCACGCCCAGCAGGCCGGCGGCGGCGAGCACGACGCGATTCGGCAGGCCGTCCGGGCCCGGCGGGCTGGCCACCATGATGCGGGAGACGCCCGCGACCTGGGCCGGCACCACCCCCATGATGAGGCTCGAGGGATATGCGGCCCGGCCGCCGGGCACATAGACGCCCGCCGCGGACACCGGCACCACTCTCATCCGCACCGACTGGCCCGGTGGGAGGGTCACCTCCCACTCCGGCGGACGCCCCGCCTCGGCGACGGTCCGGACCTGTTCGGCCGCAAACGAGATCGCATCGCGCAGGCGGGAATCGAGGGAATCCACCGCTGCCACGATCTCCGCGGGGTCCACGACCGGGGAGGGCCGGTCGAACCCGGGGGCATCGAAGCGCCGTATGGCGTCGAGGACCGCTGCATCGCCCCGGAGCCGGACATCGGCGAGCGCGGCAGCGACATCGGCGCTGGGGCCGTCCGCTGCCGCCGTGCGGAAGGTCGGACCCAGCGCTCTGCCCTCCCCCGCCGCGAGGGTGATCCGCCGCACCTCGGTCACGCCCCCCCGGCCTCGAACGCACGGACGAGACCGTCCAGCACGTCGGCGCGCAACTTGTGGCTCACGCGGTTGGCGATCAGCCGGGCCGTGGACTCGAACAGGACCTCGCGCTCCACCAGTCCGTTCTCGCGCAGCGTGCGACCCGTGGCCACGAGGTCAACGATCCCATCGGCCAGGCCGACCAGCGGCGCGAGTTCCACCGACCCATTCACCTTCACGATCTCGGCCTTCCGGCCCGTCCCCTCGAAGAACCGCTCGGCGCACCTCACGTACTTCGTCGCCACACGCACAACACCGAAGCGTTCGATGGCCAGCGCCGTCGGGTCGTCCCCGGCGGGCGTGCACCACGACATCGTGCAACCGCCGAACCCGAGGTCGGCGAGTTCATAGACGTCGGGCTCGCGCTCCAGCAGCACATCACGGCCGACGATGCCGATGTCAGCGGCGCCGCTTTCGACGTAGGTCGGCACGTCGGTAGGACGCGTGGTGATGTACGTCGGACCGCCCGGCACCTCGACGATCAGGCGCCGACCCGCATCACGGAGTGGTTCCACGGGCAGGCCCACCGCGGCGATCGCGGCCAATGATCCCTCGAGAAGCGCGCCGAGCGGTACGCAGATCCTCAGGTCCACGGGCCTGCCCCAAGGTCACTCAGGATCTCATCCGATCCGGTGGCGACATCGCGGACACTCCAGCCGTCGGCCACGCGTCTGACGACGTACCCCCGGCCATCCGCCACCGCAACCGCGTCGGGGTCCGGGTGCAGGGAGGCCACGGCGAGAACCGCGGTGCCGGCGCGGCGCAGGGCGACCGCATCGGCCACCAGATCGTCGGCTCCCCCCACGAGGACGATCCCGGCTGCCGGCCGCTCGGCCGACCGCCCCACCGCGTGGTGGAGGAGGTCCAGAGCGACCGCCACCCCCACCGCAGCGCGTGGCCGCCCGAACCGCGCCCCCAGCCCGTCGTAGCGACCGCCCACGGCTACCGGGGCCATTGCTCCCATCGCATACGCCTCGATGACCACTCCCGAGTAGTAACTCCAGTCGCGCACCACGCCCATGTCCACCATCGGCGGGGCCACGCCGTGCCGCGCCACGCAGTCGAGCACCGCGTCCAGTCGCTCGCACTCGGACCGGGCGGGCGGCACGGCCGTCCCGATCCGGTCGAGGAGCTCGCGACCGCCGCGCATCGCCGGGAGCCCGGTCAGTACCTCCCCCAGGTCCCCCTCGGCCCCGATCTCCTCCGCGGCCCGGCGCCAGTCCACGACGCTGCGGCCGCGCAGCGCACCCCACAGAGACGCCCGCACCGGGCCATCGGCACCGGCACCATCGAGTACCGCGGACACGATGGCCACCGAGCCGATCGCGATGCGCGCATCCGGCACGCCCGCGGCGGCAAGGGCGTAGGACAGCGCGGCGATCACCTCGGCATCCGCCTCCGGCCCGTCGGGGCCGACCAGTTCGATGCCGGCCTGGCGCTGCTCGGCACCCTCGATCTTGCCGGGCGACGGCGGACGGGCCGCGCGCGCGTTGTACGACACGCGAACCGGGTCCGGGTGGTCGGCCATACGCGTGGCAACGAGCCGGGCAATGGGGATCGTGAGATCGGGCCGGAGCACGAGGACGCGCCCCTCATCATCGAACAGGCGGTACGCCCGTCCGACCCCCTCGTCCTCGGCCCTGTCGAGCACATCGGCGAGTTCGATCAGCGGCGTCATCACCTCCCGGTAGCCAAAGGCCCGGAAGGCGCCGTCCAGCGCATCGCCCAACGCGCGCAACTCCGCCGCCTCCACGGGCAGCACATCGCGTACCCCGGCGGGCAGTTCAACCGGATCGGTCATCGCCTAGTCGTCCACCCGTTCGATGCGCGCACCCACGGACCGGAGCCGCTCATCGATGCGTTCGTAGCCCCGGTCGATCTGCCCGATGTTCCCGATGCTGGTCGTTCCCTTCGCCGCGAGGCCGGCGATGAGCATGGCCATGCCCGCCCTGATGTCGGGGCTGTCAACGCGCTCGCCGTACAACTGTGTCGGTCCGCTCACCACCACCCGGTGCGGGTCGCAGAGAATGATGCGAGCGCCCATCGCCACCAACTTGTCCACGAAGAACAGGCGGTTCTCGAACATCTTCTCGAAGATCATGACCTCGCCCTTTGCCTGAGTGGCGACCGCCGTCGCGATGGACGTCAGGTCGGCGGGGAACGCCGGCCACGGACCATCATCGATCTTCGGGATGGCGCCGCCCTCGTCCTGCACCACCTCGAGGGACTGGTCCGGGGGCACGCGGAGCGCGCCGTCCCCGATCCACTCCACGCGGATGCCGAGACGCCCGAATCCCAGGAGGATCATGCGCAGGTCCTCCCGGCGGGCCTCCGAGATGACGAGGTCGGACCCGGTGATGGCCGCGAGTCCGATGAATGACGCGATCTCGATGTAGTCGGGACCGATCCGGAAGCGGCAGCCGTGCAGGCGCTCGACACCGTCAATGATCAGGCGGTTCGTCCCGATTCCCTCGATGTGCGCACCCATCGCCACCAGGAAGGTCGCGAGGTCCTGCACGTGGGGCTCGGAGGCCGCGTTGAGGATCGTCGTCCGGCCCCGGGCCAGGACGGCCGCCATCAGCACGTTCTCGGTGGCCGTCACGGATGCCTCGTCCAGGAAGATCTCTGCTCCCACAAGCCCGGTCTGGGTGATGGCGTACGCGCGATCGGACGCGTCGATCGTCGCCCCGAGCGACCGGAAGCCCATGAGGTGCGTATCAATCCGGCGACGCCCGATGAAGTCGCCGCCCGGCAGGGGGAGGGTCACGGAACCCGCCCGGGCCAGAAGCGGCCCGGCGAACAGCACCGATGCGCGGATGCGCCTGCACAACTCGGGGTCCAGCCGGGTGCCGCGGATCCCGTCGGCCCGGAACGCGAGCGCCCCGTCCTCCTCCTCGCGCACGGACACCCCGAGGTCATCCAGAATCGCCAGCATCGCGTGGACGTCCAGAATGTCCGGGACATTCTCGACGATGACCTCCTCGTCAGTGAGGAGGGTGGCGGCAAGGATCGGCAGCGCGGCGTTCTTGTTGCCCGAGGGGGCCACCGTGCCCGCCAGCGCGTGCCCGCCCTGGATCACGAACTGCTGGCTCACGGGCAGGCACGCTAACACGCCGCGAGTTCGGCCACGCCTTCCACAAGACGCTCGATATCCCCTGCGTTGGTGAAGAACCCGCACGAGGCACGGAGGCCTCCCGGCGCAGGCAGCGGTCGAACGACGACCCCACGGGCCGCCAGGCAGGCGGCAGCGTGCTCGGATCCATGACCGGGCACGGAGAAGGCGACCAGCCCTGACTCCGACGAGACGGGTGGATCCAGGCACACGCCGGGAACCCCGGCCAGCGCCTCGCGGCACGCCTCGGCCGCGCGCGCCGTCCCCTCGTGGACGCGCGCCCAGCCCAGAGCCTCGAGCCATCCGAGTGACGCGGTCCACCCCGCCAGCAGGATCTCGGGGAGAGTGGATGCCTCATAACGCCGCGCATCGGGATGCAATGTGAGCGATCCGTCCCACCCATGATCCTCACCGGACTCGAACCCTGTGACCACCACGGCCACCGTTTCCAGGTGCTCCTCCCGGATCCACAGCGCGCCAAGCCCCTCGGGACCGAGGAGCCACTTCTGCGCGGGCATCGCGTACGCATCAACACCCCAGCCCGCAGGATCCACCGGCACCGCTCCCGCCCCCTGCGCGCCATCCACGAGCGTGAACGCCCCCACGGCCGCCGCGGCCCGTGCCGCACCGGCCACATCAAGCACGGCCCCCGTCATCCACGAGACGTGCGACAGCGCGACAAGCCGTGTGCGCGTCGTGCAGGCGGCGGCGATCACGTCCTCGAGGGGCCCCGATCCATCCCCCGCATCCACGATCTTCAGCCGCGCTCCCACGCGGGCCGTCGCGACGGCCAGCGGCACAGCGAGCCCGGGGTGCTCCATGCCCGTCGTCACGACGACATCACCACGACGAAGCCCCAGGCCCCAGATGACCGCGTTCATGGCGTGCGTCGATGACTGGGCAATGGCGATCTCCGCCTGCGGACGCCCGACCACCCCCGCGATCGCCGCGCGCAGTGCGGAGTGCCGTTCCCGCGCGTCCTCCCCGGCACCCAGACTCATCCGCCCGCGCGTGGCCTGCTCATCAACCATCGCCCGCATCGCATCTGCGGCAACGTCCGGCAGCGGGCCGGCGCCGCCGGTGTTCAGATAGATCTCTGACGCCAACGTCGGCAGCCGCGCCCGCACCGCCCCCCGGCCTGCATCCCACCTGCCCCCGCCGCCCGGCAAAACCTCACGCCCCCCGGTACGGGGAGCGGACCCCGGGGCCCGACGGCACCGACGTGGGCCGGAGATGTGCGGGAACCCGGTCAGGGGATGGCATCCGGAGGATGCTGGCAACCGTGAGCGAGGGCGGACGGCGGCGCGGCATTGATCCGATGGTACACAGCGGCGGTACGCCCCCGGGAACGCCGAAGGGCCGCACATTGGCGGCCCTTCGAATGATGAATCCCGGCAGCGACCTACTCTCCCGCGGACGTGAGTCCGGAGTACCATCGGCGCGGAGCGGCTTAACTGCTCTGTTCGGAATGGGAAGAGGTGTCTCCCGCTCGCCCTGACCACCGGGAATTCGTGAGGGTAAACCCTCAAGACTGCATAGCGGCGTAGGAAGCAATTCAAGCCCTCGGAGTATTAGTACGGGTCTGCTCCACGCATTGCTGCGCTTCCACATCCCGCCTATCAACCAGGTGGTCTCCCTGGATCCTTACTCCCTCATGGGGATGGGAGATCTCATCTCGAGGTGGGCTTCCCGCTTAGATGCTTTCAGCGGTTATCCCGTCCAGACGTAGCTAACCAGCTATGCCGTTGGCACGACAACTGATACACCAGAGGTCTGTTCATCCCGGTCCTCTCGTACTAGGGACGACTCCTCTCAAATCTCCAGCGCCCACCGCAGATAGGGACCGAACTGTCTCACGACGTTCTGAACCCAGCTCGCGTACCGCTTTAATGGGCGAACAGCCCAACCCTTG
>CAMAVU010000014.1 GCA_945861935.1 Bifidobacterium breve | reverse complement strand
GTTCGCGCCGCCGTCGAGCATCAGGACCGGCCCGGCAGTGGAGGGCAGGGGAACCGCCAGACCGGGGCGGATCACCCCGGGAAGGCGCCGGAGGACGAGCGTTGATGCCGCAAGCATTGCGCCCGTGTGCCCGGCCGAGATCACCGCCCCGGCGCGGCCCTCATGGACCTGCCGGCACGCCACCACGATCGAGGCGTCCGGCTTACTGCGCACGGATTTGACGCCATCCTCGGCGGAGTGGATGCGGTCGGCGGCGTGGACGATCTCGATACCGGGCGGCAGATCACCATGCTGCTCCAGTGCCCTCCCGATCAGATCACTGTCACCGACCAGAAGGATGCCGACGCCCTGCCGGGCTGCCTCGACGGCACCCGCCACGGGGATCAGCGGTGCGTTGTCGCCGCCCATCGCATCGACGGCGACGACGACGTCCGGCATCGTTGTCAGGCGCCGGTGTCCACGACCGCGCGGCCCTTGTAATGGCCGCACACCATGCAGACGTGGTGGGGCATCACCGGAGCCGTGCAGCGCGGGCAGCGACCGAGGCGCGTCGCCTGGATCGAGTGAGTTGCGCGCCGCTTGTCACGGCGGGCGCGGGACGTCTTGCGCTTGGGAACGGCCAAGGTGGCTCCTGATAGGGACCGGGTCCGGAACGACGCGGGAGACTAGCGCCTCACGTGCGGCCCCGGCAACCCGGTCGGGGCGGGCCGGTCACAGCGGGTCGTCCGACTCCCCCGTCAGGCGTTCGCGCAGCGCCTCCAGAGCGGCCCAGCGCGGGTCCGTCGCGTCGTCCCCGCACGCGCACGGCCCGGTGTTCAGGTCAGCACCGCACCGTGCGCACAGGCCCCTGCAGTCGGGGCGGCAGAAGATGGACATCGGGATGGCCTCAACCATTGCATCGCGTGCCCATGCCGCCACGTCGAGGTCCATGCGGGCCGGCTCGTGCAGGTACTCGCAGTCAAAGTCGTCATCCCCCGCCGCCTGTGCGTTACGCCCCAACGCCTGGTATTCCCGCGTGTCCACAGCGATCACGACCCGCGAGGGTGCGAGGCACGTCTGGCACGGTCCGGTGAGAGCCGCGCCGAACCTGAGCCTCAATCCGAGGCCCGATCCGGAGGACCCCACATCCACCCGGACGATGACGCCTGCCGGCTCGGGCGTGTACGGCTGCCCGCCCATCGTGACGACCGGAAGGGTCACCGGCACGTCTGCCTCCGCCCCGGCGCCCGGGGTGAGGTCGAGGCGCCGGAGGTCCAGCAGCCCGTCCGGCTCGCCCCGGCGCCCGGTGGTCATCTGATCAGTAGTCGGACGAGGACTCGTCGGTGACGAACGGGCCGTCCCCGGCGTTGCCCTCGGGCTTGCCCTGCAGCCGCTCACGACCACGACGCACCGCAGCCGTGAACTTCTCGAGGTTGACCTCGAGCGTGCCCAGCACCTCGTCGGCGTAGTCCTCGGCGCCGAGGCGCACCTCGCGCTCGCGCAGGCGGGCGTCGTCCAGAAGTTCGGCGGCCTGCCTCTCCGCGAGCGTCACGACGGCCTGCTGCGATGCCTGGCGCTCGGCCTTATCGCGCGCCTCCTCCACGATGCGGTCCGCCTCGCGCTTGGCCTCGGCCAGCATCTCCTGACGTTCCTTCACGATCCAGCGCGCCTGCTTGATCTCCTCGGGGATTGTCGAGCGCATCTGGTCCAGCAGTTCGTACACCGCCTCCCGGTCGATGCGCACCTGATCCGTCAGGGGCACCGCGCGCGCGTTGTGCACGAGGTCGTCCAGCTTGTCGATGAGGGCCAGAACATCCATGGGTCGTCCTTTGTCAGGCCGTGCGGCCGAGTCGGTCCCGGAGGGCCCCGGCGACATGTGCGGGCACCCACCCGCTCACATCGGCCCCCCATGCGGCGGCCTCACGGACGCCGGAAGAACTGATGAACGCCCACTCGGGCGAGGCGGGCAGGAAGATGGTCTCGATATCGCCCGCGAGATGGCGGTTGAACTGGGACATCTGGGCCTCGTAATCGAAATCCGTCGCGGAACGTACGCCCTTGACGAGAACCGTGGCACCCACCTCGCGGGCATGCCCGATCACGAGGCCGGTGAAGCCCGTGACCTCGACGTTCCCGAGATGTTCGACGCTCGTCCGCACCAGAGCCCTTCGCTCATCCGCCGTGAACAGCGGTTGCTTCGTGTTCGATCCATCAGCGATGGCCACCACGACCGTCGCGAACAGGCGGGCTGCCCGCTCCACGATGTCGAGGTGACCGAAGGTGACCGGGTCGTAGGTACCCGGACACAGGGCGATTCGCCCTTCGGTGCTCATGTTCCTGCTCCCTGAGTCCAAATCACGGTGATCTCCGAGTCCCCGTATGTGCGGGTGGATGCGCGTTCGACGGCGAGGCCCGGAACCCCGCCGGTCCCAATGATCGCACTACGGGCGTGCTCGATGACCACGATCGCGCCGGAAGCCGTCACACGGGCCACGGCGGGGCCGATCTCATCGAGGATCACCGGCAGGAGGTCATACGGCGGGTCGGCCAGCACCAGGTCGAAGGTCTCGCCGGCCTCCGCCGCATCCGCCAGAGCGCCCCGCCACCCGCGCCGGACCACGCGCAGGCGGTCTCCGAGGCCCAGCACGGCGGCGTTGGCGCGGATGGCCTCCACGGCACCCCGGTCATCGTCCACGCAGAGCGCACTCGTCGCGCCACGCGACAGCGCCTCGATGGCGAGGGCGCCCGATCCCGCGAAGAGGTCGAGCACCCGTGCGCCCCCGACCGGCCCGACGATCGAGAACAGTGCCTCCTTGACGCGATCTGCGGTCGGGCGCGTCCGCACGCCCGTGGGAGCGATGAGGTGCCGGCCGCGCATGTCCCCGGCGATGACCCTCATGCGTCGAGCAGCCGTGGCATGTCGGGGAAGGCCGTGTGCACGGCCGCGGCCAGAAGCGCGTGCTCGGCGTGCTCCAGGCGGGGGTCGCGCTCGAGGGTGACCCTCGCGATGCGCCGGGCCTCTGCCAACGAGCGCCGGTCGCGCGAAAGGCGTGCGAAGCGCAGATCGGTGGGTCCCGACTGACGCAGCCCCATGATGCTGCCCTCGCCCCGGATGTCGAGATCGATGTCGGCAAGCCGGAATCCATCGTTGGTCTGGACAAGCGCCTCAAGGCGACGGGTGCCGTCCTCGGACGCGGGCTCGGCGAACACCAGACAGGTGCCCGGGTGCTCGCCGCGGCCCACGCGTCCCCGGATCTGGTGCAACTGGGCCAGGCCGAACCGATCGGCGTCCTCGATGACCATCACGGTCGCGTTCGGAACGTCAATGCCCACCTCCACCACGGTGGTGGCCACCAGCAGGTCGGTCTCCCCGGCGGTGAACGCCGCCATCGCCGCGCGGCGCTCGTGGGGCTTCTGGGCGCCGTGCGCGAGCCCCACGCGGAACGCGCTGAACGGCCCGGCGGCAAGGCGCCGGGCCTCCTCCACCGCCGACCGGGCAGGGGTGTCCCCATCGCCCTCCGCGACGAGGGGGCAGATGACGTAGGCCTGCCGGCCGCGACGGAGTTCGGCGCGCACCTCCTCGTACGCCTCGCCACGCTCAGCCTCAGGCACCCACCGCGTCCTGACCTCCTGCCGCCCCGGCGGCCTGCCCCGGATCGCCGAGACCCGCAGATCACCGTATGCCGTCAGTGCCAGCGTCCGCGGGATCGGCGTGGCCGTCATGTACAGCAGGTGGGCGGCGTCGGCAGAAGCGCCGGTCCGGTCCGCCAGCGCCTGACGCTGCTCCACGCCGAAGCGGTGCTGCTCGTCCACCACGACCAGGCCGAGCCGCGCGAATGCCACGCCCCCCACGAGCAGCGCCTGGGTGCCCACCACGACGGACGCCGTGCCCGTGGCCACCGCCATCTCACGCCGCTCGCGTTCGGCCCGCGGCACATTGCCCGTGATGAGCACCGGGGCGATACCGGCCGGGGCCAGCAGGGAATCGAGCGTACGCAGGTGCTGCTCGGCCAAGGTCTCGGTGGGCACGAGGATCGCCGCCTGCGCCCCGGCCTCGACGGCATGCGCACAGGCAAGCGCCGCCACCACCGTCTTGCCCGCACCGACCTCCCCCTGCAGCAGGCGCCGCATGGGGCGCTGCCCCGCCAGATCGCGCCCGATCTGGCGCGACACACGCTCCTGCTCGGTGGTGAGGGTGAACGGCAGGGCATCACGCACGCGCCGCGCGATCGTGCCCGTGGGCACCAGTGGCAGCGCGCGTCGGGCCGTCTCCTCGTGCCGGCGCACTGCAATGAGCCCGAGTTGCAGCACCAGCAACTCCTCAAATGCCAGACGACGATGACCCGCCCGCGGGTCCCGCGCCGTGCGCGGGAAGTGCATGGCGACCAGCGCATCCGCCCGCGTGGCCAGCCCCAGGCGTGCGCGGATCCATGCCGGGAGCACCTCTGGGGCGGCCCCGAGGTAGGGGCGTGCCGCGTCCACCATCTCGCGCAGCCTCCGCGCCGGCATGGCCTCGGTCGCCGGGTACACCGGCACGAGCCCCTCGGTGTGGAGACCTGCGGAGGTTCCTGTGCCGAGCACCTCGTATGCCTTGACCGTCACCTGCCGCTGGGGCCGGAGTTGGACCTGCCCGCGAAGCATCAGTTCCGCGCCGGGCTCGAGGAGATCAACGAGGTACGCCTGGTTGAACCAGACCGCCGAGATGGTCCCGCTGTCGTCGTGCACACGCGCCCGGACGATCCGCAGCCGCCGGCGCCGCGTCGGCACGACCGCGATGGAATCGAGCATCACGCGGATGGTGGCCTCCTCCCCGTCCACCAGATCGGCCACGGGTCGGGCCGCGTCGTAGGCGAGGTACCTGCTGGGCAGGTGCTCGGCAAGGTCACCGATCGTGAGCAGGCCCATAGCCCCGGCGTGCCGGGCGGCAGCCGGACCCACTCCGGGCAGGTGCGTGAGCGGGGAGGGCCACCACCCCGGGCCGGGCCGCGCGGGGACGGCGTGCGCGCGCGATGAGGCCCGGTGCCGTGCAAATGCATCGTCACTCACGCTCACGCTGGCAACCGCGGCCGTCTTGTGGCATCGTGCCCGCGTCGTGGCGTACGTCGCCACCCCATCTCTCCTACCTGAGGTAATCGGTCGACATGGCGAAGGTCTGCACGTCCTGCGGCAAGGGTCCCGCATTCGGGAACAACCGAAGCCACTCCATGCGCGCGACGCCCCGTCGCTTCGACCCCAACCTCCAGAAGGTGCGCATCATGGTGGCGGGCACAGCCAAGCGGGCGTACGTCTGCACCCGCTGCCTGAAGGCCGGCAAGGTGCAGAAGGTCGTCTCCGGCACCTAGGACCGGTTCGCCCCGCCCGGGCCCATTGCCCGGGCGGCTGCCAGGAGGTTGATCATCGACACCGCCGCGTCGGCGGCCTCGTCCCCCTTGTTGCCCTTCTCGCCGCCCGCGCGGGCCTCGGCCTGCGCCATGGTGTCGCATGTGAGGATCCCGAAGGCACATGGTACGCCGGTGTCGAGTGACACGCGCACAAGGCCGTGGGCGGCCGCGTCGCAGACATACCCGAAGTGCGGCGTCTCGCCGCGGATGACCGCGCCGAGCGCGATCACGGCGCCGTAGCGCCCGGTCCGGGCCAGGGCGGCCGCAGCCGCCGGGGCCTCGAACGCTCCGGGGATCCAGTGCACGTCCACCCGGTCGGCCGGCAGGCCGCTCCCGGCGAGCCGACCCATCGCGCCACGGAGAAGCGCCTCGGCGATGGCGCGGTGGAAACCGGCGACGAGAGCCGCGACACGCACGTCCTCGACCTGCAGTGCCACGGCGGGCGGGGCGGGATCGGTCCTGGCCATTGGCCGTCAGGTTACCCCGCACCACGGCCGGATCGGGGGGGCGCGGGGATCTGCCACACTCGCCGCGTGGCGCGTCTTCGCATCCTGCTGGCCATCGCAGCCTGCGTCACAGCCGGGTTGCAGGGGGTCGGCACGGCGACCGCTGGCCCGATCACGTTCAGAACCTGCCCGGACCGGGCACCCGTGCAGTGCGGCACGCTCACGGTGCCCCTCGACCGGGCGGACCCCGCGAACGGCACGCTCACGCTTGCGGTCGAGCGCCTCCGCGCCCGCGGAGCGCGCCGGGGTGTGATGATCCTGCTCGCCGGCGGACCAGGCCAGGCCGGGACGCCCATCGAGCCCGACGATCCCGTCGCCGAGGCGATTCCCGGGTGGGATCTGGTGATGCTGGACCAGCGCGGCACCGGCACGCGTGCGCTCCGCTGCCGTGCCCTCGATGCGCCCGGCTCGTCGGAAACGTCGGCGTCCGTGGGGCAGTGCGCCATCCAGATCGGCCCCCGGCGCGCCTTCTTCACCTCGCGCGACAGCGTGCTCGACATCGAAGCGCTGCGCGAGGGCCTCGGAGTGGATCTGGTGGCGCTCGGTGGCATCTCCTACGGCACCTATGTCTCCCAGTATTACGCGCAGGAGTACCCCTCGCGGGTGACCCATCTGGTGCTGGACTCCGTCGTGGACCCGGCGACCTTCGACGGCATCGACGCACCGATGCTGCAGGCGGCCGCCCCCGTCCTCACGGCACTCTGCGCTCACGGACGCTGCGCCGGGATCACTCCCGACCCGGTCGGAGACCTGACCACCCTCGTCGCGGCGACCTCCACCCAGCCCTTGCGCGGATGGCAGACCACCGACCGCGGCAGGGCCGTGCGCACGTCCATCGGCGGGCCGGGGAACCAGGACGACCTCCCCCTGCTCCTCGCGGCGGGCGACCTCAACCCGGGACTGAGGGAGATGTGGCCGGGCGCGGTGCGCGCCGCGCGCGGGGGCGACGCGGCCCCGCTGCTGCGCCTGGCCACCATCGCGTTGGGGGGGGAGCCCTCCCCCGCACACGAACTCTCGGCGGCGCTGTTCTACGCAACGGCCTGCGCGGACGCGGCCGTGCCGTGGACCACTGCAACCCCGGTTGATCAGCGGGACCCCCTGCTCACCACGCGGATCAATGAGATGGGCCCTGCGGCCTTCGCCCCGTTCAGCCCGGCCAACGCGATCGCGGCCAGCATCGCAGGATCGTGCCGTGAGTGGCCCGAAGGCAACATTGATCCTCTGGTGCCCACCGCGCTGCCGCCGGTGCCCATCCTCATCCTCAACGGCGGGCAGGATGTGCGAACGCCGGTCGCCTCGGCGCGCGCCGTGGGTGCGCGCGCGACGAACGCGCATCTGGTGATCGCCCCCGGAGCGGGCCACTCACTGCTGTACGCCTACACGTGTGCGCGCACGCAGATGCGCAACCTGCTCTACGGACGGCCCGTGTCCACGGCAGGGTGCAACCGCGAGGCACGGATCCCCAATCCCATCCCGGTGCCCCCGGCGACCCTCGACGCCGTCCGGCCGGCCGGTGCCCCCGGGATGGCCGGACGCGTTATGCGCGCGGCGCGCCTCGCGATACAGGACGGCGTGCTGACCCTTGACGCAGCGATCGAGGCTGGCCTCGATGCCGTCCCCGGGATCCGCGGCGGGTTGGCCCGCGAGTCCGGCCTGCTCGGCGACGCCATCACCTATTCGCGCTTCAGCGCCGTGAGGGGCGTGGCGGTCTCCGGCACGCTCCGGTTCAACGGCAGGACGTTCGAAGGCTCGATCCGGGTGAGCGGGCCGGGGGGGTGGGACGGCATCCTCTACCTCGCACGCGGCGGCGAGCGGGCCTACACGGGCAGCATCGGCGGCACGCCCGTCCATACCCCGCTGGACTGACCCGGGGGCGAACAGTGCCCCCTGCACGAGCCGCTGCCGCTCAGCATCAGGGCCCGTCGTCCCCCTCATCGAGGTCAAGCCCGTTGTGGTGCAGGATGTGCCCCAACTTGTCGCGCTTGGTCTGCAGGTAGCGGGCGTTGTGGTCGCCGGGCTCCACCTCGATGGGCAGGCGCTCGACCACCTTCAGCCCGTAGCCCTCGAGCCCCACGATCTTCTTGGGATTGTTGGTGAGTTGGCGGATGGTGCTGAGGCCGAGATCCACCAGAATCTGCGCGCCGATGCCGTAGTCGCGGAGGTCAGGCGGGAATCCCAGTTCCAGATTGGCCTCGACGGTGTCGCGCCCGGCATCCTGCAACTCATATGCCCGCAACTTGTTGATGAGACCGATGCCGCGTCCCTCTTGGGCGATGTACAGCAGCACGCCGGCGCCCTCGCCCTCGATCATCCTGAGCGCCGCATGCAACTGCTCGCCGCAGTCGCACCGCAGCGACCCGAAGACGTCACCCGTCATGCACTCGGAGTGAACGCGCACGAGTACGTCGGGCTTGCCCGCGACCTCGCCCTTCACCAGCGCCATGTGGTGCTTGCCATCCACCAGCGACGTGTAGCCCACGGCCGTGAACAGGCCGAACTCGGTGGGAAGGGACACGGCCGCCCCGCGCTCGATGAGGCGCTCGGTGCGGCGGCGGTGCTCGATCAGATCGGTGATCGTGATCATCCGGAGCCCACGGTCGTCCGCGTAGCCGATCAGGTCGTCCACACGCGCCATGGTCCCGTCGTCCCGCATGATCTCGCAGATCACCCCGGACGGGATGAGCCCCGCCAGACGCGCGAGGTCCACGGCGGCCTCGGTGTGGCCCGCGCGCTCCAGCACCCCGCCGCCCTTCGCCCGCAGGGGGAAGACGTGACCCGGCTTCACCAGATCGCGCGCCGTCGAGTCCGGGTCGATGGCCACCATGATGGTGCGGGAGCGATCGGGCGCGCTGATGCCGGTGCTGATGCCGTCCCGTGCCTCGATGGACTCGGTGAAGGCGGTCCCCAGGGGGGTCTCGTTGCGCTTCACCTGCTGCATCAGCCCCAAGTGCTCGCACCGCTCCTCGGTGAGGGCGAGGCACACCAGCCCGCGGCCATGGGTGATCATGAAGTTCACCGCATCGGGAGTGGCGAACTGGCCCGCGATGACAAGGTCGCCCTCGTTCTCACGGTCCTCGGAATCCACCACGATGACCATGCGGCCGGCGCGGATGTCCTCGATGGCGTCCTCGATGGACGAGAACGGCGTTGTCTGGGTCGTCAGGAGGGTCCCCCCGGGTCCGGTGGCGGCGGCGCGAGCGCCTCCACGTACTTTGCCAGTACGTCGGCCTCCAAGTTCACCCTGCGGCCTGCGGCGGTGCCCCCCAGAGTGGTCGCCTCCATGGTGTGCGGGATCAGGGCGATCGTGAAACCGTCGGGCTGGCGGTCGGCGACGGTCAGGCTCACGCCATCCACCGTGATGCTGCCCTTCTCCACCACGTAGCGGAGCACCTCCGGTGGCGCGGCCACCGACATCAGTGCGCCGTCCCCCTCGGGCGTGACGGCGCGGACCGTCCCGGTGCCGTCCACGTGCCCCTGGACGATGTGCCCACCGAGCCGGTCGCCCACGCGCATCGCGCGCTCGAGGTTCACCAGGTCCCCCGGCTGCCGGTCGCCCAGGGACGTGCGCCGGAGCGTCTCCTCCACGCAGTCCACCGCAAAGGAGTCCCCCGCCATCTCCACCACGGTCAGGCAGGCGCCATCCACGGCCACGGAGTCACCGATGGCCAGACCCTCACCGATCACGAGGCACCCGATCACCAGACGTGCGCCCGCGCGGCCGGGGGTCCGCTCCCGAACCGTCCCCACTTCCTCCACGAGGCCCGTGAACACGCCCTCACTCCTCCCCCGGCACGGGCCGCAGCCGACCCATCACCAGTACATCATCGCCGAGGCGCTCGATGCGCGGGCGCTGCACCCGCGGGGCGCCGGCGATGCGGTCGGCGCCCACTCCCCGCGCCGCCACGGGGGCGCCGTCGCCACCGATGACGACGGGTGCAACCACCCACGCGAGCACGTCCACAAGGCCTGCGTCGAGCATGGCCCCGGCGATCGTCGGCCCGCCCTCCACGAGCACCGACTGCACCTCGCGGCGTCCGAGGGCGTCGAGCGCCTCACCGAGGTACATGGGCCCATGGGCAGCCGGGGTCACCTCCACATCCGCCCCGGCCGACTGCAGGGCGGAAACGCGCTCTGCAGGCGCCCCGGATCCCGCCACCACGAGCACCGGGGCCTCGTCGAGGGTCGCGAGCAGCGCGGCCGTGAGGGGCAGCCGCGCGTGCGGGTCGAGCACCACGCGCAGGGCGGCCCGCCCCGCCGCCACCGGCATCCCGCGAGCGGTGAGCATCGGATCGTCGGCCACAGCCGTGCCCACCCCCACCGCCACGGCATCCGCGTCAGCCCGCCAGCGGTGCACCAGGGAACGGGCCTCGGGACCCGAGATCCACCGCGTCTCGCCGGTGCGCGTGGCCACGCGGCCGTCCAGCGACGCGGCCATCTTCAGGGTCACCTCGGGACGGCCCGTGGCCGCCCAGATGAGGAAGGGCGCGGCGACCTCCCGGGCGCGGGCGGCGTCACTGCCGTCGGCCACCGCCACCTCGATCCCGGCCTGCCGGAGAATCCTCACCCCCTCGCCGCGCGTCCGCTCCAGCGGGTCCAGCGCCCCGATGACCACCCGCGCGATGCCGGCCCCGATGATCGCCTGCGTGCACGGCCCCGTGCGCCCGGTGTGCGAGCACGGCTCGAGCGTGCACACCAGCGTTGCGCCCCGGGCCGCGTCACCCGCGGCTGCGAGGGCCACCGGCTCGGCGTGGGCCAGGCCAGCGCCCTCGTGCCAGCCCTCCCCCACCACCCGTCCACCGATCATGACCACGGCGCCCACCGCAGGATTGGGGCTCACCCGCCCGTGGCCCCGGGCCGCGAGCACGCCGGCGCGGATGAGCAGGCTGCGCTCGGCCGCGGTCGGACGGCCGGGGCCGCTCACGCCGCGGCGACCCGCTCGACGAGGTCGGCGTATGCGGCCACGGGGTCCGGGGCGCCGAAGATGGCCGATGCCGACACCAGCAGGTCGGCGCCGCACGCACGGGCGTCCGCAGCGTTGGCCGGCCCGATCCCGCCATCCACCTGCAGTGCGACCGTCGTGGGCAGCATGTCGCGCAGGGCCCTCAGTCGCGCGAGCGTCCCGGGGATGAACGACTGGCCGCTGAACCCCGGGTTCACACCCATGCAGTTCACATAGTCGAGGCGCTCTGCGAGCGGCATCACGACCTCGAGCGGCGTGCCCGGGTTGATGGCGATGCCGGCCAGGCACCCGGCCGCGCGGATCTGGCCGAGCAGTTGGTGCGGATGCGGGTCGGCCTCCACGTGCACGCTGATCATGTCGGCGTGCGGTGCGAACCAGCCAATGGCGTCACCGGGCCGCTCGACCATGAGATGCACGTCCACACGCCCGCCGCGTTCGCGGACGAGCCCGGCGATGCCCCGTGTGATCTCCGTACCCATCATGAGGTTGGGCACGAAGCGACCGTCCATCACGTCCACGTGGAAGACGCAGGCACCGGCATCGAGCAGGGCGGGGACCTGCTCGCCGAACCGGAGCGGGTCCGCAGACATGAGCGACGGGCACACCGCGGGCATAGCGGGCATCTCGGCCATCGGTGGCAGGTTATCGGCCGCGCAACCGGGCGACGAAGAAGCCATCGGTGCCATGGACGTGCGGGAGCAGGCGCAGGGTGCCCGGAAGGTCGGGCGAGGCCATCCCCGGGAACTCCGCGGTGAGGTCGTCCACCCGGGCCCCGGATGCGCGGACGACGTCCTCGTTCTCCTCGCGCAGCAGGCTGCAGGTGGAGTAGACCACCCGGCCACCCGGCCGGATGACGTCGAGCGCCCGGGCCAGAAGGCCGCTCTGGACCTCGATGAGCGGGGCGAGCGCCTCCTCACGCCGTCGCCACCGGGCGTCGGGCCGTGATGACAGCACGCCCGTGCCCGTGCAGGGCGCATCCACCAGCACCGCGTCGAACCCGTCGCCCGGAAGGTTCACCTCGCGGCCATCGCCGGTGATCACCGTCATGGCTGCGCCCATCCGCTCGGCGTGCTCGCTCAGCGCCCGGGCGCGGGCCGCGTGCAACTCCACAGCCACGATCTCGACCCCTCCCTCCGCCAGCGCCGCAATGTGCGTGGCCTTCGCACCGGGTGCGGCGCAGAGGTCGAGTACGCGCTCACCCGGTTGCAGAGCGAGCGCCCGCGCGGGAATCATCGAGGCACGGCTCTGGGCCATCACCTGCCCGGCGGCCCATGCCGCAGACTCCTCCAGCGCGAAGGGCTCCTCCAGCACCATGGCTTCGGGCAGCAGCGGGTCGCCGTGCCAGGGCGGCAGGTCGGCCTCGAATGCCTCGCGCGGGCCGCGCAGCGTATTCCACCGGATGGCGGACTCGGACGGCAGGTTGGCGGCGGCCATCACTGCCCCGGCGGCGTCCGTGCCGAGGGATCGCACCAGACCGTCGGCGATCCAGTCGGGGAATGAGTTGAGCAGGGCCTGATCCGCGGCTCCGAGCGCCGCGATGCGCCCGGGCCCGTCGGCGACGATCCGCCGGAGGACGGCGTTCACCAGCCCGGCGCGGGCCTTCCCCCGGGGACGGGCCCCCGGCAGCGACAGGGTGAGGAGCACCGCCTGATCCACGGCAGCATGGTCGGGCGTACCGTCGGAGGCGATCACCTCGTAGGCACCCAGCCGGAGCACGTCGCGCACCGCCGGCTCAATCCGCTCCGGCTTTTCGGCCGCGCCATCAATCAGCCAGTCCAGCAGGCGACGCATCTGCACAGCACCGAAGGCCAGCCGCTGCGCCTGATGACGCTCACGCGGCTCGAGCCGGGCGCGCGCGCACTCCGCGATCAGGGCGCGGTCGGCATACGCGCCGTCGTCCACGCGACGCAGCACCCGAAAGGCAAGACGCCGTGCGGGCGAGGCCTGCACAACATGCTCGCGTGGGTTGCTAGGACGTGAGTGCGAGTCCACCACGGTACCCCCTCAGGAATGCATCACCGTGCATCCGACCCTTGCCGGGCGGCTGCATTTCCACGATCTCCAGTCCGCCGGACGCCGTTCCCAGCAGCAGACGCCCTGCGTCGCGCACCAGACCGGGCACCGCGCCGGCGTGCGTGGGCGCGACCCTCCATACCTTGAACCGGTACCCGTCGATGCCGATGGTCGCGCCGATATGGGGCGACAGGGCGCGCACCTGATCCTCGATCGCCTCCGCCGTGCGCGCCGGGTCGATCGGCCGGTCGGCATCGGTGATCTTCGCGGCCACCGATGCACCCTCCCCGGGCTGCGGGGTGGTCGCAAGCGTCCCGGCCTCCAGCGCGTCGAGGGCGCGCACCAGGGCGGGGCCTGATGCCGCGGCCATCTTCATGAGCAGCGACCCGGCGTCATCCTCCCGGGCGAGGCCCACCGGCACGGACTCGATGATGGGGCCGGTGTCGAGACCCTCGTCCATGAGCATGATCGTGGTACCGGTGTCGGTGACGCCGTCCATGAGGGCGCGCTCGACCGGCGCGGCGCCCCGGTAGGCCGGGAGCAGCGAGTAGTGCACGTTGATGCACGGCCATCCCGCGAGGATGTCGTCCCGGAGGATCTGGCCGAAGGCCGCCACGACCAGCGCACCCGCGTCCGCGGCCCGCATCACGGCGAGCGCGTCCGGGGAGTTGATCGAGGCCGGCGTGAGCACCGGGATGTCCAGCACCGCTGCGGCCTCGCCCACGGGAGTGGGCAGCGGGGTGCCCGTGCGGCCACGCGGGCGGTCCTCGCGCGTGACAACCAGCGCCACCTCGTGGCACGAGCGGACCAGCGCGTCCAGCACGGGAACAGCCGGCGCGGGGCTGCCCGCGAACATGATCTTCATGGCCAGAGCCGCCTAGGCGGTGGGCAGCAGAGAGTCGCGCAACTCGGCGAGGGCGGCACGGCGGTCCTCGGGAGTGGCGCGGTCGAGGATCAGGACGCCGTCGAGGTGGTCCACCTCGTGCTGGACCACGCGCGCTGCGAAGCCCTCGAGATCCGCTTCGAACTGCGTGCCGTTCAGGTCCTGCGCCCGGATACGGATCGCCACGGGGCGCGACACGCTCACGTGCACCTCGCCGATGGAGAGGCAGCCCTCGGTCGCGACCTCCTCCTCGTCGCTGCACGAGATGACCTCGGGGTTCACGAGCACGTGTGTCGGCTCATCGTCATACGGCTGTACCACGATGAGGCGCCGGAGGCGCCCCAACTGTGGGGCCGCAAGCCCCACTCCGCGCCCGTCATCCATGATCCGCACCATCTCGTGCGCCTCGGCCACGAGGGCGTCGTCGAACACCTCCACGCGGCGCGCGGCGGCGCGCAGGACCGGGTCCCCGTACTGACGGATGTGCTCGAGCGCAGCACGGCGAACCGCCTCGCGCCCGGGCTCATCGAACGACCGTTGCGACATGGCCTCAGGGTACCACCGCCCCGTTGGCCCCCACGACGCCGTGCGGGGCTGGGCCAACCCCCTGATGGTACCGCCGGGACGCGGGTGATGACCGGCGCCCGCGCCAGTGGCGGTGACTACCGCTTCGGCGGCAACAGGCGCCGCGCCGTGGCGAGGGCGCCCGATGCGGCGGCCTCCCAGTCACCGCCCGAACCGATGGCGATCCCGGGCATCCCGTCGAGCGCGAGCGACGCGGACCCTCCGCGGATGACGAGCTCGGCCTTCCCGGCACCGGTGCGCGGGAAGGTTGCGGTAGCGCCGTCCGGTGCCTGGTCGATGCGCGGGGCCGGCGACAGGTCGTTGAGACCGAAGTAGGCGGCGGTGACGGCCTCACGGGCGGGCAGCGGCACCGTGGGCACGATGTCCTCCAGCCGGTACAGCTCGGCGACGTTGGGCGTGAGGAAGTACTCGGCCTGCTGCAGCACGGCCATGTCCACGCCCTCCGCCCGGCCACGCTCGGGGCGTTCCTGCACCCAGTCGCGAACGCGCAGCCACGAGCAGTACCGCGTCTCGACGCCGGTGGCGGCGACGGCGTCCATGTACGGGCCCGGCTTCCGGTCGGCGGTGATGCCCATCACGATGACGCGATCGAAGTCGGTGAGGGCTCCGGCAGCCGCCGTCAGACGGGCGGCGATGTCGCCCTGGAACGCCAGTGACGACTGCACGCCGAGGGCCCATGCCTTGTCACGGTCCTGGATGACGATGTCGATGACGTCGTCGCCGGCCGGCGCGAACTCACGCACGATTGCCGTGTCGGCTCCCGCGATGTCAAAATCGAGGAACTCCCGCATCAGCGCCGTGCGGTGCCGGGGGCCGCACAGGGCGAGGACGGACGCGAGGACGTGGGTCCACTGGGCGCGGGGCTCGGAGTGTGACGCGAAGAGTCGCGGGGCGGGCATCGTGGGACCTCTGGTCGGGTTTCGGGCCGGGGGCAGGGTACCGGGATCGCATGCCGGTTTTCAGGTGTCCTGCGGGTCCACATCCACACCGATGCGCACCCCTGACCGGCTGGCCGGACCACCGGGGGCGTTGAGCACGGCGCGCACAGCGGCGGTGAGGGTGGAGAGCCGCGGGGCCTGGAGCAGAATCGCGCGCCGCGTGCGTCCACGCAGGCGGTGCAGGCGGGACGGACCGCGGACCACCATCGCGGGATCGCCCCCGGCCAGCGCATCGGCGATCTGCACGGCCACCTCAGCCACGCGCTCCGCCGACTCACCCCCCACCACGATGCGCACGAGGTGTCCGTGCGGGGGCATCCCACGGGCGCTGCGCCGGACGATCTCGCCCTCAAGGAACTCCTCGACGGCATGGGCGGCGCCCAGCCGCACGGCCCGTGCGGTGGGCTCCCACGCCTGCACCACCACGCACGCGGGCTCCCCGAGGCGACGCCCGGCGCGACCGGCCAGTTGCACGATGAGCGAGAAGGTGCGCTCCTCGGAACGGAAGTCCGCGTGCTGCAGGGCCGCATCGGCATCCAGGATGCCCGCGACAGTGACGTCGGGCAGATCATGGCCCTTCGCCACCATCTGAGTGCCCAGGAGGATCGCCGGCCCGGGTCGGCTGAACTCCCTGAGAAGCCCGACGATGCCGCCACGGCGCGCCGCGCTGTCGGCGTCCAGACGTATCAGCCGCGTGTCCGGGACGATGCGCAGGAGCGCCTGCTCGAGGGCCTGGGTACCCGACCCCTGGCGTCCCACGTCTACCGAGCGGCACGAGGGGCACGCACGGGGTGGCGTGCGCTCCAGACCGCAGTGGTGGCAGGCCAGACGCTCGGGGCCCCCGTCGCGGTGGAGCACCATCGGCACGTCGCAATCGGGGCACCGGGCGATCCACCCGCACGACCGGCAGAGGGTGGTGCGGGAGAACCCGCGCCGGTTGAGCAGGATGATGGCCTTCTCCCCCCGCTCCCCGGCCTGCTGGAGCGCCCGCGCGAGCGGGCGCGATACCGGCCCGGGCGGCTGGGTGCGCATGTCCACCACCTCCACGGGCGGCAGTGCGGCCCCGTCGGCGCGTCGCGTCAAGGTGATGCGCTCGAGCGCGTGCCACGCCTCGGGGCGCGGCGTGGCGCTGCCATAGACGATCGCGGCGCCGGCATCGAGGGCCCGCCGATAGGCCACCTGACGGGCGTCGTAGCGGGGCGTGGCGTCCTGCTTGTACGACGCGTCATGCTCCTCGTCCACAATCACCAGCCCCAGCCGGGCGAGCGGGGCGAACACGGCGCTGCGCGCACCCAGCACCACATCGGCCTCCCCGGACGTGATGCGCCGGTATTCGGCCGCGCGCTCGGACGCCGCGAGCGCCGAGTGCCACACCGCGACCCGCTCGCCCAGCCGGGCCCGGAGGCGCCCGAGCAACTGCGGCGTAAGGGAAATCTCGGGGACGAGGACCAGCGACGTCAGACCCCGGGCACGCGCGGCAGCGATGGAACGGAGGTACACCTCGGTCTTCCCCGAGCCGGTGACCCCGTGGAGGAGCAGGGCGTCAGCGCCCTCGGACATGATGGCCTGCTCGATACGCAGGGCTGCAGCGGCCTGCTCGCCGGTGAGTGCAGGGGGCTCGTCGGGCGGCGGCGCGGGACCGAACCAGTCGAGGCCGCTCACGTCGGGCCGCTCGGGTGCGAGGGTGAGTTGGCCATCGTCGGCCAGACGCCGGAGTGTGGGCATGGTGGTGCCGGCGATGCGCACCAGATCGGTCGCGGGAAGCACCCCCCCGGCGGCGCGCAGTTCACCCACCACAGCGCCCCGCCGACCGCCGGCATCGGTCGCGCCCTCCACCGCGCGGGCGACGAGCCGCGCGCGCGCCTGACCCGTGGGGGCACCCAGATGCCATGCGCCGTCCTGCCCGCGCCGCAGCGCCCCCTCCGCACCGGGTGGCAGAACCAGACGAAGGCACGCGCCAAGGGGCGCCAGGGTACGCACCGAGACCCATCGGGCGAGGGCGAGCAGCGGGTCGGCCACCGGGGGTGCATCCACCACGCCCGCGATGGGCGCGAGCGCGCCCTCGTGGGTCGGTGCATCGCGCCCCACGACGACACCCAGCACAGCGCGCGGCCCCAGACGCACGGCCACGAGAGCGCCGGTAACCACGTTCCCCGACAGGTCGGCGGGCACCGCGTAGTCGAGCGCCCTGTCCAGGGCACGGGCGGCGACGAGGGGCACGACCTGAGCGGTCGCTCCCCCGTTCGCCGGATCAGCCAGCCTGCTCGTCCCCGATGTCCGTGTTCTCCCAGGTGAACTCAGGTTCGGTGCGGCCGAAGTGGCCGTAGGCAGCCGTGCGCTGGTAGATGGGCCGTCGCAGGTCGAGCCGGTCAATGATCGCGCCGGGTCGCAGGTCGAACTTCTCCATGATCCATCTGAGGATCTCGTCCTCGGGGCGCGTCTCCGTGCCGAACGCCTGCACGTTGACCGAGACCGGATGCGCCACGCCGATGGCATAGGCCACCTGCACCTCGGCCCGGCGGGCGAGGCCGGCGGCCACCACGTTCTTCGCGACCCACCGGGCCGCATACGCCGCCGAGCGGTCCACCTTCGACGGGTCCTTACCCGAGAAGGCACCGCCGCCGTGACGGGCCATCCCCCCGTAGGTATCCACGATGATCTTGCGCCCCGTCAGCCCGCAGTCACCCATGGGGCCGCCCACGACGAAGCGCCCGGTCGGGTTGATGAAGAACGTGATGTCGTCGTTCCAGACGCCGAAGTCGTCGAGCACCGGCCGCACGACATCGCGGATGATCTCCTCGTGCAGGAGCTCCTGCGAGACGTCCGCGACGTGCTGACTGGACACCACCACCGCGTCCACGCCCACCGGGGTGGTGCCGTCGTAGCGGACACTCACCTGTGACTTGCCATCGGGCAGGAGGAACGGCATGGTCGAGCGGCGCATGGCTGCCAGGCGCTCGGCGATACGGTGCGCCAGCACGATTGGCAGCGGCATCAGCACGGGCGTCTCGTCGCACGCGAAGCCGAACATCAGCCCCTGGTCGCCAGCACCCTGCTCGTCGTAGCGATCCTCGTCGCCGTGGGCGCGCTTCTCGAACGCGGTGTCCACGCCCTGCGCGATGTCCGGGCTCTGCCGGTCAAGCGCCACCGACACGCCGCATGAGTAGGCGTCGAAGCCGTCCCGCGAGTTCACGTAGCCGATGCGGGCGACGGTCTCGCGGACGATGCCCGGGATGTCCACCTGCGCCGTCGTGGTGACCTCCCCGGCCACCATCACCTGCCCGGTCGTGATGAGCGTCTCGCATGCCACCCGCGACATCGGGTCCTGCGCAAGCATCGCGTCGAGGACGCCGTCCGAGATCTGGTCGGCGATCTTGTCGGGATGGCCCTCGGTGACCGACTCCGAGGTGAACAGGTACTCGCTCATCCGGCTCCTTGACTCGTTTCCAGCGGGGCACCCTACCAACGGTCCTGCCACGAAACGAATCGGGCGCCCCACCACCGGGGCGCCCGTGCGGCGCTCGGGATGGATGCGGCGGCGCTATCGGCCGATCCCGACGACCACCTCGACCGTGGGTGTGGCGCCAGCGGTGCTCCATGCAGCGATCCGCGTGAATGGCGCCAGGTTGGCCCGGACACGGGCGCCGTCTGCCCCCGTGAACACACCGTTGGCCGCCAGCAGGGTCATGACCTTCCGCATGTCCACATACGCGAGGGCCGTCACCGTGTCCGGCATGCCCTGTGTCGCCGCCGTGAACCCTGCGGTCCCGGCGAGCGACTGCGCCCGGGAACGGGGCGCGAGCACATCTGCCACGGTGCCGGCGCCGCTGCCGATGGCGGCCAGATTACCCCGCACCCCCCACGCCACCGACCATCCCGAGTCGCCGACCGGGATCACCTGCCCCGTCACCCCCGACTCGGAGAACGGGGTGGCCGTGCCAATCGCCAGCGTGCCGACCCCGACCTGCCGGGCCAGTGCGGGCACCGACGTCGCAAGCGCCGTCAGGCTCGTCGCGGCCTGCGGCCCATCGACCACGGTGAGCGCCAGCGCCACGCCCGGCGTCGGGCGGGCATCCGTCACCACCACCGCCTGCTCACCGCCTGCGAGGTTGCTCAGGCCGGCCTCACTCACGCCCAGCAGCGCGGGTAACTGGCCCGTGATGGCGCCAATCTGCGTCCGGGTCCCGTCCGACCCGCCGGTCGATGCCCCGGAGACCACCGCCGCCACGATGTCGTCCAGACGGCTGAAGCCGAGGAAGGCCACGGTATCGGCAGGGGCCTGCGCCACCAGGGACGGAGTGAAGGGCTTCAGATCGATCGCGAGCGGGGCATCCAGCAGCACCGCCTTGATGCGCAGTCCGTCGGGCTCGGCCGTCACCGACATCGCGGCAGCGCCGCCCATCTGACCGTCCGCCAGGGTGCCGACCTGCGGGACCATCTCCTTCGCGGCCTTACCCGCCTCATCGAGGTTCACATAGGCCAGGGCGAACACATCGTCAGGGAGCAGCGCCAGCGCCTCGTTGAAACGGACCACGCCGGACAAGGCCGCATCCCCCCCGGCCGCATGGGCGTCGAGCGCCGCCGTCACCGCGGCGATCGACGGCCCGGCGACCAGCGACTCTTCGGTGACAGCCGCATGCACCCCCGCCGTGACGTCCCCGTACATCACGGCACCGTCCCTCGTGCCGGTCTTCTCCATACCGCCCGGGCCCGCCGCGAGGAGCGCCTCGACGTCATCCGCCTTCCCCGGGGCGATCTGCAGCACGGCGACCAGCGCTAACCCGGCGGCCTCCGCCGGCGCCGCGCGCACAGCGCCCCCGCCGTCCGCGAGCGGCGCCGACGTCATGTCGGTGATCTCCGTGAGGGCAATCGCCGCGGCATCGCCGAGCAGTGGCTTCAGGTCCGTGTCCCAATCCACTCCCTCACCGGCCAGCGTGGTCTCGATTTCCGCCTGGATCTCTCCGAACCCCGGGAAGAGCGTGGCCAGACGGGTGAGGTTGGCCCACTGTGCCCCGGAGGTGTCCGTGGAGATCTGGATGTACAGCGGGCTGCGGGCGGGGATGTAACCGGCGATGGATGCGGGTGCCGAACCGGCGGAGGCGCTGCTGCCGCACCCCGACAGGGCGACGACCCCTCCTATGGACCCCGCTGCGGCCAGCGCGACGACCGGGATGATCCGGCGCCGCAGGCGGTGGGCCGGCGCAGACGTGCTCATCAACGACAACCTCCGTGCGCGTTCGATACCGGGAACGCTAGAACCCTCCGGCGCGACCGCAGCAACGGGCGGGTAAAGATTCGGTTCAGACGATGCACGCGCCCGTCACACCTCAGCCGCGGGGGCTCGGTTCATGAGATGGCGCAGGCATTCGGCGGGCGGGCGCCCACCGAATGCGGCAGCCGCCACCTGCTCGGAGATCGGCAACTCCACATCGGCGGCCTGGGCACGGGCCAGCAGGGCCCGCACCGTCGCGATCCCCTCGACCACCTGCCCGACCTCGTGCTCGACCTCGTCGGCGGGCACACCGCGCGCGAGCAACTCGCCGGCCCGCCGGTTACGGCTGTGCATGCTCGTGCACGTGGCGATCAGATCGCCCATGCCGGCGAGGCCCCGGAAGGTTGCATCTCGCGCACCGGCCGCCGCCCCGAGCCGGCTCATCTCGGCGAGGCCACGGGTGATGAGCGCCGCCTTGGCGTTGTCGCCGAAGCCGAGGCCGTCGGACATCCCTGCCGCGAGCGCGATGACGTTCTTGGCGGCGCCGCACAGTTCCACGCCCACCAGGTCGTCGTTGAGGTAGATACGGAACGATGGTCCGGCAACCGCGTCCTGAACACTGCGGGACAGTGCGGGGTCACCGCTCACCACCGCGGCCGCGGGCTGGCCGGCGGCGATCTCCTCGGCGTGATTGGGGCCTGAGAGCACGGCAAACGGCGTGCCGGGTGGGAGCACATCGGCCCAGACCTCGGAGAGCACGCGACCGGTCCCGGGCTCGAGGCCCTTCGTGAGGGAGAGCAGCCCTGCGCCATCCGGCATGCGCGCGGCGATGGAGGCAGCCTCGTCACCCACCGCCCGGCTCGGGAGCGCGATGACGACGATCGAGGCCCCGTCAAGCGCGCCGGGGTCGGCGAGATGCGTCACCCGCACCTCCTGCGGGAGGGCGACGGCGCCCAGGTGAACGGAGTCGTGGCGGGTCCCCTGCAACACAGCGGCCTGCTCCTGAGTGCGACAGGCGAGTGTCACCCGTGCCCCGGCATGCGCGGCGGTGCGCGCGAAGGTGCACCCCCACGCACCCGCGCCCACTACCACCAGGTCGCTCACCGCCGGCTCCTCACCTCGATATCCACGGGCACCCCCGCGAGGCCGAACCGATCACGCAGCCTGTTCTCGATCCAGAAGCCGTAGTCGCGGGTCATCAGCGACCGGTCGTTCACCTCCATCCGGAAAACCGGCGGACCCACTCCCGTCTGCACCAGGAAGCGCATCGAGAGACGCTGCTTCCCCTTCCGCGGCCCGGGCCGCTCCTCGGCGAGAGCGCGCAGCGCGGTGTTCAGGTCGTGCGTGGACAGCCGGGTGTGGCTCTTCTCGTACAGACGCAGCGCTGCCGGGATGATGCGGTCGAGCCCCTCGCCGGTGATGGCTGAGCACGCGACGATGGGTGGATGCTGACGGCTCTTGCGCCGCACCCGCCCAGCCAGGTCGGCCAGATCGGGGCGGGCAAGGTCCCACTTGTTGAGCGCGATCATCGTGGCGCAGTGATTCTGGGCGGCCTCGTCGCACGCGGCCAGGTCGGCCTCGGTGATCCCCTCGGCGGCATCGGCCACCACAATGGCCACGTCGGAGCGCGCCGCAGCATCGAGAGCCCTCTGCTGGCTGTACACCTCGACCCGCTCGCGCATGCGCCCGCGCCGCCGCAGGCCGGCCGTGTCGATGAGCACGATCTCCCGGTCGCCCCACTCGATGATGGTGTCAACGGGATCGCGGGTGGTTCCCGGCATGTCCTGAACGATCATGCGCTCCTCGCCCAGGAGGGCGTTCAGGATCGAGCTCTTCCCCACGTTGGGCCGCCCGAGGATGCAGAAGGCAGGCATCCGTCCCAGCGCGTCGTCCCCGGGGTCGTCCAGCACGGGAAGCTGCTCCACGATCAGGTCGAGGAAGTCTCCGATGTTGCGCCCATGAAGGGCGGAGACCGTCACGACCTCTCCCAGACCGAGTCCCCACAGGTCCTGCGCCCGCAACTCGGCATCGGCGTTGTCGCACTTGTTCGCCACCACGATGACCGGCCGGTGTGATCGGCGCAGGCGCTCGGCAACCTCCAGATCACCGGGCGTCGCTCCCACCGCGGCATCCACGACGAACAGGATCAGGTCGGCTTCGTCGATGGCACGGAGGGCCTGGCGCGCGATGTCACGTGCGAGGGTGGACTCGTCCGCCTCGTCAATGCCCCCGGTGTCGAGGATCTGGAACTGGCGGCCATTCCACTCGGCCCCGCCCTGGCGGCGGTCGCGAGTGGCACCGGGCTTGGAGTCCACGACCGCCTCGCGTCGCCCGGTGAGGCGGTTGAAGAGCGTGGACTTCCCGACGTTCGGGTAGCCGACCACGGCGACAACCGGCTGGCCCGGGGCCACGGTGCTGCCACTGGCGGCGTGCCGCTCGCGCCCGAGCGGGCGATCCGGCATGCCGGGGCGCGACGCCCTGGGCTTCCCGGTGCCCATGTCCCCGTGGCCGGTCACTCGTCCCCCATCATGGCGAGGGTAGTGGGCGGCTCCTGGCGGGGTCCGCCGATCCCGGGAAGCAAGTCGGCGATGGCAGCCATCATCCGCAGCGCCAACTCCCCGGCGCGATCGCTGCGCGAGCCCTCGAGGCCCTCCTTCGACACGGGCGGCCCGAAGATGACGCGTGCCGGCCCGCGCCGGTGCTGGATGCCCCAGATGGCCACGGGGATGACCGTGACGTCATCTGGCAGCCCCAGCAACGCCGCACCCGGGTACGGGCTCCGGAGCCGCTCGTCACGGGACCGGGTGCCCTCGGGGAACATCACCACGCACTCACCACGTGCGAGGAGCCCCCTCGCGATGCGTATTGCCGTGAGGTCCGCCTGACCCCGGCGGACCGGGAACGCGCCCACCCTGCCGAGCAGCCGTCCCTGTACGCGATGATCGAACAACTCGGACTTGGCCATGTAGTACGTGCACCGCGGGATCCCCGATCCGACGAGGAAGGGATCGTTCCCCGTCATGTGGTTGGACACCACCAGCACGGCCCCGCTGCGCGGAACATTCGCCTTTCCGCGTGCAGTCCGCATGCGGTACCGGAGGCGGAGGTAGATGATGGACACGCGGCGGCCGAACGACCACCAGCACCAGGTGGCCCGCACATCGTCGGCCGACTCAGGTGCGATCAGGCGATCGTGCCGTCCGGGGGCGGGGTCGTCGCTCACGCTGCCGCCTCCCGTGCCAGGCCTGCAATGCGGTCCACGACCTCATCCACCGACATGCCGGTGGTGTCCACCACCCGGGCGCCGTCCGCCACCACCAGCGGGCTGGCCGCGCGCGAGGAGTCGGCGTGGTCACGACGCTCGACCTCGTCGCGCACCTCGCGTACGTCCACCTGCTCCCCACGCCCCACGATCTCCGCGTGGCGCCGACGGGCGCGTTCATCCACCGATGCGGTGAGGAACACCTTCACCTCCGCTCCGGGGAACACGACACTGCCGATGTCCCGCCCGTCGCACACCCAGTCACCGTCGCGCATGATCTCGCGCTGGCGCGCCACCATCTCGTCGCGCCCCCCGGGGTGCGCCGCCACCGTCGAGACCGCCTCCGTCACGTCGGCCTCGCGGATGGCCACCGTGACGTCGTCGCCGGAGACCGCAACCCGCATGCCTCCCGGGCCGTCGGTGAGCATGATCGCGTTGTCGCGTGCGAGTCCGATGAGCGCAGGTCCGTCATCCGCCGCCACGCCGTTGCGGAGCGCCGTAAGCGTGAGGGCGCGGTACATGGCTCCGGTGTCGAGGTACCCGATGCCGAGCGCGCGGGCCACTGCGCGTGCGACGGTGCTCTTCCCCGCCCCTGCCGGACCATCAATGGCCACGATCACCCCGCCACCGCCCCGAGCAACTCCAGATCCGCCACGAAGCCCGGATAGGACACCGCCACGGCCTCCATCCCGTGCACCGTCACGCCCGACCCGCTCGCGAGGCCTGCGAGGGCACCGAGCATGGCCAGCCGGTGGTCTCCGTGGGAGTGCACCTCGCCGCCCGGAATGGACGGGCGCCCGCGGACGACGAAGCCGTCCTCGCGCTCCTCGGCATCGGCACCCACTGCCACGAGCAGTTCCACGACGGACCGGATGCGATCGCTCTCCTTCACCCTCAACTCGCCCGCCCCGCTCACCACGGTGGTACCCGCAGCGAGCGCGCCGAGCAGGCCGACCAGGGGAAGTTCATCCACCATCGACGGCACCTCGTCGGCGGTGACCTCTGTGGCCTGCAGCACGCCCCGGCGCCGCGCGATGATCCGGCCGCAGGGCTCGCCCGCGACATCCGGGCCCGGTTCCACCACCACATCGGCCCCCATGCGCCGCAGGACCCCGAGCAGACCCGTCCGATGGGGATTCAGGTTGACGCCCGTCACGCACACGTCGGGATCGCCGAGCAGCACACCGGCCACGATGGCGAATGCGGCCGAGGAGAAGTCACCCGGAACGCGGAGGTCCGGCAACGAGAGGCGGGCCACTGGCCCGGTCAGCCCCACCATCCCGTCACGCTCCATTACATCCACGCCCGCCGCGCGCAGCATGCGCTCCGTGTGGTCCCGCGAGGGTACGGGCTCCTGCACCCAGGTCTCGCCCGTCGCATTCAGCCCGGCCAGCAGGACCGCACTCTTCACCTGGGCACTTGCGATGGGAAGCACATGGGTCATCCCGCGCAGCGGCCCGCCCGGGCGGACCGCAAGGGGCGGGGTGCCGCCGTCGGCAGGGATCACCGAAGCGCCCATGGCCGAGAGGGGGTCCGCCACGCGCGTCATGGGGCGGCGGCGGAGGGAGTCGTCGCCGTCGAGAACCGTCAGCTCGCCCGCGGGCTGGCCCGCCAGAATCCCCGCGGCCAGACGCATGAGCGTCCCGGCGTTCATGCAGTCGATCACGGGCTGTGGCGTGAGCCCACGCAGGCCACACCCACCGATGACCACGCGGCCGTCTGCGAGCGCACCCTCCACCTGCGCCCCCATCGCGCGCACCGCCGCGAGCGTTGCCTCGGTGTCCTCCGAGCACAACGGGTTCTCCACCACGACGGGGCGGTCGGAGAGGAGGCCCAGCAGGAGGGCGCGGTGGGTGATCGACTTGTCCGCGGGCACGGGAATCGTGCCCGCGACGGTGCTGACCGGGCGGAAGGTGACGCTGCTCATCGGGGGGCAATGCTAGAGGGGTCCGGCGACGGCGCTACCCTCGACCGCCCGTGAACGTGATGCCCGACCTGCCCGTTGACTCCGTGGCCGACCTGGCCCACCTGATCGCGCGGGCCGAGGCGGACGGCCACCTCGATCCGGCCGATGCCGCGGCTGCCGACCGGCTTCTCTCCGATCTCCGCGACAACTGGCGTGACCTGCAGGGGGAGCCCCGGGCCGCGCTCGGACGCATCGCTGCACTGCTGCGCGCACGCCGCGATGCCCTGGATGCGCCGGGCACCCCGCACGGTGGCAACCCCCGCCCCCTCGCGGATGTGCTCGGCCAACTGGGCATCAGCACCCTGCGCACGGGTCAGGATCGCCCCCTCCTCGCAGCGCTCGCGGGAGCCGACAGCCTCGTGGTGATGCCGACGGGTTCGGGCAAGTCCCTGTGCTTCCAGGCGCCGGCCTTCGCCTCGGGCGGGCTGACGGTGGTCGTGAGCCCCCTCATCGCCCTGATCCATGACCAGCACGACCGCCTGGCGGCGGCGGGCTTTCCCGTTGCCATGGTGACCAGCCTGCAGTCCTCGCGGCAGGCCCGGTCGGCCATCGAGACGATCCGCCGCGGCGAGACCCGTCTGGTCCTCTGCGCCCCCGAGCGGTTCGCCCACGAGGCGTTCACCAACGCGGTGTGCGCGAATCGCGTGGACCTGCTGGCGATTGACGAGGCCCACTGCGTGTCGGAGTGGGGGCACGACTTCCGTCCGGACTACCTGCACCTCGGACGCCTGCGCGCGCTGCTGGCGCCGCGTGCGATCATGGCGCTCACGGCCACCGCGACCCCGCAGGTGTCCGACGAGATCGTTCGCCGTCTGGGTCTCACCGACCCGGTAACGGTGCGAACCGGCTTCGACCGCGCGAACCTCTCATTCGATGTCATCCGGCTCGACGGCACGGGAGCCGTGGCCCGGAAGTGGGCCGTGCTCGAGGCGGGTCTGACGGCACCCGGCGGCACGCCGGCCATCGTCTATTGCGGCACCCGCAAGGCCACCGAGGAGGTCGCCGAGGGGCTCGCCCGTCGCGGCCTCCGGGCGGTGGGCTACCACGCGGGCATGGCCGACGAGGACCGTATCCGGTCCCAGGACGCCTTCATGTCGGGTCAGGCCGACGTCATCGCCGCCACAAGCGCATTCGGCATGGGCATCGACCGATCAGACGTCCGCGGCGTGTGGCACTGGTCCATCCCCACCTCGCTCGAGGCCTACTACCAGGAGGCCGGGCGTGCAGGACGCGACGGCCTGCCCGCGCGCGCGGTGCTCCTGGCGATGCGTGCGGACCTCGGCCGGCTGATCCGGTTTGCCACCAGCGACCGCACCGCGGCGGGGGGCGACCCCCGGGCAGCCCGCGACCGGGCGTGGATGGGATACCGCGCCATCACGGGCTACGTGGATGCCGCGGGCTGCCGCCGACAGGTGATCCTGAGGCACTTCGGCGACCCCGCCACCGGCGCGCCGACCGGGCGGTGCTGCGACGCCTGCGATCCCCTGCCAGCCGCCGCGCTGCCCCAGCCACCGGCAACACGCCAGCGGGCCCCGGTCGTCAGAGAGAGCATGGAGTCGGACGATGCCGCCGTTTTTGAGCGTCTGCGCGAATGGCGCCGGGAGCGTGCCTCGGGCAACCCCGCCTACACCGTCTGCGCCGACCGGGCGCTGCGGTCCATCGCCGTCCACCGTCCCGCGGACGACGACGCGCTGCTCGGCATCGCCGGTATCGGCCCGGCGTTCATGGAGCGCCATGCCGACAGCCTGCTCGCCCTGCTCCGGGACGTGGCGTGACCGCCTTCGCCGTCGAGGGAGACGGCGTCACGTTGCGCGGTGACGACGACGGCGACGGACCGCCGGTTCTGATGCTGCACGGTCTGTCGGCCACGCGGCGCTACGTCGTGCACGGATCCACGGCGCTCCAGCGAGACGGCTTCAGGGTCATCGCATACGACTCACGCGGGCATGGGGAGTCATCCCCCGCGCCCTCTCCGGCCGACTACCGGTACACGCAACTGGCGCACGATGCCATCCGCGTGCTCGACGATCGCGGGGTCCCGCGGGCGGCCCTCGTCGGGATGTCCATGGGGGCCGCAGTCGCCGCCGCGGTCGCACTGGCGCATCCCGGGCGCGTGCGGGCGCTGGTGGCCATCACGCCTGCGCACCTCGGCGCTCCCACCCGGGATCCCGCCCGGTGGGAGCGCCTCGCGGCGGGCCTTGAGTCCGGCGGTCCCGATGGCTTCGTGTCCGCCTACGGCGACCCCGGCGTGCCCGGTGGCAGCGTGGACCTCATCCGCACGGTGATGCGGCAGCGGCTGTCGCGCCATGCGTGGCCCGCTGCCGTTGCCGACGCGCTCCGCGCCACGCCGTCCGGAGCCGCCTTCCCCGGCGAAGAGGCGCTCGGCGCCGTCGCGTGCCCCACCCTCGTGGTGGGCAGTCACGACCGTCTCGATCCCGACCATCCCCTGCGGATCGCCGAGCGCTGGGCCGCCCTGATCCCGGGCGCCCGCTTTCTGGTGGAGGACGACGGGGAGAGCCCGTTGGCCTGGCGCGGTGGCACCCTGAGCCGCGTGATCGGCGACTTCCTGGAGGGCGTGCCGGCCTGAACGCTCAGGTGATCGGCAGCGCCCGCTCGAAGACGATGCGGTCCTCACCCGGGCCGAGGTGGCCCTCCCTCAGCGGACCGTCGAACCCCAGGGCGCGATGGAATGCGACGGCGCCCTCACGATGCGGGGCCGCGAGGGCCCGGATACGGGTGCACCCCGCCTCTCCGGCGCGCCTGCCGAACTCCCGGTAGAGGGATGCCCCCACCCCCTGCCCCCGGAGGGCGGGGTCCACCGCGTGCATGTGCACGTAGGCCAGATCGGGGTCGGCCGTGCTGATCAGACCCAGAAGGAAGCCCGCGGGGCGGCCGTCCGTGCTCTCGATCCAGACCCCGGTCGGCCCGAGTTGGTCGAAGAAGAGCCGATGCAGGGTGAGGCCGACGGGATGCCCGAACCACGAGTCGGCCACCTCGCGGGCGGCATCGAAGTCGCCTGCGACGAGGGGGCGGGGCGGGCGCAGTCCCGGCACGGTGGTCAGACCGGATCGGCGACGCCGGCCGGGCACGCCACGCCGGTGCCACCGAGGCCGCAGTACCCGTCCGGGTTCTTGTGCAGGTACTGCTGGTGGTACGCCTCGCCGAAGTAGAAGGGACCCGCCTGCGCGATCTCGGTGGTGATGCGCCCGGCACCCGCAGCGTCGAGCGCCTGCTGGAACATGGCGCGCGATGCCTCAGCCCTCTCGCGCTGGCCTTCGTTCATCCAGTAGATCGCCGACCGGTACTGGGTCCCCACATCATTCCCCTGCCGCGAGCCCTGTGTGGGGTCGTGTCCCTCCCAGAACACCGCGAGCATCCGGCCGTACGACGTGACTGCGGGGTCGAACACCGCGAGGACCACCTCGGCATGCCCGGTGCGGCCCGTGCAGACCTCCTCGTACAGCGGGTTGCGGGTGACGCCCCCCGCATATCCGACGGCAGTGGTCCAGACGCCAGGCAGTGACCAGAACACGCGCTCGGCACCCCAGAAGCAGCCCATCCCGACGATCACCTGCTCGAACCCCGCAGGAATGGGCGGCAGCAGGGCGGTGCCCAGAACCTCGTGGGCGGCGGGCACGCGGACGGTCTCAGAGCGCCCCGGCAGGGCCTCCTCCTCACTCACCATCCCGTGACCGCCGTGCCCCCGCATCCCCACCGCCCCCCGGCCGCACTCGACGGGTGGTCCGGGTCGCCGCCGACGCGCGGCATCACGGACCAGGGGTCACGCGGAAGCCCCGGTCCTCGATCAGCGCGGCGGCCCGACGTGCCGCATCCGCGCCCGCCACATCCAGCGAGAGCGTGCCGTGCGCCTCGTCGGCGCGCCCGGGGATGAGGTGCAGGTCCTCGATGTTGATGTGGGCATGCCCGAGCGCCGTGGCGATCTCGCTGAGCACCCCCGGCCGGTTGGGAACCTCGACGGTGATGCGCACGATCTCGCCACCGGGACCCTCCCCCGGGTCCACAAGGCGAGCGCGGCCCTCCGCGGCGGCGGCGAAGAACGCCTCAAGCCACGCGCGGTCGTCCCGGGAGATGGCCGACTCGACGTCGGCCAGTTCGTTGCGGTGGCGCGCCGTCTCGGCGAGCACCGCATCGCGGTTGCTCAGGAGGATGTCGGCCCACAGCCGTGGGTTTGCACCGGCAACCCGGGTCAGGTCGCGGAAGGACGGGCCGGCGGAGCGGAGCGCATCGCGGCCCTGAGGGGCGGTGGACGCCGCCTGCCGCACAAGCGCCGACGCGATGACATGCGGCAGGTGCGAGACCAGTGCCATCAGGCGGTCGTGCACCTGTGCGTCCACGGCCACCGGTGTGGCACCCACCGACGAGGCCATCCCGTGCACGCGCCTGAGGAGGTCGGGCCGGGTCTCGGCGGTGGGCGTGAGAAACCACGTGGCGTCCACGAACAGGTCCGCCCGCGCACCCACCATGCCCGACCGCTCGTCGCCCGCCACCGGGTGCCCGCCGCAGAACCGCTCGCGCTCATCCGGTGTGAGCGCGACGAGGACCCCGCTCTTGGCCGAACCCACATCCGTCACAACCGCATCGCCGTCGGCAACCTCCAGTACCCGGCGGACAAGGTGGGGGATGTCGCCCACGGGCGTGCACACCACGACCACGGCCGCCCCACGGACGGCATCGTCGAGGTCGGTGCATGCCCGCGTAATCGCACCCTGCCGGAGGGCCTCGTCCAGCGCGCCATCGCCGGGGTCGATGCCGCGGACGTCGGTGACGCCCGCGCGCTCCCGCAACGCGAGACCCAGCGAGCCGCCCATCAGGCCGACACCCACCAGGGCGACCGGGCCGCCCAGCCCGGCCGCGGACACCTAGACCCCGGCGGCCACGGGCTCGCCGCCCGCCATGATCAGACCCATGACGTCCACGATCCGCCTGACGTCCTCGACCCACGCGGCGAAGCCCGCCGAGTGCAGCGCCTGCGGGCCATCGCAGAGTGCATGCTCGGGTGCGGGGTGCACCTCGACGATCAGGCCGTCGGCCCCCGCGGCCACAGCCGCCCGGGCCATGGGCAGGATGAAGTCGCGACGGCCCATGGCGTGGGAGGGGTCCACGATCACCGGCAGCGCGGACAGGCTCTTGGCCACCGGCACGGCGGAGAGGTCCAGCGTGGAGCGCGTCGCGGTCTCGAAGGTGCGGATGCCCCGCTCGCACAGGATGATGCGCTCGTTGCCCTCCTTCGCGATGTACTCGGCCGAGAGCAGCCACTCCTCGACGGTGTTGGCCAGCCCGCGCTTCAGCAGCACGGCCTTGTCGGTGCGGCCGACCTCGCGCATGAGGTCGAAGTTCTGCATGTTCCGGGCACCGAGTTGGATCACATCGGCGACCTCGAGGATGTCGTCGAGCTGGCGGATGTCCATCAGCTCCGTGACGATGGGCAGCCCTGTCTCGGCCCGGGCCTCTGCGAGGATCTCGAGCGCCGGCTTTCCGAGGCCCTGGAAGGTGTAGGGCGAGGTGCGTGGCTTGAACGCGCCACCGCGAAGCATCGCGGCGCCGGCGGCCTTCACCACGCGCGCCGTCTCGAGCGTCTGCTCGCGCGTCTCGACCGTGCAGGGGCCCGCGATCAGGCCGAATGACCCGCCGCCGATCTGGATGCCGTCCACCACCACGGGCAGATCGCCGTGCCGGAACTCACGTGAGACCAACTTGTAGGGCCTGAGGATCGGGACGACCTTCTCCACGCCGTCCTCGCCGGCCAGATCGAGCTGGGCAATCATCTCGCGGTCGTCGCCAATCGCCCCGATGACGGTGACGAACTCACCGCGCGACACATGGGCCTGGGCCCCGGCGGCGGTCACGCGGTCCACGATGGACTGGATCTGCCCGTCGGTCGCGCCTTCCTTCATCACGATCATCATGGTTGCGGTGCGTCCCCTCTCAGTGTTGTGGTACCCACCACCGCGGCGAGCGCGGCGAGGAAGGCGTCGTTCTCCAATGGCGCCCCGATGGTCACGCGCAGGGTGCCCGGGCATCCCAGAGCGGAACCGTCACGGACGATTATGCCCCTCTGCAGGAGCCCCTCGTGCAGGACCCGCGCATCCATGCCCGGGTCCGGCGGTTCCATCAGGATAAAGTTGCCGTGGCTCCGGGTAAAGGGCACCCCCATCAGGATGAACGCATCCGCCACCCGCTCCCGCTCGGCGATGGCCTCGTCGGCACGCGCCTGAATGGCTGCGGGGTGCCGCAGGCTCTCGAGCGCCGCGACCTGCGCCAGGTGGTTCGTGTTGAACGGCTGGCGCACGGCGTCCAGCGCCCCGACCCACCCCGCGGACCCGATCCCGTACCCCACGCGCAGCCCGCACAGGCCGTAGGCCTTGCTGAACGTCCGCGTGACGAGCAGGTTCGGCCGCGTGCGGGCCAGCACCGCAACGCGGCCGCGGTCGGGCTCGGAAACGAAGTCGTAATAGGCCTCGTCCACGAGCACGGCGAGGTCATCGGGGATGAGGTTGAGGAAGCGCTCGACCTCATCGGCGGCGCGATAGACGCCCGTGGGATTGTTCGGGTTGCAGATGATTACCAGCCGCGTGCGCTCGTCCACGGCCGCGGCCATGGCGTCGAGATCGTGCCCCCCATCGGGGGCGAGTGGGACCGCAACAGATCTGGCCCCGCTCGCGGCCGCCAGGTGGGGGTACATCGCGAACGACGGGTCAGCGTGGATGATCGTGGTGCCGGGGTCGAGCAGCGCCGCTCCCGCGTGCACGATGATCTCGCATGAGCCGTTGCCCACGGCCACCTGGGAGGGATCCACGCTGTGACGATCGGCCAGTGCCCCGCGCAGCGCGCGGGCTGCGCCGTCCGGGTAGCGGTTGAGTCCATCCAGACCATCGGCGATCACCGCCGAGACCTCGGGCAACGGGGGGAATGGGCTCTCGTTGGACGCGAGCTTCACGACCGCATCCAGACCGTAGCCTGCCAAGACCTCGGCCATGGTGAGGCCGGGCTCGTAGCGCGGGATGCCCGCGACACGCGGAGAGATTCGGATGCTCATCGGGCGGCATGATCGCACGGACGCGGGCCGGGCCGGGCAGCCTGGCGCCGGGGGTGACGGTAACGTTGCCGGGGTGGCTCCACCCGACTCCAGTGCAGCCCTCACGCAGGAGGTTGCGATCGACCTCTTCCAGGGGCCCTTC
>CAMAVU010000013.1 GCA_945861935.1 Bifidobacterium breve | reverse complement strand
AGTGAACCCCCGGCCACCAGCAGGGCGGCCGCGAGATATGGGGCACTGCGCATGGGGCTAGCGTACTTGCGGCGGGAGGGCGAACACGACGCCCTCGTCCGTTGGGACCTCGTTGCCCCTGCGCGCATAGCCGCGCGTTTCCAGGTAGTCCAATACCTCGCGTACCAGCACCTCGGGCGCGGATGCCCCGGCCGTCAGGGCCACGCGGGGGTGGTCGTCCAGCCACATGGGGTCGAGGTCGGCCGCGCTATCGATGAGGTGGCTGTCGGCGCCACCGGCACGGGCGACCTCCACGAGGCGCTGGGAGTTGGATGAGTTCTGCGACCCCACCACGAGCACCAGCTCCGCATCCTCATTCTCGACGGCCGACTTGACGGCGTCCTGCCGGTTCTGTGTGGCGTAACAGATGTCGCTGGACGTCGGGGCCTGCAGCGCGGGGAACCGCCGCCTGAGGACGGCGATGATCTCGGCCGTGTCATCCAGCGACAGCGTGGTCTGGGTGGTAAGGGCAACGTTGTCCGGGTCGGCAACCTGGACGGCCTCGGCCTGCGCGACGTCCTCGATCAGGATCACCTGATCGGGCGCCTCGCCACGGGTGCCGATGACCTCGTCATGGTCCTCGTGGCCCACCAGCAGCACCGTGGCACCGCGCCCGGCATACCGGCGCACCTCGGCGTGCACCTTGCTGACCAGCGGGCATGTGGCATCGACCACCTCGAGGTTACGCCTGGCACAACGCTCGTAGATGTCGGGCGCGCTGCCGTGGGCCGACAGCACGATCAGGTTGCCCTCGGGTACCTCCTCGGGGGTATCCACGAACACGGCACCCTTGTCGGCAAGGGTCCGCACCACGTACTGGTTGTGCACGATCTCACCGCGCACGTACACGGGTGCTCCGCGCTCGGCCAGCAGCCGGTCCACCGTCTCGATCGCGCGGTCGACACCCGCGCAGTAGCCGCGGGGGGAAATGAGGTTCACGGTCTCGGTCACGGCGGGGAGGCTAGCGCGGCCCCGCATGTGGCGGTGCGTAGGATGCCGCCCCGTGACGACCGACCCGCAACTCGCGAGTGAGGTGCTCAACCTCGCCGTGCGCGCCGCCCGCACTGCCGGCGAGCGCTTGCTGGCCCGTTTCGAGCGCCCCGTGGAGGGCCTCACCGTCAAGAGCACGTCCACCGATCTGGTGAGCGACGCCGATCGCGAGGCCGAGGGCATCATTTTGTCCCTCATCCGCACGGAGCGGCCGGACGACGCCATCCTGTCCGAGGAGTCCGGCGAGGCCGAGGGCGGGAGCAGTGGGATCCTGTGGCTGGTGGACCCGCTCGATGGGACCACCAACTTCCTCTGGGGCTACCCCCAGTGGGCGGTGAGCATCGGGTGCCAGGACGCCGCCGGTGGACTGGTGGGGGTGGTGCACGACCCCATCCGGGGTGAGACCTTCAGTGCCGTGCGGGGTGAGACGGCCCTGCTGAATGGCGAGCCGTTGGTGCTGGAGCCCCGTCACGACCTGAGCACGGCACTCATCGCCAGCGGCTTCGGGTACGACGCGGTGCGCCGCCGCCGCCAGGCCCGTCGGCTGTCGGGCGTCATCCCGCACGTGCGGGACATGCGCCGCGGCGGCTCGGCCGCCCTCGACATGGCATGGGTGGCCGCCGGCCGCCTCGACGGCTACTACGAGTTCGGCGTCAATGCCTGGGACGTGGCCGCTGGCGCGGTCATCGTGATCGCCGCAGGGGGCGAGGTGCAGCAACTGCCCGTGGGCCCCGAGGGCGCCCCCGGCACGCTGGCCGCGCGCCCCGGACTGGGGCAGGCGCTGCGGGCTGTGGTGGATGCCGCGGCCGACGGCATCACCTGACCCCGGCCCCGCCCTGCCGGGTGGGCGCTAGGCGCTCTCGCGGTAGAGGCGCCTGAGCACGGTGGGCAGGATGCCGCCGTTGCGCAGGTAGTTCATCTCGGTCGGGCCGTCGATGCGCGAGAGCACCGGGAACTGGCGGCCGTCACCCATCTCCACCGTGAGGATGGCGCGCGGCTCCATGTCGGAGACCCCGTTGATGGTGAACGTCTCCGAGCCGGTCAGGCCCAGGGCCTCCACGCTGTGCCCGTCGAGGAACTGCAGGGGCAGCACGCCCATGCCCACCAGATTGCCGCGGTGGATGCGCTCGAACGACTGCGCGATGACCGCGCGCACGCCCAGGAGCGCCGTGCCCTTGGCGGCCCAGTCGCGGCTGGACCCCGACCCGTACTCCTTGCCGGCCAGGATCACGAGGGGCACGCCGTCGGCCTGGTAGCGCATGGCGGCGTCGTAGATGGGGATGACCTCGCCGGTGGTGACGTGCTCGGTCCAGTTGCCCTCCTTGCCACCGGCCAGCGCGTTCCGCAGGCGGATGTTCCCGAAGGTGCCGCGCATCATGACCTCGTGGTTGCCGCGGCGGGACCCGAATGAGTTGAAATCACGCGGCTCGACGCCCTTGGCGATGAGGTACTCACCTGCGGGTGAGTTGACGGGGATCACGCCTGCGGGCGAGATGTGGTCGGTGGTGACCGAGTCACCCAGCACGGCGAGGGCGCGGGCGTCCTCGATGTCGGTGACGCCCGGGGCCTCGGGGGTGAGGCCGTCGAAGAATGGCGGCAACTGGACGTAGGTGCTGTCGGCATCCCAGACGTAGGTGTCCCCGGCGGGGACCGGGATTGCGCGCCAGCGCTCGTCGCCGTCGAACACCGATGCGTAGAACTCGGTGAACAGGGCGGCGTCGATCGTGGCGTCCACGACCTCGCGTACCTCATCCGCCGACGGCCAGATGTCCGCGAGCATCACGGGCGCTCCGTCGGCGCCGGTGCCGAGGGGCTCGGTGGTGAGGTCGAGGTCCACGCGCCCGGCCAGCGCGAAGGCGACGACCAGTGGCGGCGAGGCCAGGAAGGCGGCCTTCACGTGCGGGTGCACGCGGCCCTCGAAGTTGCGGTTGCCCGACAGCACGGCGGCCACGACCATGCCGTTGTCCTCGATGGCCCGGGTGACGGGCTCGTCGAGCGGTCCGGAGTTGCCGATGCAGGTGGTGCAGCCGTAGCCCACGAGGTTGAAGCGGAGCCGGTCGAGGTACGGCATCAGGCCGGCCCTCTCCATGTACCCGGTGACGGCGCGCGAGCCCGGGGCGAAGGAGGTCTTGACGGTCGGCGGCACCTCGAGGCCGCGTGCCACGGCGTTCCTGGCGAGGAGACCCGCGCCCACCATCACATACGGGTTGGACGTGTTGGTGCATGAGGTGATGGCGGCGATGGCCACCGAGGCCGACCCGAACTCGGTCGTCCGGCCGTCGATGTCCACCTCAACGGTGTCGTAGTGCCGGCTGCCCCCGTTGGAGTGCATACCCTCCGGGTACTCCTCCATGAAGCGGTTGCCCACCTCGGGCAGCACCACGCGGTCCTGGGGCCGGCGGGGGCCGGCCAGCGACGGGACGACATCGCCCAGATCGAGGGCCAGATGCTCGTCGTAGGACGGGTCGGCGGCGCCATCTTCGCGGAACATGCCCTGCGCGCGGTAGTAGGCCTCGACCAGGGGCACCATGTGCCCGCGCCCGGTCGTGGTGAGGTAGCGGAGCGTCTCGGCGTCCACCGGGAAGATGCCGGTGGTGGCGCCGTACTCGGGTGCCATGTTGGCGATGGTGGCGCGGTCGGCCAGCGTGATATTTGACAGCCCGTCTCCGTAGAACTCCACGAACTTGCCCACGACACCATGCGCACGCAGCATCTCGGTGAGTGTGAGAACGAGATCGGTCGCGGTGGCGCCGGGCTGGAGCTGCCCGGTGAGCTTGACGCCCACCACGACCGGCCACGGCAGGTTGATGGGCTGGCCGAGCAGGTTGGCCTCGGCCTCAATGCCACCCACGCCGAAGCCGAGGATGCCCAGCCCCGAGATCATCGTGGTGTGCGAGTCGGTGCCGACCAGTGAGTCCGGGTAGGCGCGCGTCTCGCCGTCCACCTCGCGGGTGGCCACGACGCCGGCGAGGTACTCGAGGTTCACCTGGTGGACGATGCCGGTGCCCGGCGGCACGGCACGGAAGTCCTGGAAGGCCTGCTGGGCCCAGCGCAGCAGCGCGTAGCGCTCGGCGTTGCGCTCGTACTCCCGGGCGACGTTGTCCTCGAACGCACGGTCTGTGCCGAACGAGTCCACCTGCACGGAGTGGTCGATCACGAGATCGGCCGGCACCAGCGGGTTGATGCGTGAGGGGTCGGCACCCAAATCGCGCATGGCGTCGCGCATGGCGGCGAGGTCCACTACGCACGGCACGCCGGTGAAGTCCTGCATCACGACGCGCGCGGGCAGGAGCGGTACCTCGCGGGCCAGACCCGAGTTGGGCGACCACCCGGCGAGCGCCCGGATGTCGTCGTCGGTGACGAACTCGCCGCCCGCGCCCCGCAGCACGTTCTCGGTGAGGATCTTCACCACGAACGGGGTGCGCGAGAGGTCGGTGCCGAGCGCGCCCAGACGCCAGATCGCGTAGTCCCGCCCTCCGGCGGAGAGGGTTGAGCGGGCGTTGAACGGGTCCGGTGATGCGCTCACAGGGGCTCCTAGGGCGGGTTCTCTCGGCGGCCCGCGCGCGTCGGCCGGGCGACGGAGGAGGGTACACCGGGGAGGGGCACCGATGGGAGTATGGAATCCCGTGGGAGACGACACTCCATGTCACGAGGTGAAGCCCGCATGACGTCCTCTCGCATCGTTGCGATCGCTGCAGGTCTGACCACCGTCGCGCTGGTTGCGGGCGGCTGCGGATTCGGCGGCACGGAAACGGTGACGGTCACCGTGCCAACCACTCCGACCACCGCCACGACGACCACCCCCACGACCCCCACAACGACGACCCCCACAGCGACGACCCCCACAACGAGGACCGGGACCACGGCGACCTCCACGACCACGCCCGCCACCAACCCGGTGATCACGGTCAACGAGGAACTGCAGCATGACCTGACGGATCTGGGCTTCTACACAGGCCCGATCAACGGCGAGTACGGCCCCATGACCACGGCCGCCGTCAAGAAATTCCAGCGCGCCGCCAGCCTGCCCGTGGATGGCGTCGCCGGGCCGCAGACCCACGCGGCCATCAACCTTGCCCTGGGCGGGGACTCCACCGATGCCGTGGAGTTCCTCCAGACCGCCCTCACGGACCTGTGCTACTACCGGGGGAAGGTGGACGGCGTCGTCGGATCGGGTACCGAGGCCGCGCTCCTCGCGTTCCAGAAGGACGAGGGCCTCACCGCCGACGGCCGCTACGGACCCGGCACCGCGGATGCTCTGGCCGTGGCGTGGCCGGACCGGCCGTCGTCGTGCTCGGGGAAGAATCCGAGCGGGGGCGGCGGGGGCACCGGGGACACCGTGACCATCGCGGGCCCGACGTTCTCGCGCACGTTCGACCTGTCGTCGTGCCGGGTCGTGGGCCGCGGCGTTGAGGCCACCGGCGCGGCGAACGGCGGCTACCGGGTGGGGCTCGACAGTCCCAAGGGCATCGGGGGCACGCTGGCTGTCGCCAGCAAAGCCCTGAACCTGGACGGCACCGTGCGCACCATCACGATCTCAGTGAACGGCCAGTTCCACGCATCGGGCATATGGAAGGTTGGCGGTGCGTGGACCGCGGTCGGCACCTGCAACGACTGACATCCCGGTGGGGCGTGGCGTCGCCCTGACCGTCCTCAGCGCGGCGTCGTGAGCCTGCGGTAGCGGATCCGGTGGGGGCGGTCGGCGTCGCCCCCCAGCCGCTTGCGCCGGTTCTCCTCGTACTCGGAGTACGAGCCCTCGAACCAGACGACGTTCGAGTCGCTCTCGAAGGCGAGGATGTGGGTGGCGGCGCGGTCGAGGAACCAGCGGTCGTGGGTGATGACGACGGCGCAGCCCGAGAACGTTTCAAGCGCGGTCTCGAGCGCACGCAGGGTGTCGACATCGAGGTCGTTGGTTGGCTCATCGAGCAGCAGCAGGTTGCCGCCGCCGCTCACCATTTTGGCCATGTGGACGCGGTTGCGCTCGCCGCCCGAGAGCTGGCCGATGGGCTTCTGCTGGTCGGAACCGCGGAAGTTGAACGCCGCGGTGTAGGCACGGGCCTGAACCTCGTTGCCGCCGCCCAGATCAATGACGTCGCGCCCTCCCGCGATCTCGTCATGGACGGTCTTCTTCGGATCGAGCGCGTCGCGGCTCTGGTCCACATACGCCATGCGCACGGTCTCACCGATGTCAAGCGTGCCCGCGTCGGGCTGCTCCTGCCCGGTGATCATCCGGGCGAGGGTGGTCTTGCCGGCGCCGTTCGGGCCGATGATGCCCACGATGCCGCCGGGGGGGAGAGAGAACGAGAGGTCGTCGAACAGGAGGGTGTCGCCGAAGGCCTTCGACAGACCCCTGGCCTCGACGACCTTGTCGCCCAGGCGGGGGGCGAGCGGGATGCGGATGTCCGCGGCCCCCCCGCGCTTCTGCATGTCCGCCTCGGCTGCGACCAGTTGCTCGTAATTGGTCACGCGTGCCTTGCTCTTGGCCTGGCGACCCTTCGGGTTCGTGCGCACCCACTCGAGTTCGCGCGCGATGGCCTTCTGCCGCTTGCTGGCCTCCTTCTCCTCCTGAGCCAGCCGCTGCCCTTTCTGCTCGAGCCACGACGAATAGTTCCCCTTCCAGGGGATGCCACGGCCGCGGTCGAGTTCGAGGATCCAGCCTGCGACGTTGTCGAGGAAGTAGCGGTCGTGGGTGACGGCGACCACCGTCCCCGCGTACTCGTCGAGGAACCGCTCGAGCCAGGCCACTGATTCGGCATCCAGGTGGTTCGTGGGCTCGTCGAGCAGCAGCATGTCCGGTGCCGACAGCAGCAGGCGGCACAGGGCCACCCGCCGCCGCTCACCACCGGAGAGCGTGGCCACGCCGGCGTCGCCCGGGGGCACGCGGAGGGCGTCCATGGCGACCTCGACCTCGCGATCGAGGTCCCACGAGCCCGTGCGCTCGATGGCGTCCTGCACGCTCTGGTACTCCTCGAGGAGCGCCTCCATCTCGGCGGGCTCCATGGGCTCGCCCAGTTGGGCGCTCATCACGCCGAACCGGGTGAGCAGGTCGCGCCGGGCGCTGACGCCCTCCTCGACGTTGCCGCGGACGTCCTTCGACTCGTCCAGCATCGGCTCCTGGGGCAGGTAGCCGACGTTCACGCCGGCGCCGGGCGCGGCATCGCCGTTGCTCGGGGTGATCTCCCCGGCCATGATCTTCAGCAGGGTGCTCTTGCCCGCGCCGTTGGAGCCGAGCACGCCGATCTTCGCGCCCGGCAGGAATGCCAGCGTGATGTCGTCAAGCACAACCCGGTCCGGCGGGTAGGCCATCCGGACCTTGTGCATGTGGTAGACGAATTCGTGTGAGGACATGACATGAGGGTAGGTGATCCACCCTCGCCCGGCTGTGGGTTATCGTCGAGTCATGGACGTGACCGAGGCAACCTTTCAGCAGGACGTCATCGAGCGCAGCCACGAGGTCACCGTCGTCGTGGACTTCTGGGCCGAGTGGTGCGGGCCATGTCGCCAACTGGGTCCGCTCATCGAGGCCGCGGTGGGCCGCCGGACCCCCGACATGGTGCTGGCCAAGGTGGACATCGACTCCAACCCCGGGCTTGCGCGGAGGTTCCAGATCCTGAGCATCCCCGCGGTGAAGGCTTTCCGGGGTGGCCAGATGGTCGAGGAGTTCGTGGGCCTCGTGGGGCACGACCGGATGGAGGCCTTCCTCGACGCGCTCGTCCCGAGCAAGGTGGACGCCCTGATCGAGGCAGGCGACGAGGACAGCCTGCGTGAGGCCATCGTTCGCGACGCCGGACGGACGGACGCCCGCATCGCGTTGGGCCACATCCTGTTGCACCACCGCGACCTCGAGGAGGCCGCGGTGGTGCTCAACCCGGCGTCGCACGATCCCATCGCGGCGGGCCTGCTGGCGCGTATCCGCGTGATGGGAAGCGACCTGCCCGACGTGCAGTCCGGCCTCGCAGCGGTCGAGCGCGAGGACTGGCAGCAGGCGTTCGCCAGCCTGGTGGATGCCGCGACGACCGCCACCGACCGCGTGCTCAAGGACGACCTTCGCAAGATGCTCATCGGCCAGTTCCGGGAACTCGGGGACACCCACCCCTTAGTGCCCGACTACCGCAAGAAGCTGTCACGGGCCTTCCACTGATGGAGGTCCGCGCCCACCGCGATGCTGTTCCCTTCACCTCCACCGACGGCAGCACGATCCGCTCGCTGCTCGACCTGGCGGTGGCGCCCGTGGCCCATCACAGCCTGGCGGAGGCCACCCTTCCGCCGGGCGGCCGCACGGACCGCCATCACCACCGGCTCGCCGAGGAGATGTACTACCTGCTCGAGGGCGAGGCGCTGATGGAGATCGACGGGGAGGAGCGAGTCGTCGTGCCCGGCGACGCCGTCCTCATCCCCCCGGGCGCCCGGCACCAGATCACGAACACCGGAATCGGCCACCTCACCTTCCTCTGCACGTGTTCACCACCATGGACGGCGGAGGACACCTACCTCGACTGAGCCACCACCCATGGCATCACGGGCAGGCCAGGGCAAGGTGTCTGGCACGGTGTTAAGTGCCTGACACCGGGGTAGGGATCGTGGTTAAGTGCCTGACACCGGGGTAGGGAGGCCAGGGCAAGGTGTCTGGCACGGTGTTAAGTGCCTGGCACCGGGGTAGGGATCGTGGTTACGTGCCTGGCACCGGGGTAGCGCTCTCTATGGGGTCGTCGGCTCCGGGGCACGGCTTGCCGTGGGTGGTTCCGGTCCTGTGGGCGCGGCGCCCGGCACCGGGGTCGCCCATGAGCGCAGGGCTGGGCGCACCACCAGGAACCATGTGAGCACGCCCGAGATCGCCACCAGGGCGAGGGCGAAGATCGCAGCGTCCTCGTAGGCGGCCATCTCCGCGGCCTGCCAGACCTTGGTGGCCAGGGTCGAGAAGCCGGGCGGGGCCAGGAGCAGGGTGGCGGGCAACTCCTTCGCCGTGGACAAGAGGACGAGGCCGGCGCCCGCCGCGAGGCCCGGCAGCATGAGGGGGAGTTCGATGCCCGCGAAGCGCTGCCATCTGCCCTTGCCCATGATGCGCGCGGCGTCGTCGAGGCGTTGCGGGATGCTGGCCACTGCGGACTGCGCGGCGCCCAGCGCCAGCGCGCCGTGGTGCACCACGTAGGCGAGCACGAGGAGCGGAAGTGTCTGGTAGAGCGCACCGATCGCGCCGGGCGCGGACAGCGTGAAGAAGACCAACGCGAGGGCGGTGATGAGGCCCGGAAGGGCGAATCCGCCCACGACGACTCCCGCCAGCGCCTCGCCCAGGCGCCCGGGGCGGCGCACCGTGCGGAACGCGATGGGAAGGATGATGGCGGTGGTCACGAGGGCGGCGACCACGCTCACGCCCACCGTGCTGAGAAGGGGCCCGGCGATCAGGCCGGGGTCACCCACGACCGACATTGCGTCGGGCGATCCCTGGGCCAGCCCGCGGATGGCCCAGAACGCCAGGACGGCGATCGGGGCGATCAGGGCGATTCCGATCAGCACCGTCAGGAAGCCGTAGGCCACGCCCCGCCGCGCACCGCCGAGGGGCACGATGAGGGGCGACCCCCCCCGGGCATGGTCACGGAGACCCACCCGCGACGACCGCCGCTCCAGTGCCACGATGCCGACGGCCAGCAGCCCCAGCACCAGGCTGAGCGCCATGGACCTGGTGGCATCCAGCAGCCGGTCCGAGTAGATCGCGCGCGTCAGCGTGTCGTAGCGCAGCAACTGGACGGCGCCGAAGTCGCTGATGACATACAGGAACACCAGCAGCGCGCCGGCGGCGATGGCCGCACGCGCCTGCGGCACGACCACCGTGAGGAACACCGAGAGAGGGCGACGTCCCAGCAGCCGCGCGGATTCCTCGAGTGCGGGTGACAGAGACCTGAGCCGCGCCATGACCGGCAGGAACACGTAGGGGAACGTGAGCAGAGTCAGCACGATGAACGCCCCGCGGAATCCGCTGATGTCGGGCAGCCACGCGATTCCGAGCATGTCCTCCACGATGCCGCCGGGCGCGAATGCGGCGATGAGCGCGACTGCGCCCACGAACGACGGGATGACCAGCGGCAGGCACAGAAGGAGGGCCCAGATGCGCCGGCCACGCAGGTCGGTGCGCGCCACCAGCCACGCAGCAGCCGTGCCGAGCACCCCGGCGGCGGCTGCCACGGAGATGCCGAGCACACAACTCCGGAGCAGCGGTCCGACCAGACTGTTGTCCGCGAGGGTCCCCCACAGTCCCGCGAGGTCCTCCGCGTTCCGGACCAGCAGGTATGCGAACGGCAGGACGAAGGGCACGGTGAGGGCCACCGCGATCGCGGTGGCCCCCCACGCACCCCCCGTCGTACGGCTAGTCCGCGAGGCCGCTCTCCCGGATCTGCTGGGCCACCGCCTTCAGATCGGTCTGGCCGGACAGGTCATATGCCGGGTAGTCGTTCTCCGTCAGAGAGGGTGCGCCCTCTGCGGGTGCGATGCCCATGACCGTCGGGTACTCGCCCTCGCCCGCCACGAGCAGCCCCTGCCCCGCGTCGGAGAGCAGGTACGCCAGCAGGGCTTCGGCCTGCTCCTGGTCGTCGCTCGCCTCCGGCACGGAGGCCGTGGCCACGAGGAACAGGCTGCCGGGGTCTGTGCCCGGGAAGCGGTAGGCGGCCACGGGAGCGTCCGGGTCGTCCTCCTTGATCTCCAGGACGTAGTAGTGGTTCACCAGACCCATCGCGATCTCGCCGCGCATCACCGCGTCGGCGATGGCGCTGTTCTTGGCGTACGCCTTCGCTCCGTTCGCGGCCATGCCCTTCAGCCAGGCGTCGGTCTCCGCGGTGCCCTCCAGCTGGTCGAGCGCCGCGACGAAGTCCTGGAACGATCCGTTGGACGGCGCCACCGCCACCGTGCCCGCGTACTTCGGGTCGGTCAGGTCGAGCACGGACTGGGGAAGGTCCGACTCCTTGACCAGATCGGTGTTGTAGATGAGCACCCGCTGTCGTCCTGCGATACCGACCCAGTCGCCATCGGCGGCACGCAGCCCGCTGGGGACACGGTCGAGCACCTCCTGCGGCAGCGCCGACAGCAGGTCCTGCTGGTCGACGTACGACTGCGAGATGGGGCTCTGCGAGATGAAGACGTCGGCAGGGGTGTCGTCCCCTTCCTCACCGATCAGGAGGGCGAGGTCGGCTGAGTCGCCGTACCGGACGTCGAGGGTGATGCCGGTCGCCTTCTCGTATGCACGGAAGACCGGCGCCATGTACTCCTCCTCACGGCCGGAGTAGACGGTGAGCGAGTCGCCCGTGGAGGCCGAGGTGGACGCGGTGGAATCGGCCGGGCCCCCGCACGCAGACAGCACGAACACCGATGCGACGGTGGCAATGGATGAGCCGATGAGGGCCCACGGACGGATGGTCAACTCCATCTCCTCGTGACGTGGTCAGAACGGACGGGGGCCACTCTATAGGTCATAACCATTAGACAAATGCACTACGGCGCGAAGGCCACGCTCGGCTCGCCCACGTATTCCAGGTCGATGCGGTCGCCAACGTTGTACGGCGGTCGTCCCATGACCCGGCATCGCACGGGACAGCCGCGGCTGCTGGTGACGATGACGGCGTCGTGTCCGTAGTACTCGACGCGCTCCACCACGGCGTCGCTCCCGCGGCGTGCGGCCACGCACTCGGGGCGGATGACGACCTCAACTCTCCCGTGCGCCGGGCGCGCGAGGGGCACGTCACCCACGGGTGTGTGCGCCACATATCCGACGGCCTCGGACGGGAGCAGATTGGCGTCGCCAACGAACGTGGCCACCGCGCGGCTGGCGGGTCGCTCGTACAGGTCGTCCGGCGTGCCGACCTGCGCGATGCGGCCCTCGAGCATCAGGGCGACCTGATCGCCGATGAGGAAGGCCTCCTCCTGATCGTGCGTCACGAAGACCGCCGTGGCCCCGGCCGCGGCCAGCAGGCGCCGTACCTCACCCCGGAGCCCGGCGCGCAGCGGAGCATCGAGGGCGGCGAAGGGCTCGTCGAGGAGGATGAGCGATGGCTCGGCGGCCAGCGCCCGCGCGAGCGATACGCGTTGCTGCTGTCCGCCCGACAGGGTCGCGGGCATCCGGTCGGCGGTACCGGTGAGTCCCACCAGCGCGAGCGCACGATCCACACGCGGGCCACCTCGCTCCGGGCGTGGAAGTCCGTAGCCCACATTCCCGCCAACCGTGCGGTTGGGGAAGAGGGCGGGTTCCTGGAACACCATGCCGACGCGGCGCCTCTCGGCGGTCACGAAGCAGTCCGGGCCGGACACGGTGAAGTCGTCCACGGCGATCATGCCCGCGTCGGGCCGGTCGAGACCCGCGATGCAACGCAGCAGAGTGGTCTTGCCGCAGCCCGAGGGCCCGAGCAGGGCCATCACGGTGCCCGCGGGAACATCGAGGCCGATGCCACGCAGAACCGGTTTGCCGCCCAGCACCCGCTCGACACCACGGATCGCCAGAGCCGACCCACGCGGGTCGCTCCGCGTCGGCACGGCTGGGCACATCTCGATGTGAGGAGGCAGGGTCTCCATCTCGGGTCCAGCACGCTAGCGCCCCGAGGCCTCTAACGGCAATCCCCATCGCCCAAACAGGAACCCGTGTTCACGCGCTATCGTGCCGCGCGGACATGGAGGAGCACATGACGGGCGATGGTGATCGTGGGCCGGCGGTGAGCGCGGAGGGCCTGGGCCGCCGTTATGGCGACGGCGAGGCGGCGATTGACGCCCTCGTGGATGTGACCATCACGTTCCCCCGCGGGCAGTTCGCGGCGGTGATGGGGCCATCGGGCTCCGGGAAGTCCACGTTGCTGCACTGCCTGGCCGGTCTCGACCGGCCCACCGCAGGTTCCGTCGTGCTCGACGGCACTCCCCTTACCGGGCTCTCGGATCGTGACCTCACGATGCTCCGCCGGACATCCGTCGGCTTCATCTTCCAGTTCTTCAACCTCCTGCCCATGCTCTCGGCCCGCGAGAACGTGGCGCTGCCCCTGCGCATCGCCGGAACCCGCGATGGCGACGATCGCATTGACGCGATGCTGGCCGACGTGGGCCTGTCCGACCGCGCCCGCCACCGGCCGGCCGAGCTCTCGGGCGGCCAGCAGCAGCGGGTCGCGATCGCCCGTGCGCTCGTGGCCCGCCCGACGGTGATCTTCGCCGACGAACCCACCGGCAATCTTGACTCCGCGAGCGGGCACGAGATCCTGGAGATGCTGCGCCGCGCCGTGGACGAGGGCGGCCGCACCGTGGTGATGGTCACGCACGACCCCGCCGCCGCGAGCGTCGCCGATCGTGTCGTGCTGCTGTCGGACGGCCATGTGGTGCTCGATCGCGCGGGGATGGACGCCGACGAGGTGTTCGACGCCGTCCGGGGTCTCGACCGCACGTGATCCGCCTCATCCTCGCCGGCCTGCGGCAGCGCCGTCTGCGCGCATCGCTGACGGCGATCGCCATCCTGCTCGGGGTGGCCATGGTGACGGGGACGCTGGTGCTGACCAGCCAGATCACCCGTGCCTTCGACGAGATCTTCACGGCGGCCAACTCGGGGGTGGATGTACGTGTGACCCCGCGTACGGACTTCGAGTCCATGCAATGGGTCATCCCCACCCTGCCCGAGTCCCTGGTTTCGCACGTCGAGGGTGTCGAGGGCGTGGAGAAGGCGGTGGCCGAGGTCGCGGCGCTCGGGTCGCCGGTGATTGACGGCGAGTACGCGCAGTCCACGGGCGCGCCGTCCTTCGTGTTCTCGGCATCCCCCGAGCCCTTCCGCTCCACGGACCTCACGGAGGGGCGCTACCCCGTCGGGTCCGGCGAGGTGGCCGTGAACGAGGCCCTCGCCACGTCGAAGGGCCTCGCGATCGGCGATCATCTGGGCGTCGCCACCCGGTTGGGAGTGATGCCCGTGACGCTCACCGGCATCATCACCTTCGCCAACGTGACCTCCATCGGTGGCGCGACCATCGTGGTCGCGCCCATCGGCGACGTGCAGCGGTGGTTCGGCCTGGAGGGGCGCGCGAACACCATCGCGGTGCAGGCCGCGCCGGGTGTCACGCCCGCGGCCCTGGCCCGCACCCTGTCGGCGGAGTTGCCGGGGTCGGTGGACGTACTCACGGGCGAGCAGGACGCTGCCGTGCAGGCCGCCCAGGTGGATCAGGCGATCAACACCTTCCTGCGCCCGGCGCTCCTGGCCTTCGGCGTCATCGCCCTGTTTGTGGGTGCGTTCATCATCTTCAACACCTTCTCGATCACCGTGGCCCAGCGCCTTCGTGAACTGGGCCTGCTCCGCACCATCGGGGCCAGTCGGCGTCAGGTGATGGCATCGGTGGTGGGCGAGGCCCTCGTCATCGGTCTGGTAGCGGGTGCCGTGGGCATCGCCGGCGGCTACGGATTCGCCGCGCTCCTCGTGTGGGTGTTCAACGCCCTCCTGCCGGGGGGGATCCCAGTGGCAGCGGCCGAGTTCTCGTTCGACATCGCGCTCACCGCCATGCTCGTGGGCGTGGTCGTGAGTGTGGTCGCGGCCGTCATCCCCGCCCTGCGCGCGAGCCGCGTTCCTCCCGTGGCCGCCCTGCGCGAAGGTGCCGAGATCCCGCGGGGCCGCCTCGCGCGGTTCGCACCGCTTGTCTCGGGTGTGGTGGCCATTCTGGGCGTCGCCCTGATCGCGCTGGCCCTGACCGGCGACGCGGGGGCGACCCGGCGCCTGCTCACCATGGCCCTCGGCGCCCTGCTGGTGTTCGTCGCCATCGCCGGCCTCAGCCGGTACGCGGTGCCGGGGCTGGCACGCATCCTCGGGTGGCCGCTCGAACGTCTGCCCGGGGTATCGGGCAGCCTGGCCCGCCAGAACGCCACCCGCAACCCGTCGCGCACGGCCGCGACCGCGGCGGCCCTCATGATCGGGATCGGCCTCGTCGCCTTCGTCGCCGTGTTCGCCCAGGGCCTCAAGGAGTCGGTCACCGGTGCCATGGACCGGAGCCTGCGCGGCGACCTGATCGTGGCGGGCAGGCACTTCCAGCCCATCCCGGCAGGCAGCACCACGGCGGTGCGCAGTACCCCCGGCGTTGCAGAGGTGGCGGCGGTCCTCGCCGATCAGGTCCGTGTGGATGGCGGCGAGCGCGGGATGATCTATGGGGTGGAGCCCGATGAGGCCTCGCGCGCGCTGGCCCTGGAGTGGGTGTCCGGCTCCCAGGCATCACTCGCAGGCCTCGGCCCGGGTGATGCGGTGGTGGAGGAGGAGTTCGCACGAGGTGCGGGCCTGACGATGGGCGATACGTTCACGGCGACCTCGGCCACCACGCACACGGCCAGGTTCCGCGTGGTGGGCCTGTATCGCGACCAGATCCTCTTCAACGGCGGCTTCATGGCATCCGACACCGGAATCGCCAGGGTCGTGAGCGCGCGTGATCCCATCTTCATGCTCGCCACCCTCGACCCGGGCGCCGACCCCGGCCGGGTGAAGGACGCGGTTACGGGTGCGCTCGCGGCGTATCCCGCGGCCGAGGTGCGCACCAACGCGGAGTACCGCGATGAGATCAGCAGTCGCGTGGACTCGATCCTCTACCTGCTGTACGCGCTCCTGATGATGAGCGTGGTCATCTCGTTGGTCGGGATCGTCAACACCCTGGTGCTGTCGATTACCGAGAGGACCCGCGAGATCGGCATGCTCCGTGCCATCGGCGTCACACGCTCCCAACTGCGTCGCATGGTGCGGTACGAGAGCACCATCACCTCGGGGATCGGTGGCATCGTCGGGATCGTGCTCGGCGTGCTGCTCGCGTGGGTGTTCTCGCTGGGCCTGCAGGACGAGGGCATCGTGTTCCGCATCCCATGGCTGCAGTTGGCCATCTTCCTCGTGGTCGCCGTCCTGGCCGGCATCCTCGCCGCCGTCCTTCCCGCGCGGCGCGCGGCGCGCCTCAACCCGCTTGACGCCCTGCACTATGAGTAGGCGCGCAGCCGCCGCCGCCGCCGCCGCGCTCGTCGCCGTGGCGGCTCTCGCGGGAGTGGGATGCGAGCGGCGCTCTGCCGCGGCGGGACCGGCGGCGGGCGAGCCCGCAGCGCGCGTGGTGGCGACCGCCGACCATGGTGCGGAGGTGCTGCTGGACGAGCACGTGGCGCCCGGGCGGAGCGTGATGACCGCGCTCATGGGCGTGACGCCGGTGGAGACGGCCTACGGTGGCGGGTTCGTCCTGTCGATGCTGGGCCGCGGATCGTCGTCGTCCCCGAGCGCCGATTGGTTCTTCTACGTGAACGGCTTCGAGTCGCCGGTGGGGGCAGCAGCCGCCGATCTGTCCGACGGTGACATCGCCTGGTGGGACCACCGCGCGTGGGAGGGGATGCCGCGCGTGCGCGCCGTGGTGGGCTCCTGGCCCGAGCCCTTCCTGCACGGGGTGGGTGGTGCAGCACCCGAGGTGGCCGCGGATGCGCCGCTGGCGGGTGCCCTGGAGCGCGCCGGCGCGCGCGTGGTGCCGGGCGATCGTCCCTTCCGCGCACGCGTGGGCACCGATGCATCGCTGGCCCTCCGCGACCCGGCATGGCGTGCGGTGGGAGGTGACCCCGGGGGCATGGCGCTGCCCGGGGGCATCGCGGGGGGGCGGGTGGTGCTGATGCCCGCCGCGGGCGGGGCACCGGTGCCCGTCGGGGCTGCGCGCGCCGTGGTGGTGCTGGTGCCCGCCGGTGCACGGCCGGCCGACGGGGCCCTGCTCGCCGTGGCCGGGCTCGACATCACCGCCGCGCGGGCCGCGGCCGCCACCATCGCGGCTGACCCCTCGGTCCTTGCGCTGCGGTATGCGGTCGCATTCGATGGGGCGGGCACGCCGGTGCGCGCGGCGGGCAGGATCGGGCCATGATCGTGATCGGCGACGAGGCGTGGATGCGCCATGCGCTGGATGAGGCCCGGCGCGCTCCCGCCCATGGGGATGTGCCGGTGGGTTGCGTGGTGGTCTGCGGTGACGAGGTCATCGCGAGCGCGTGCAACGAGCGCGAGTTGCGGCAGGACCCCACGGCGCATGCCGAGGTACTGGCCATCCGCGATGCCGCGATTGCCCTCGGGGGCTGGCGGCTGGTGGGCGCCACCGTGTACGTCACACTCGAGCCGTGTGCGATGTGCGCGGGCGCGCTCCTGCAGGCGCGCCCCGAGCGGGTGGTATTCGGCGCGCCGGAGCCCGTGTCGGGCGCGGCGGGCAGCACCATCGACGTCTTCCGCGACCCGCGCCTGCCCACGCGGATCCCCGTGGAGGGCGGCGTGCTGGCGGTGGAGGCAGCGGAGATGCTGCGCGCATTCTTTGCGGAGCGGCGCGGGGGTTGATACCGGGGAACCGGTGTGGACGATGTTCCGCTGACCGTTGCTAGCGTCGCGCCCGACCCCGACCGGAAGAGACGCATGGGACTGACCGCTTCAACGCTGATCGCGACCGCCAGTGCGTGTGTACTCGGGGTGGCCATGCCGGCCGTGGGACTGGGTGCCGCCATCGGCCTTCAGGACGACCGCATGGCGGCCAGCGAGGCGGCGGACATCCCGGGCCGGATCGCGATGGCCAGTGCCACGGGGACTGAGGTACTGCGAATCGACCTCTTCTGGGCCACGGCCGCGCCGACGCGGCCAGCCGACGGCGCCAACCATCTCGACCCCGCCTACTCCTGGTCGTGGGCCGACGCCACCCTGTGCGGCGTGGTCGAGGTGGGCATGCAGCCGATCGTCACCGTGTGGAATGCCCCGGCCTGGGCCACCGATGGCAAGCGGGGCATCAAGGGGGTGGTCTGGAACTCAAAGGCCCCCACCGACCCGTGGGACTTCGCCGACTTCATGTCGGCCCTCGCCACCCGCTACAACGGCGTCACGACCGTCCCGGGCCGGGGAACATGCCTCGTGAGGTTCTACGAGATCTGGAACGAGCCCAACCTGCAGATCTACCTCTATCCGCAGTACTCGGGCGGGAAGGCCGTCGCGGCGTCCACGTACGTGAAGATGGCGAACGTCGCCGTGCCGGCCATCAAGGCCGCCAACCCCCGGGCCGTGCCGATCACCGGCGTCACCGGACCCAAGGGCAGGTCCGACGCGAGCGGCCGTGGCACCATCGACTGGATCAAGGACCTCAGGAAGTACGGCCTGAAGGCCGGCAGCCAGTACTCGCAGCACATTTACCCGTCCGTGGCGCCACTCACGAGGACCGAGGCCGTCCCCGCGTGGGGCACCCTCGACACGATCGTGGCCGAGGTGAACAGGCTGCCCGGCGGGCGGTCCAAGAAGATCTACATCACGGAGGCGTCGTACACGACGGCGGCCACGCCCTACCGCACGGTCACGTTCACGACCACGCAGCAGGCCGCCTACATGAAGGACATCTTCAAGGTGCCGTTCGTGAAGAGCAGCCGCGTACCGCTGGTGGTGTGGTTCCAGTTGCAGGACAACCCGGATTGGCCGGGAGGCCTCCTCACGAACGCCGGTGCCCGGAAGCCGTCGTACACCGTCTTCCAGCAACTGGCGCAGACCACGCGCCCAACGGGCACCCTGCGCCCATGACGGGCGGCCACCCCGGGGACTGTCCCCGGGGTGGCCTGAGCCCTAGTGGCTTTCGATCACCCGGTCCACCAGTCCGTACTCGGCGGCCTCGGCGGCGGTGAAGAAGCGGTCACGCTCGGAGTCGGCGTGGATCTGCTCCTCGGTCTTGCCCGTGTGCTTCGCGAGGATCTTGTCGAGTTGGGCGCGCAGATTGAGGGTCTCGCGGGCGTGGATCTCGATGTCCGTGGCCTGGCCATGGAAGCCCGAGAGCACCTGATGGATGAGGATGCGGCTGTTCGGCAGGGCCATGCGCTTCCCGTGCGCGCCGCCTGCCAGCAGCAGTGCGCCCATGCTCATGCCGATGCCGCAGCAGATGGTCTGCACATCGGGCTTGATGAAGTTCATGGTGTCGTAGATGGCCAGTCCCGCGTACACCGAGCCACCCGGCGAGTTGATGTAGAGCGAGATGTCCTTGTCGGGGTCCTCGCTCTCGAGATGCAGCAACTGCGCAACGATCAGGTTGGCGATCTGGTCATCCACCGGGGTGCCCAGGAAGATGATGCGCTCGTTGAGCAGGCGCGAGTAGATGTCGAACGAGCGCTCGCCGCGGGCGGTCTGCTCGATGACCATCGGGATGAGTGGGCTCATGCGGTGGTGGCTCCTTGGTCGGGTGTCGGGTGATGTGTCGCGAGGAAGGCCCCGAAGGCAGCGAATGCCCGCAGGTCCTCGCGGTGCAGCCGTCCGGCCGCCCACTCGATCTCGTCGTGCGGGTCGGGCGCGAAGCCCAGCGGTCGCCGGCTGGGCCGGGGTGGGGCAGTACCGAGGGCGATGGCGAGGTCAAGGAACAACTCGCCGGGCCCCACGCCGATGGCGTCGGCGATGCGTGCGAGTGCCCCGAAGGACGGTTCCTTCAGCCCACGCTCGACCTCCGAAAGGTGCGCCGGGCTCATCCCCGCGCGCTCGGCGGTCGCGCGCAGCGACAGTCGGGCGTCCGCCCGGTGGGCGCGAAGCGCCTTTCCGAGCACCGCTCCGATGGACTGTTCGCTCTCAGCGGACATCTGCACGCTGAGAGCGTATCGCGCGCGCCCCCCGGTGCCCCGGGGTCCGGTCGGCTCCTCACCGATCGCGTGGCCCCGTCCCTACCTCTGCACCCGGTCGCGGGCGTCCCTCAGCAGCCTCCTGACGGCGGACTCGTATCCACGCGGCGGCGGCGGGCGGTGGCCATCGCGCTCCCTCGCGGCTGCACGCGGCTTCATCCAGGAGTGCTCGATGACGATCATCACCGACACGGCCGCGATGGTGGCAAGCGCCAGGGACAGGATCGCACCCGTTTTGAACACGGCGGGCACGATGAGGAGGGCCGGCACCCACACCACCCCGAACATGAGGAGGCCGCGCCCGACCGTGCGTGTGAGGCGCGCCTGACGGGCGTAGGCCTCGGCGATGTCTGCCTCGGTTGCCGGCTCGTGGTGCTCGCGATCGGCCACGGGCGTCAGCGTATGCCAGATGGGGCGCTCACGGGGCGGCGGCAGGCGGCAGGCGTGCGCCGGCCTCCAGCGCCGCGCGAACCGCAGCCGTGAGGGCGGGGACATCCCCCTGGACCCGGGCGACCGCCATCGCGCCGCGCCACTCCATGTCGGCCGTGGCATCCAGCGGCATGCCGTGCTCATCGGTGACGATGACGCCGGCTTCGTGCGCGATCAGCAGGGCAGCCGCGATGTCCACCACGCGCCCCGGGCGCAGGACCGCGAGGCCGTCCAGCCGGCCCAGGGCCACGTATTCGATCGAGAGCGCCAGCGACCCGAGACTGCGGACGCGGCTGGTGTGCCCGAGGTGCTCCATGGCCGCCTCCAGCCTGCGCGGTGATGCCCCCTCGACCACCGCAAGCCACAGGCCGCGGTAGTCACGCCGGTGGATGGGCGCGCCGTCCACCCGCACACCCTCGCCCCGTACGGCCACCACGGTCTCGCCGGTTCCCAGATGCCGCAGCACGCCCACACGGGTATCCGACAGGCGCGGCCCGTCGGTCACGGCCAGCGACACCGCGAACTCGGGGAGGCCCCGGCGCGCGTTGCGGCTTCCGTCGATCGGGTCCACGATGACGACCGCGCCGCCTCCGCCGAATGACCGATACCCGATCTCCTCGGAGATCAGGTCGAACCGCAACCCCTGGGTGTGCGCCTCCTCCAGCACACGGATGATCGCGGCCTCGGAGTCGCGGTCGATGACCAGCGTGGTGTCGCCGCCCTCGCCACGTCCCACCTCGGTGCCGCGATCCTGCGGGGGAATGGCCGCGACGGCGTCGGCAGCACGACCCGCGGCCCGGGTGAGCACGTCCACCCAGGCGGCGTCCGCCGGGTCAGTCGGCCAGTGGCTGGAAGGCAACGCCGGTAAGTAACTTGGGGAAGAAATAGGTGGACTTCTGGGGCATGATGCCGCCCTCCTCGGCCACGGCCGCCACCTGCTCGGTGGGGATGTGCCGGACGATCAGCGCGGCCTGAGCGGCGCCCGAGCGCACCGTGTCCCACGCATCACGGGAGTCCTTGGTGTAGGTGAGCAGCCCCTCGTGGGCCAGATGCGCTTGGTCACCGCCGAGGGCCGGCACGAGCAGATCGCGCTCCAGCACGGCGAGGTCGAGCCGGTCGGCCGCCGACGCCCCCTCCCGCGGTGCGGTGAGCAGCGCCGCGCGGTCGGGCAGCACCAGCCCGGCGGCCACCCGGGAGGGGGGCGCCGCGGCCAGTGCGGCCTCCAGAGCCTCGAGCGAGTTCTCCACGGGCGTCACCGTGAGGAGATCCCCGGCGCCCTCGGGCCACTCCCTCAGCACCCGGTGGGTGGGCAGCACCACCAGTCCCTCGTCGTTCAGGGAGGTGAGGCCCATGAGCACGCTGTCGTAGGCGCGCTCGCCGTCGCCGTCACCCTCCTCGGCCCGGCGCTGGTCGCGGTAGGCCAGAGCGGTCTCGTATCGGTGGTGGCCGTCGGCGATGAGGATCCAGCGCCCCGCCAGGGCGTGTTCGATGGCGGCCAGGCGGGCGGGGTCGGTGATGGTCCAGAGGCGGTGAACGGTGCCCTCGTCATCGGTGATGGTCGCCCCGGGCTCACCGCTGACGGCCGCCGCCGCCCATGCCTCCCCGGCCGCGTCGGGGTACAGGCCGAACACGGGCGACAGTTGCACCTTCGTGGCGTTCATCAGCCGCAGCCGCTCTTCCCTGGGGCCGGCGTGCGTGCGCTCGTGTGGCCGCACCACGCGCGTCTCGTACGGCTCCGCCCCCACCACCGCCATGATGGTCCTGCGGGTGCGGTGACTGCCGTCGGGCAGGTCGAACTCCTGCGTCCACGCGATCATCACGGGCTCGTCGTGCCGGTGCAGCACGCCCCGCGCGGTCCAGTCGGCGATCGTCTCCGCCACGGTGTCGTACGGGATGCTGGGAAGGTCAATGCCGACGACGTTCCACTCGCTGCGCCCGCCGAGTTCATCCCGGTACCCCGGTCCGATCACGTCGTAGGGCGGGGCCACCAGATCCTGCAGAGGGCCCGCGACGGTCTGGTCGTACGTGAGGGCGCGGAAAGGACGGACGCGCGCGCCCTGGAATGAGTCGTCGGTCACGAGGCCGCAGCCTACAGCCGACCTGTCCGCACGGGTGTCCCCCTCGGCGCCTGCCCCCCCGATGCGGTGTCCGGGCGCGGGCGTACCATGGGGCGTCCGTTGGAGACCGAGACGCTCACGGACGCGCAGGGCGAGGCCGTCACCCACGGGGGCGGGCCGCTGCTCGTTCTGGCGGGTGCGGGGGCGGGCAAGACCAGAGTGCTGTGCAACCGCCTCGCGTGGTTGGTCAACGGCGGCGCCGACCCGGGCGACATCCTGGCGCTCACCTTCTCGGCGAAGGCCGCGGCTGAGTTGCGCGAGCGTGCCGAGGCGATGATCCCCGGCAGCCACGAGACGCTCAGGGTCACGACCTTCCACTCCTACGCGCTCGACCTGGTCAGGACGCTCGGCACCGACCGCGGCCTGGCGCCGGTGCTGCAGCCCGTGGGCACCGAGGAGCGGCTGCTCGTGCTGCTCGACCGGCTGGCCGACCTTGCACTCGTGGACCCCACCAACGACCTGCGCACCGATCCCGTGCAGGTGGTCCGGGGGTTCACCGAGCGCATTGACCGCTGCCGCGACGAACGGGTGGACCCCGTGCGGTACGGGTCGTGGGCCCAGGCGACGCTCGACGGAGCGCGCAGCGGCCGCGACGCCGCGGAGGCCCGGCGCGAGGTGGAGTTCGCGCGTGCGTTCCGCCTGCACGACGAGTGGCTGTCCGCGCTGGGCCGGGAGGATTTCGGCCGCCAGATCACCCGCGCCATCGACCTCCTGGCCGCGCACCCCGACCTGCTCGACATCGCGCGCTCGGCGGCCCGCCACGTGCTGGTGGACGAGTTCCAGGACACCAACCACGCACAGGCCGAACTGCTCTATCTGATCAGCCAGCACTCCGACTCGCTGGTGGTGGTGGGCGACGACGACCAGGGCATCTATCGCTTCCGGGGGGCATCGGCCAAGAACATGGCCGACTTCCGCATCCGGTTCCCCGACGCGCCCGTGGTGCGGCTCGAGACGAACCATCGCTCCACGCAGGGCATCCTCGACGCCGCGCACGCGGTGGTCGAGCCCATCATCGCCCGCGAACCCAAGGTACTGAGGGCGCTTCCCGACGCCGTGGGTCCCCCACCGGCGTTCTGGGTGGCGCCCGACCCCGGGGGGCAGGCCCGTGCGGTGGCCGAGGAGATCCTGCGGCTGGCCGGGGGAGGCACGCCGTACGAGGAGATCGCCGTGCTGATGAAGGCCGTGCGCACGGAAGGCCGGTCGGTCGTGACCGAGTTGGAGCGGGCGGGTATTCCGCATCAGGTGCATGGCGGCACAGACCTCTTCGACCGTCGCGAGGTGCGCCTTGCGCTGGCATGGATGCGCGCGGTCACCGACCCCGGTGACCCGATTGCGCACCTGCGATTGGCGGCAGACCCGGTGCTCGGGCTGCCGTGGGCTCCCGCCGCGCAGGTGGTGAGCGATGCCGCCGCCTCGGGCACCCACATCACGGGGCCCCTCGCCGATCTGGCGGAGGGCCCGGGAGCACGTGACCTTCTGGACGACCTCGGGCGCACGGCGGCCCTGGCTGCCCCCCTCGATCTGGTGCGCGAGGTGCTTGACCGCACGGGCATCCGCGTGCGTGCGCTCGCGCTGGGCGGCGCCGAGGGGGCTGCGCGTCTCGCCGATCTCGCCTCGCTCGAGCGCCTCGCCCATGAGATCGTGATCGCGAACCCGGGCATGGGCGCCCCGGCTCTGGTGCAGCGCCTCGATGGGCTGGCCGGGGTGGGCTTCCGGGCCACCGGCGGGGCACCCGAGCGCCTGGGCGTGCAGGTGATGACCATTCACCAGTCCAAGGGGCTTGAGTTCGACGCCGTGTTCGTGCTGGGGCTCGTGCATGCCAACGTCCCGGGCCGCGACCGCGGCCGCACCGACATCCCCGACGCCCTGCTGCCCGAGGCCCTCCCCAGGGGGAAGGACGCCCATGCGGCGGAGCAGCGGAGGCTCCTCTATGTGGCGATGACGCGCGCGCGCCGTCACCTGTATCTCTGTGCCTATCGGGCCAGCGACTCCGGCGTGGGGCAGAGGCCATCGGCGTTCGCCGAGGAGGCCCGTGCCGCTCTGGGCGACCCGCCCTGTACCGAGGTGGGTGCGGCGCCCGACCGCGCCGTGCTCGCCGCGGTGGCCGCGGCGCGCGCCCGGCTGGAGGAGGCCGTGGCCCGCGCCGCCGAGGCCGGGGCCACTGGCGACGATCAGGCACTGGCGCTTGTGGAGCACGCCGCTGATGCCACCCGGGCCCTGGTGGCGGCGCGGGCGGACGTGCTGGCGGGGTCGGTCGCCGGGGAGCCACCACCCAGCCCGCCGCGCCCCGCCCGTCCCGGCCTCGAACTCAGCCCCACCGACATCGCCCGCTACATGGCCTGCCCGCTGGCCTACCGCTTCGCGTCCGTGGATCGGGTGCCCCCGCGCTGGGACCCCAACCGTGCCATCGGCACGTCCATTCATGCGGCCCTCGAGGCGCACTTCCGGGACGGCGTCCCCGTGGGCGGTGCCGACCGTGTGATCGCCCGCTTTGCTGCGGAGATGGCCCGGCGCGGCGCTGCCGGTACGGCCGTGGGCCAGCAGGCCATGGACCGCGTGCGCCAGCACATCCCGGTGTACCTCGACCGGGTGGGGAAGTCCGGCGTGCGCCCGGTGGGCGTGGAGCGGGGCTTCAGGCTGAAGGTGGGACCGCATGTGGTCAACGGCCGCATCGATCGCATCGACTCCCACCCGCAGGGCGGGCATCAACTCGTGGACTACAAGAGCGGCAGGGCCCCGTTCCGCGAAAGCGAGTCGGGACGCCTCGTGCTGATCACGTACATCGAGGCCGCCCGCGATGCGTGGGGCATCGAGCCCCGGGGAGCGGTGCTGGAGTACGTCCTCGACGGCGAGATGCGAAGCGTCCACCCGGACGGCCGGGAGCGTGCCGAGGCCATGCAGGTGGTACGCGAGGTGGCCGACGCGATCTCGGAGGGCGAGTTCGAGCCCCGGCCGGGCTGGGCCTGCCGCACGTGCGACTTCAACATGATGTGCCCCGCGCAGGACCGTTAGGGTGGCGCCCGTGACCACCCTTGAGCCAGGCCGTCCGGTGGAGGGGGTCTTCGCCGTCCGGCGCAAGGAGCGCCGGATGTCGCGCAAGGGATCGCCGTATCTCGCCCTCACCCTCGGCGATGCCACCGGCACCATCCCAGCCGTCATCTTCGATGAGGCTGACTGGTTCGGCGGGCAGTTCGAGGAGGGCGACCGCGTACGCGTCACCGGCGAGGTGACCGACCGTGGCGGCCGGATCGTGCTTCGCGTGCGATCCCTGCGCCCGGCCGAGGCCGCTGATGCCGAGGTGGACCTGCTGCCGCGGAGCCACCGCGACCCCGATGACATGTGGGGATTCGTGCTCGGTCTGGCCGACGAGGTGCACGAGCCCGGGCTGCGCGCCCTGCTCGACCGGATGACGGGCGACGAGGTGCTCGCGGAGGCCTGGCGCACGGTGCCATGCACCCGTTCGGGCCACCACGCCTACCTCGGCGGGCTGGTGGAGCACACGGTGGGCGTTGCGATGCTCTGCCAGTCGCTCTGCACCTGGCACCCGCGGCTCGACTCCGACCTGCTTGTCACCGCGGCCCTGCTGCACGACATCGGCCATGCGCGCACCTGGGAGGTGCGGTCCGCCACCGTGGAGCAGACCGAGGAGGGGAAGATGCTCGGGCACCTCATCATCGGTCAGCAGATGGTGGATGAGGCCGCGAAGGCGGTCGGCCTCGACGATGAGCGCCGTCTGGCGCTTCTGCACGCAATCGGCTGGCACCATGGCCCGCCCGCCGGTGCCCATGTCGGTCAGGCCTCTCCCGAGGCCCTGGCCCTATGGCGCGCCAATGCCCTCGAGGCCGGCGTCAAGGCGCGGCTCGAGGGCGCCAGCCCGCTCGACGACTAGCCGCTACCTCGCGGCGTTCAACTGCGCACGGGCTTTGGACAGCAGGCTCGTCGGCAGCGGTGCGGACCCGAGGCCCGGCAGCCGCCCCTGCGCTGTGGCTCCCAGGAAGTAACGCAGCGTGTTCCGGGTCGCCGTGGTCATGGGCTTGTCCTTGCGCACGATCGCGTACGCCACGACGGTGATCGGATAGGCGCCCTTTGCCCGGCTGTTGGTGAGGTCGATCGTGAGGTCGCCCGAGATCCGGGTGGCCGCGAAGTGTCCGGCCGCTTTGATGTCTTCCTGCGTCGGATGCATGAACACGTCGTGTGCCACGACCGTGCGGTGCGCCCCGCGGCCATACGTCACCTGCTCGCGCTTGCCGACCGCGATGATGTCGTGCGAGAGCCCCTCGGTCATGGCGTCGGAGAACGGCAGGAAGGTGATCGCCCCGGGGTGGGACTCCACACACTCGCCCACCTCGGTCACATGCTCGGTCCGGATGATGCGCGCCCCCTTCCAGTGGGGCAGCATCGAGGCGCCCCCCACCTGCGTGCGGTAGAGCCCGCTCACCTTTGCCAGATAGTCGCTGAAGTCCCACGAGGTACCGGACGGGTGCTTCGGCACGCAGAGGGTGATCCTCATGCTCCGGGGCATCGGGTGGCGCTTGTTGGTGGCGCGGATGCGCGAGTCGTTCCAGTTGGTGATGACCCCCGCGAAGATCTCGCCGATGGTCGTGCCGCGCAGGTTGATGTCATGGCCATCGAGACCCGGGATGTGCACGGCCACCGCAATGCCCTCGAGCATCGTGGGGTAGTAGGCCACGGGGCCGCCGGCTTCGCGCTGCTGATTGGCCGACAGCGGCTCGTCCACGCCCACCCAGTCGGCCGTACCCGTTTTCAGGTCCAGAAGCCCGGCTCCGGAATCCCGCACGGCATAGGTGCACAGGTGCGAGGCCGTGCACCACGCCTTGTAGGCGGGCGCAGGCAGCTCGGCCCCGGCCCCGTCAGCGATCGGCGCTGCCGTGGCAGCGCTGGCGACCGCGCCCATCGCAGCCACGGCGAGCAGGATGCTCCTGACCATCATGCGCATTACAGGCCCCCCCACGTGAAGTGATAGACCCCAGCCCACGACGGGTTCAGGCGCATCTCCCCTTCGCACGAGAAGTCACTGCCGAGGATCCCGCAGCCGATGTCGCCTGACACGCGGTCGGCGTCGAAGTAGCCGACCGCGCCCGCACCTCCCTGGTACTGGGCGTTGGCTCTCGGCTGGTACACGGTGGCGCCGAACCCGATGCCGATTGTGACGTCGCGGTGGAAGGTCCGGCCCTTGTACTTCTTCGAGAATGTCCGCCCCGCACTGAGGTCAACGGTTCCGAAGAAACCGGTCTGATAGCGGATCGGATTCGCGAACTTGGGTCGGAACGTGCCGGGCGTGCCGTACCAGGCCACGCTGAACGTTCCCGTCTTCGTGACGTTGTTCCACTTCTGGACGTGCGAGACGGTCACGCTGAACTCGAACGTGGTGAGCGTGGCGCACGTGACGACCACGTGGACGTTGTTCAGTGAGTAGGTCGTGGAGCCCATGGTCACCGACATCGCGGCCTGCGCGTCGATGGTCGTGCACCCGATTGTGGGCGTGGTCACGTCGTAGTGGAAGGAGAATGAGTTCACCAGGAACGTGTTGGATTCACCCTTCAGTTCGGCGCCCTCAACGTCGATGGACAGCGTGTACTGGCCGGGGGTCGCGTTGCCCGGCTTCGTCGCCTTGATGTCCACGTCGAAGTTGCCGCCCGAGGTCTCGAGCGATGCCTGCAACTCCGCGAACTCGTCAATGGACGAGACCTCCACGCTCGCGTGCGTGAGCGTCATCCCACCGATGTGCAGGCCCTCGACGATGGTGGTGGCCACGAAGCCGGTGCTGTCGATGTACACCGTCATATCGACGGTGGCATCGCCGAGAACGTATCCGTGCAGCACCAACTGGTAGCTCATGAGGCCGGCGGATCTCGTGATCGTGCCGTCCACGTCGTTGATGTCGAGCGAGGTCGTGCTGGTGGGCACATAGCCCGGACCGGCGCCGTTGCGCTCAACGTTCACGGTCCAGTTGTCGGCGTCCGTATAGGTGAGCGCCACATTCACCGGCGTCGTGCTGCTGCCGGCGTAGAGCGTGCCCGTGGCTGTCACCTGACCGCCCGCCGTGCTGGTGATCGTGAGGTCCGTAACCCGCACGAGGCCGGCCACGGCCACCTCGCCCGGCAGGTACGAGCCCGTGGTCACCTGGTGGCCGAACAACTCAGCAGCGCCGGCCTGGGACGTCGCGATGCCCGCCAGGCCCAGCGCGAGCACGGCGATGATCACGGTAAGGCGTCGAAGCACAACTCGCTCCTGTCCGAAGGGGAACCGCGCGAGGATGTTACCGCACCAGTTCCGCCGCCCGCCGGCGGGGTCCGCTAGCCGCCCAGCACGATCCCGGTGTAGCCGGCGGCGCCGTACGTGGAGCCACCGACCGCCGTGACGTTCGCGGTACACGTAAGGCGGGCACCAATGGTGTGGGTGCCTGCCGCGACCGCGCTCGTGGTGATGCCGGTCATCGCGATGGAGTCCCCGACGAACAGGCCGGGGGGATTGCCCGACAGGTCACGGTAGGCACCGGACACGAAGACCCCCGGGGCGGGCGGCGACGCCGCATCGTCGCGGTCAATGAAGACCGCGACACCAGGGCTCCCGCCCGAGTTGCAGTTCCCCGTGACCCACGCGGAGAACGCGACGTGGATGCGCCCGCTGACAGTTGTGGTGAACGGGTGGTTCCCCCCGATGACGAAGTTGGAAACACGGACCGAGCCCGGTAGCGCACTCGCGCCCGCGCTGGCCGCGACGAACCCCTGGGTCGGCCCGACGGCCCCGGTGGCCCCGGTGGCCCCACCTGGCCCGGTCGCACCGACGGGGCCCTGGGCACCGGCGGCCGGGGAGCCCACTGCGCCGGGTGCGAAGTCGATCGCCAAAATGGAGCCGTTCCTGATCTGGGATGACCCGACGGCCCCGCCTCGGATCTTTGGTCCGGTCACCGCACCCTTCTTGATCTGAGCGGGGCCGACCGAGTTCCGTGGGAGGGACGTGACCGCGTACGTCGTGCCCCCGAGGGCGACGGCGAGGGCGACGGTGGCGATGACGAGAGAGGGGCTTGGCTTCATCGGAGGCTCCCTGGCCGGGCGGTGACGACACTGTACCGGCCGTGCACTGCCGCCGTCATACGTTGAACCGGATCTGCATCACGTCGCCTTCCTGCACGATGTAGTCCTTGCCCTCGATACGCGCGCGGGCCTGCTCGCGCGCTCTTGCGAACGAGCCGCATTCCACCAGCGTGTCCCAGGGGACGACCTCGGCACGGATGAACCCGCGCTCCATGTCCGAGTGGATCTTCCCGGCGGCCCGGTCGGCCGGAGTACCGCGCGGGATGGGCCAGGCCCGCGCCTCGGGCGGCCCCGAGCCGGTGAAGAAGGTGATGAGGTCGAGAAGGCGGTAACCGGCCCGGATGACGGCGTCGGCGCCCCGGGTGGTGCCCAGGCCCATCTCCTCGGCGAACTCCGCGGCCTCGGCCGGATCCATCCGGGCGAGTTCCAGTTCGACCCCCACGGGCAAGGCCAGCGCCTGCGCGCCCTGTTCGACCGCATACGCCGCGACATCGGCCGGCGGGTCGCCGGGGTCGTCGGTGTTCACCAGATAGAGCACGGGCCGCGCCGTGAGCAGGCCCATGGCCCGGCCCACCTCGCGGGTATCCGGGTCGTCCATCGTCCGCACCGGCCGTCCATCCGCCAGATGTGCGGTCATCGCCTCGAGCGCCGCGGCCTCCACCTTCGCCGCGCTGTCACCGGCACGCACGCCCTTCTGCACCCTGTCCATGCGACGCTCCACCTGACCGATGTCGGCGAGGATGAGTTCGTCGTCCACGGCCCGGGCGTCGGCCAGGGGGTCCACGTCGCGCTCCAGGGGATGGGGAACCCCGGCGTTGGCGAAGGCACGAACCACGTGCACGGTGGCCTCGAGTTCGCGGATGCGGCCGAGGGCGGCGCCGCCCAGACCCTCGCCCCTCCCGGATCCCTGGCTGAGCCCGGCGATGTCCACCACCTCCACCTGCGCCGTCACACGCCGGGGGATGTCCTGTACGTCGGCAATGGCGTCAATGCGCGGGTCCGGGACTGCGGCCACGCCCACGTTGGGCTCGCGCGTGGTGAAGGGGTACGGCGCAACCTCCGCCTCACCCCCGGTGACGAGGTTGAAGAGGGCGGTCTTTCCGGCGTTGGTGAGTCCGACGAGCCCGAGTTGCAGGTCAGGCCCCGGTGAACCCGATGCGCCCGGTCACCTCGCCGGGCAGGACGCGCATGTAGGTGACCTTGCCGAGATCGAGGGCGTTGTCGCCCTCGTCGGAGACCACGTCGTGGAAGCCGGATCCGCCCAGCGCACCACGCAACGCGGCAACATCTGCGTCGTCCACGGTGAGGACGAGCACGCCTCCGCCCTCGAGGCCCAGTTCGACGCGCCGGGTCACGAGAGGACGGTGAGCGACGGCGAGGGCTGCCCCTGCACCCCGGCCGGGGGCGTCCACGCCGGCACGCGCCGGATCTGGTCCAGATGCACCATCGACTCGGGCTGGTCGGTGAACTTGAGCAACTGCTTGCGCCCGTACGCCCGGAAGATGGCGACGCCCAGCGTCTCGTAGATGGTGCGCATGCCGCGGCGCGAGACGGTGGTGCGGATGACCTTGTAGCTCTCGGAGGGCTTCTTGGCGAGCGACAGGAGGAGTGCCTTCGGGAGGTTCCGGACGAACTTCCACTCGGTGACAAGACGCAGCACGTTCCACAGGTTGGCACGCATCTCCCGGCGGCCGAGCTCCCAGGGCGTCTTCTTGGAGTAGAAGCGCAGCATGTTCTTCCACGTTTCCATCTGCAGTTGGTACGGCGTCATGAGCCGGGGCTGGATGACGCAGTGGTGCCCGTCGTACAGCGAGTAGTCGTCGGTGAGTACACGGCCCTCCGCTCGCATCTGCGCATCGAATGCCGTTCCGGGCAGGGTGGTGAGCATCATCATCTGCAGGGTGTCCACGCCGTGCTCGATGGCGAAGTCCACCGTGGCGCGAACGGTGTCGGGCGTGTCGGTGTCGGCCCCCACCACGAACATCCCGTGTACGCGGATGCCGTAGTCGTGAAGCAGTTTGATCGAGGTCGTGATGTGCTCGACCTTCTGCTTCTTGTTGTAGGAGTCCAGACCCTCCTGGGTGATGCTCTCGAACCCGATGTACACCATGTAGCAGCCCGAATCGCGCATGAGGGCCAGCAACTCGTGGTCGGGCTCGAAGGTCTGCTTGCTCGAGAAGATCGAGTCGGCGCGGATCTGCGCGGTCCACTGGGGGGTGAGGCCCTCGGCGATCATCGTCTGGAACAGCGACTTGGCCTGCTTCTTGTCCACGATGAAGATGTCGTCGTAGAAGAAGACGCGCTCCGGGTTCACGCCGCGGAGTTCCTCCATCATGTTCTCGACCGAGCGCGTGCGGAGTTTCCGGCCGAACATCTTGATGACACTGCAGAACGAGCAGTCGTACGGGCACCCCCACTTCATCATGATGGGGTGCGTCACCATCCGCTCGTGGCCCTCGAGCAACTCGAGCGCGGGGAACGGCAGTGCGTCCAGATCGTCGCCCGACGCCATCGGGGCCTCGGGGTTGTCCACCTGCTCGCCGCCCACACGGAACGACAGCCCCAGGATTTCGTGGAGGCCAGCGGGGTCGCGGTCGCCATGGAACCAGTCGAGGAGCTGCGCGAAGCCCACATGGCCCTCGCGCCGGATGACGTAGTCGGCGTGCTGCAGGGCCTCGCGCGCCATGAACGTGACATGCGAGCCGCCGAAGACCACGGGGATGCCCGCGGCGCAGCACCGAGCGGCGTAGCGGTAGCCGTCGAGGGTGGTGTTGGTGGTCGTCGAGATGCACACCAGGTCGGCCGTCAGCACGTCGTCCCAGTCCACCTCGACGTCGCGGATCAACTCGCAGTAGATGCGCTGGTCCACGTCCGGGTACTTCTCGCGGGCGATCGCTGCGAGGAGGGGAAGCCCCAACTTGGGGAGGTTCGCGATCTCGTAGATCGTGGCCCCCCGGGGCTTCGGCTCGATGTATCGGATCTTCACGCGTCAGGCCTCCAGCCGGGTGTGCTCATACTGTGAGTGGTCTTCGACGAGTTCGGTCAGCACCCCGCCCGTCGACCGGGGATGCAGGAAGGCCACCATGTGGCCGCCCAGACCGCGCCGGGGCGCGGAGTCGATCACCTCGACACCCCCATCTGCCAGTTCACGCAGCGTGGACTGCAGATCGGCGACGGCGAATGCCACATGATGCATGCCCGGGCCCTTCTTGGCGAGGAAGCGGGCCACACCGGTGTCATCGGTCAGGGGAGCGATCAGTTCCACGTATGAGGGGCCGGCGCCCAGAAGTGCTGCCTCGACGCCCTGGTCCGGCATGACCTCGCGCACGGCCACCGCCATGCCGAGGGTGTCCCGGTACACGGGGATTTCGTCGTCGAGGTCCGCCACGACGTACCCGACATGGTGGATGAGGCCCAACTGCATCACGTGTGACTGTAACGGAGTGGTCCGGTGCTGCCACGGGTTCCGTCCGTTCCACGTGTGCCACGACGGCGCCGACATGGCGGACGAGGTCTGATCACCCCACCGGGAAGCGCATCAGCGCACGGAGAGGTCCACTGCCTCGAGGCGCGGATTGGGACGTTCCTCGCGCCCCACCTTGGCGCAGGGCCGCCCATCCACGCGCACGATGTCGGCGGTGAAGTCATTCGAGCCGAGCAGCAGGCTCGACCCCACCCCGTAGGCGTCCACGGGCACGCCAGCACGCTCGAAGGCAGCGATCCTCTCGGCGTCGAAGCCGCCCGAGGCGACGATGCGCACGCGTCCGTGCCCCGCGTGGTCCAGGGCGTCGCGCACCTTGTGCACCAGTTCGGGCACCACGCCGGTGGGCACGAAACGGCCCATTTCCTGCCACAGGCTCCGGTCCACCATGGTGTTGGAGGTGTCGAGCCGCACTCCCCACAGGTCGTCGCCCAGCGCATCGGCCACCTCAAGAGCCGTGCGGACGGAGTCATTCTCGTAGTCCACGAGCACGATCACCCTGAGTTCGCCGGCGAACCTGTCGGCGAACTTCCGTGCGGCCCGCACGGTGTCGCCCCCATACGCCGCGATGAGCCCGTGCGGCACCGTCCCCATGCCACGCCCGCCCCACCACGACGCCTGCGCATCCGTGCTCACCCCGATTGCGCCGGCCACGTGAGCCGCCCACCCGTCCCCCGTCTGCACATGCCAGTGGTCGAAGCGGGCGGGGAAGTACAGGATGGGCTTGCCCCGGGCGGCCTCGACCACGGCGCGCACGTTGCGGCTGATGAGCGTCCGCCTGCCGAGGACCCCGAGCACCAGC
>CAMAVU010000012.1 GCA_945861935.1 Bifidobacterium breve | reverse complement strand
TTGGGGTTGGGCCCGCTACTTCCTGGGATCCACAGCCCTCAGGTCCGAGAAGGGGTTGATGGACCCCCCGCCGCTGGGGCGGATCTCGAAGTGCAGGTGCGGAGTGGTGCCCCGGGCGTCGCCGGTCATCCCCATGGTGCCCACCACCTGCCCGGTCGTCACCTGCGACCCCGCTCTCAACTCGGGCGAGATCGACTCCATGTGGGCGTAGTAGTACTCGTTGCCCTGGGCGTCCACGAACCAGATCCAGATCCCCCCCAAGCCGCTCTCGGTGCGCGTGAGGCGGGAGATCGTGGCGTCCACACACGCGACGAGGGGCATGCCCATCTGCCCCATGATGTCGTTGCCCTGATGGGGGCCCTGCCCGCGCGGTGCACCGAAGTCATCAGAATAGGAGTAGTCCCCGACGACCGGGAACGCCTTCAGATAGGTCGCCGTGACGGCGGACGGGGGGGGTGGCGGGGCACTCGCGACGGCCCGGATCCTGACGCCGAGCCGACCGAGCAACGCGGCATTCGCGATGCCCGTGGCCTCCAGCCCCATCCTGCGCTGGAGGATGCGCACGCCCGCCCGCGTCACCCTCCCGTACGTGCCGTTGACCGGGACCCTGATGCCCCGTACACGCAACCTGCGCTGGAGCGCCCTCACGTCGGACCCGCGGGCACCCAGGCGCAACCCCGGGGCGGGGGGACCGGGGGGAGCAGGGGCGACAGCCGGCGCGGTCACAGGCGCCGGAGTCACGACCGGTGGATCGATAGGCAGCGGCGCGGTGCCCGGCGCGCCGGGGGCCACGCTGGTACCGCCCCCCGGCAGCCGATCCGGCATGGGTGAGGCCGCCAGAGTCGGAGCACCCACGGCGAGCGTCACCACCGCGAGCACGCCCGCAACCCTCCGGAACGGCGTCATGCGGTTACGCGGGACGTTGCGGGTGTGGTCTCTGATCCGGTTCCCTCTCCGCCGTGGCCCCGCGCCGTGCGCGGGATCCGTGGCCGTCGGTCACGCACGTTGTGCCCGGCAGGAAACCGGGTCGAGTACGCCTCGGAGGCCATAGGCCGCGACTGACCCTAGCGACGACCCCCGGCGTGTCAACCCCCCAGCGACCACATGCTTACCGGTTTTCGCACGTTCCCGGGGATGTTGCCCCCGCCCCTTGCATGACAGACGGGGAACCATCATCCCGGCGGGGAGAGACCGCACCGACGGCGTTTCCGGCGATATGCAGGGGTATCAGTCGTCCGAAGCGGAGAGGTCGCCCCGACGCCGGCGACGGGAGACCGTGCGCAGGGCGAAGACCAGACTCAGGAACAGCACCGCCGCGCCCAGGATGATCCCATTGACCACCCGGCCATCCTCTGCGCCGACGGACGAGAGTTCCATCCGCAGACACGACCCGTAGGACATGGACCACGCGGCGACGTAGTTGTCCTCCGACAGAGCCCCGGGGGCGGAGTGCAACGCGACACGGGCTGGCATCGCCCATGTGTAGGTGAAGCCCAGCGACTTCTGGAGGGCAACGTCTGCGCCCGTGAAGTCCAGCCGCGTGCTCCCGGCGTTGCACGGCGGGTCGAGCATGTCGCCCACCCCACCGCGCGAGGCGATCGCGAAGGTGGCGACCCGCTGCTCCCCACCGTCCTGGTAGGCGGGCGTGAACTCCTCCACGAGCACCGACTGCAGGGAGATCCGCGTCGGCAGGCCGGTGATCCCGTCCTGGGCCGCGCCCCCGGGAGCGGTACCACTGGCGGGGGTCGTGGATGTGCGGACAGGCCTGTTCCCCGGGTCGGGCGCCGCCCAGTACCTGCCCGTCGCCGTCAGGATGGGCTGCAGCGGCCGCTGCACCCCGAGTGCGCTGGTGAGGTCATCCAACTCGGAGGTGCCCGCCCGAAGAGCGCGCACTGATCTCAGCACCACAGTCCCATCCGCGTCGATGCGCTGCAGGAACGGCTTCCCCGAGTCGCCGGGAGCGCGCCAGCGCTCCGTGCGGACGTCGAGGAACTGCTCGAACGTGCCTTCGCGCAACTGACGCGGCAGGTCGATGGCCTGCTGCGCCGCCGGGTCCAGACTCAATTCGAGCGACAGGCGGCCGCCGCCGTCCGGGGCGACGTCGATGAACTGCGAGAGGTGGGCGCTGCAGCCCGACACCAGCGGCACGGCAGCCATGACGGCGAGCGCTGCTGCGGCCACACGGCCGCGCCTCACGAATCGCCCCCGGCCGACATCGCATCCCGTCGACCGATGAGCGCGACGGCCCGTGCGCGCTCGTCGTGGTCGAGCGCCTGGAAGTCCTCGTCGGACAGGTTCCCAGCGCGGTGGTCCATGTCGATCTCCCGTATGGCGTCGAGCGACCTCGTGAGTTCCTCCTCCACCGCACGCTGGTCGTCCGCCTGCTCGGCGGGCAACGGCGAGGAGGCGGGCGCGATAAGCGGCCAGACGACCAGCGCGACCAGGAACACGCTGAGTACCGCGATCAGGACATAGGCCATCGCCGGGCGAGGCTACTCGCGCCCGCGGCCGTCAGCCCCCGTGGCCGACGGCACAATTGCCTTCCGGGGCCGGCGCGCGGGCCACGCCGCGACGAGCGCGCCCGTGACCATGATCAGTCCGCCCACCCAGATCCACATCATCATCGGGTTGATGAACACGCTGATGCGCGCGAGACCGTCGGGCGTGAGCCCGACCAGCACCACGTACACATCGCGGAAGGGGGAGGTGTCCACCGCCACCTCGCTCGACCTCTGCTGCTGGGCGGTGAAGACATCCACCCCGGGCGTGAGGGTGGCGACGCGGCCCCCGCCGTCGGAGACCCCGAGTGTCACGGCGACACTCATCTTGTGGTCATCACTCGTGCGGGTCCCGCCCTCATTGGTGAACCGGTAGCCAGCGACCTCGCCGCCCTGCCCGGTACGCAGCGCCAGATCCCCTTGAGTCGAGAACGCCCCCTGGCATGCGATGGCCACGATCACGGACACCACCCCGAGGTGGACCACATATCCGCCGTACCGGCGCCGGTTGCGCGTGAACAGGCGCCCGAATGACCCGACCCAGGACGTGTCACCCAGCCCGTGGTGCGCCTTCATGCCCCGCCAGAACTCGCCGAGCAGGCAGGCGAGCGTGAACGCCCCGAGGATGATCGCGGCGGCGGCCCACCAGTGGGCGCCGTCCTGCCCGTAGATGAACGCGGGGATCATCGCCATGGCCGCGATCACCAGCGGGACGCCGAAGCGCCGCCGGAGTTCCCGGGGCGATGCCCTGCGCCACGGGATCAGGGGCCCGACGCCGGTGAGGAACAGCAGGGCCACCCCGATCGGTGCGGCGACCTGATTGAAGAAGCCCTGCCCCACCGTGATCTTCTGCCCCTGCACCACCTCGGACAGGATCGGGAACATCGTGCCCCAGAACACCGCGAAGGCGAGCCCGACCAGCAGGAGGTTGTTGTAGAGGAAGATCGCCTCGCGACTCACGTAGCTCTCGAGCGAGTTCCGGCTCCGCAGCGCCGGCAGGCGTGTGAACAGAAGAGCGAACGAGCCGCCGAGCACCACGACGATGAGCGCGAGGAAGTAAGCCCCAAGCGTGCTCTCCCCGAAGGCGTGCACCGACGAGAGGATGCCGGAGCGGGTGAGGAAGGTCCCAAACAGGGCCAGGGTGAAGGTCATGATGATCAGGACCATGTTCCAGATGCGCAGCATCCCCCGGCGTTCCTGGACCATCACCGAGTGGAGGAACGCCGTGGCCACCAACCACGGCATCAGCGCCGCGTTCTCCACCGGGTCCCATGCCCAGTAGCCGCCCCACCCCAGCTCCTCGTAGGCCCACCGCGACCCCAGCATGATCCCGGTGGTGAGGAACATCCACGAGGCGATGGTCCAACGCCGCACCGAGGTGAGCCACGTGCCGTCCAGGCGGCGTGTGACCAGCGCCGCGATGGCGAACGCGAAGGGCACCGACAGACCGACGTACCCGATGTACAGGAGAGGCGGGTGGCTCTCCATGTACACGTTCTGCAGGAGGGGGTTGAGCCCGCGCCCGTCGCCCGGCACGGGCGAGACGGTGGCGAACGGACTGGTGATGAACGACAGAACGCTGGTGAAGAACACCGCCGTGCCCATAAGGACCGCGATGACCACGGGAATCAGATCACGATTGCGCCGGCGGTTCGTGACGACCACCAGCACGGCCACGATCGACAGCAGCCACATCCACAACAGCAGCGAGCCCGGCTGGCTGCCCCACAGGGCGGTGATCTTGTAGCGCCACCCCAGACTCTGATTCGAGTAGCCCGCCACATCTGCCACGTCGAACCGGTCCGTGAGCAGGAGTACCCACATGGTCACGGCGGCGCAGGTGGTGGTGATGAAGACGGCCCAGACGCCGCGCTCCGCCGAGGCGAGCAGTGCGCGCCGCGCCGTGCGCCTCGACCACAGGGCGGCGCCGACCGCATACAGCGCAGCCGCGAATGCCAGCAGCAGCGCGGCGCGGCCGACGAGCGTCACGTGCCGGTGGCGCCCTTCGCCGCCTGCTCCTCCATGAACTTGGACGGGCAGAGCGTGATGAGCGTGCCACGGTCGGCCTGGAAGACCCCGGCCGCCATGTGCCCGGTCACCACGATCTCGCGGCCGTCCCGGAAGGCATCAGGGACGCTGCCCCGGTACACGACGGGGACCGTCGCCGAGGCGAGGTCCTTGTCGCGTACCACGAACCTCAGCCCCTCCACCGACTGCGCCCGCTCTGCAGCATCGCCCGGGCTGCCCGGGGCCACCTTCCCGTTCAGCCGGTACGTCGTGCCATCAGACGTCTTCACGAGCCCGGACGGGCTCGTGTACGCCTCGAGACTGCCGCCGATGCTCGTCCAGATAAGCCAGCCACCCAGGAGGGCGGCGAGTGTGAGCGCGATTGCGAAGCGGGAACGGGACCTCATGGCAGCCCCCGACGGTAGCACCGGCACGGGGGCCGACTGCCCCTAGGATCCCGTGTCCACCGGCCCCGCACGACACGGAGGACCACGTGGCAGGCCAGCCCGGAAGCGACAGGGACAGCGACCAGACAGCGCTGACCGACATGCAGTACCACGTCACCCGCGAGGCCGGGACGGAGCCCGCCTTCACGGGCGTCTACTGGGACCACCACGGCGACGGAACCTACCGGTGCATCTGCTGCGGTGCGCCGCTGTTCGACTCGTCCGACAAGTTCGACTCGGGCACCGGATGGCCCAGTTACGTCCGCCCGGTCAGCGCGGACGCCGTGAGCGAGCACGAGGACCGCGCCCACGGAATGCGCCGGATCGAGGTCCGCTGCGCAGCGTGCGACGCCCATCTGGGCCACGTGTTCCCCGACGGCCCGGGACCACACGGTCAGCGCTACTGCATCAACTCCGCGTCGCTGGGATTCCGGGAGCGCGACCCGGCGGGCGGGGCGGGTCAGGCGCCGCCCCACCCCCCCGCCCGGTAGCGCCCGGTCCCATGGCGAGCCGCGCCGGGGTGCGGGCGAATGGTGCCCCGTGGACACGGAAACCGCCTGCAGCCGGAATGGCCGCGCGCAGGGGCCGCAACATGCCGTTCGCGTGCCGGGGGCGGGCTGTCCTAGCATCGCCCCGGTGCGCCAATCCGTGACCATCGCTGTGACGATCGCCGTCGCCCTCACCCTGCCATCCGCGCTGGGCGCTCAGTCGGTGCCGCAGCCGCCGGCTCCGCCGGGCGGCACGACCACGACCCCGGTCACGAGTACCCCGGTGACGGTGGCCGTGACGCCGGTGATGGGACCATCGCGCCTCTCAGCCGAGCAGATCGCCTCATGGTTCTCCAAGCAGGGGATCACCCCGCTCATCTCGATCCCCATTCCCGACCTCGCCCGTCTCTTCGTCGATGAGGGCAACGCTCAGGGCGTGCGCGGCGACATCGCCTTCGCACAGTCCGTCCTCGAGACCGGGTGGTTCCGGTATCTGGGCAGCATGGTGAAGCCGGGGGACAACAACTTCGCCGGGCTCGGCGCCTGCGACTCGTGCGCCCGCGGCAACATCTACGCCACGCCCGAGGAGGGTGTGCGTGCGCAGATCCAGCACCTGTGGGCGTACGCCGATCCGGGGGCCGACCCCGCACGAACGGCACGCCCTCTGGCCGACACACGATTCGCCTACGTGCGGCCCTACGGCAAGGCGCCGACATGGGAGGCGATGGGGAACGGGAACTGGGCGACCGGCGGCGGATACACCGGGAAGATCCTCGGCGTGTATGCGTCCATGCTGCGCCACAACGGCCTGCAGCCGACGACGGTCACCGTGCCTGACGTGGCGTCGGGCGCGCCGAGCGGCCCGCTGGGGGCGCTCGTGACCCCGAGTGGGGCTGTGCGCCTGGGCGACCTCCGCGCCATCGGCGACGGCACGATCAAGAGCGCGACCACGGCGTTCGGGACCGGCTCGGCACGCCCCGCGCACGGGACATGCCACATCACCTGGGCCGCCCTCGGCGCCGTGATGGCCTTCCAGCCCCCCGGGGGCTCCGGCACCTGCGGCGATGACGCGCGCCTGCGCGCCGCGGTGCTGACCGGCCCGCAGTGGCTCACGGCCAAGGGCCTGAAGCCCGGGGACCCGGTGGCGAAGGTGCGCCGCCTCTACGGGCGACAGGCGGCACGCGGCCCCACGGGGGTGCTGGTGCAGGCACGATCCGGCGCCCGCCTCTCGGTGCGCCTCGGTGAGGGAGTGGTGAAGGCCCTCGTGGTCGCGGTTCCCCACCGGGGCTGATCCCACGCGGCAGTGGCGGTCCGCACGCGCACCGTCGCGACGGTGGCCCGGGATACGAAGCGGGCGACCGGGCTCGAACCGGCGACCCTCAGCTTGGGAAGCTGATGCTCTACCAACTGAGCTACACCCGCGTGCGAGCGGCACACTAGCGCACCGATGTTCCACTGCGACATCGGCCCGTGCGGCCCCCTGCCGTGGCGCCGATGGTTCAAGTAGGGTTTCTCGCGGGATTGGCACCTGCCCTGTGGTGACACATTCGTCCCCGACCGTCCGCGAGGAATGCGCTCAACTCCTCCAGCCTTGGCCATCGGACTCATCGCTCTGTGCATCACGGTCGGAGGGGTCGGTTACGCAGCGGTGCGACTGCCGAGGAGCTCGGTGGGGACCGCGCAGATCAAGAAGGGTGCGGTCACCGGCAAGAAGGTGAAGGACGGAGCCATCCGGGCGCGCCACTTCGCCACCGGAGCGCTGTCCAATGCGGACGGAGGAGCCGGACCGATGGGCGCGCAGGGACCTCAGGGTCCGCCGGGGGCCGCCGGGGGGGACGGACCACAGGGTGCTCAGGGTGCTCAGGGTGCTCAGGGTGCTCAGGGTGCTCAAGGTGCTCAGGGTGCTCTGGGTGCTCAGGGTGCTCAGGGTGCTCAAGGACCCGTCGGGACGGTGGGACAGCATGGCTTCGCCATCTCAGTCGTGGACGGGGCCGGCAACCCCGCGACGGACGTCGGCAGCTTTACCTCCATCGCGATCGGGGCGGACGGGAACCCGCTCATCGCCTACTACGACACCACGAATACGAGCCTCAAGGTGGCCCACTGCGACAACGCCGCCTGTACGCAGGCCACCTCCACCACGCTTGATTCGGACGGTCTTGTCGGCCAGTCCCCCTCAATCGCCATCGGGGCCGATGGCTACGCGCTCGTCGCCTACTACGACACCACGAACACGAATCTCAAGATGGTCCACTGCACCAACACCGCCTGCACGACATTTGGCACCCCCGTCACTCTGGACGCGACCGGCGCTGTCGGCGAAAACCCTGCCATCGCTATCGGCGCCGACGGGCTCGGGCTCATCGCATACACCGCAGGTACCCCCAGTTGGGACCTCAAGGTCGCCCATTGCAACCAAACGGCGTGTACCACGGCCACAACGGGCACCGCCGACGCCACCCAAGAGGTGGGCTTATATCCCGCCATCGCAATCGGCGCGGACGGATTCGGGCTCATCTCACACTACGACAACACGAACGGTGCTCTCAGAGTGGTCCACTGCACGAACGCCGACTGCACCTCGACCTGGGACAGGACGGTGGTGGACACGACTGGCACCGTGGGCCTCGCATCATCCGTAGCCATCGGGGCCGATGGCTACGCGCTCATCGCCTACAACGTCCTCTCGTCCGCAAGCCTCAAGGCGGCCCACTGCACCAACACCGCCTGCACGACCTCTAGCGCCCCCGTCACCTTGGCGACCGGATCTGTCGGCTTGTCGGGAATCTCCATCGTCATCGGCCGGGACGGCCATGGGCTCATCGCCTACCCGGATGAAAACTCCGGCGACCTCAAGGCAGCCCACTGCACCAATACGGCATGTTCGGCGGCCACTCTGGCCATGCTGGATTCGCCCGGAAACGTCGGGGGGGACCCGTCCCTCGCCATCGGGGTGGACGGGCGGGCGATCATCGCGTACTCCGACGCCACGAACGGCAACCTGAAGGTGGCCCACTGCAGCAGCCTCGCGTGCATCCCGTACCAGAGGACCGGGTGACCGCTCCCGTCTGCATATCCGCGACGTGCGCACACGTCGCGCCGAGAGAGGACTGAGGGGTGCGGCCCATGCGCATCCGCACCCCTTCCCCCGCGCTCGTGGTGTGCCTGATCGCCCTGATGGTGGCGATCGCGGGGGGTGGCTACGCCGCGGTCCGGCTGCCCATGAACTCGGTGGGCACCGCTCAGTTGAAGAACAACTCCGTCACCGGCGGGAAGATCAGGGCGGGAACCCTCAATGCAGGGCACTTTGCCCCTGGGGTGCTCTCGGGCACCCCAGGCGTCGGTGCCACGGGTGCGGTGGGTGCCACGGGTGCCATGGGTGCCACGGGTGCGGTGGGACCCACCGGTGCCACGGGTGCGGTGGGTCTCACGGGAGCCTCCGGTGCGGTGGGTCTCACGGGAGCCTCCGGTGCGACGGGAAGCGCGGGGGCGGCAGGCCTGCTGGGTCCCGCGGGCGGCCCGGCCAACACACCGGGTTTCACACGGGCGGTCTTGGACAGCGACGCGATCAACACTGCGATGATCCCGGCGATCGCCATCGGCACCGACGGCTTGCCCCTCATCGCGTACCGGTCAACGTCGGGCACCAATAAGGTCGTCGTGGTCCACTGCGCGGACGTGACCTGCTCGGCTGGCGGCAGGACCACCACCACCGTGGGCACGGTCGGGGACAACTACGATTACAACGTTCGCCTCGTGATCGGTACAGATGGGTTCGGAGTCATCTCGCACTTCACCGGACAGACCGGCGCGGGCACCCACACGGTCCGGGTGGTCCACTGCACGAACACGGAGTGCACGACCTTCTCTGCCGCAGAGATGACTGGCGGGGCGTACCGCGGGACGTCCAGCGCGATCGCGATCGGCTCCGACGGATTCCCCCTCGTCGCGTTCCGGGACGAACTCGTTGCGGATCTCGGCGTCATGCACTGCACCAACGTGGCCTGCACGTCGAGCGGCTCTACAATTTTCGATGTGGGCGTCGCCGCCGGGGGCGACGTAAGCCTGCTCATCGGCACGGACGGTTTGGGGTTGGCGGTCCACGGCCACTACAACGCGGCCAGCAAGATCTGGGCGAGCCATTGCACCGATGTGGCCTGTACAACCGCGGCGCACGCCGAGATCGTTGCGAGCGGCGGCCGCTACCCCCACGCCGTGCTCGGTGCCGACGGGTTCCCCATCATCGCCTACTCCGACATCACGGGAACACGACCGCGTGTTGCCCACTGCACGACGATCGACTGCACGGGCACTATCGAAATTGCGGACGTTGACACCGGGGGCACAGACGGCTTGCGCCCCGCGATCGCGATCGGGGCGGACGGGCTGCCCATCATCGCGTATCCGAATGCCAGCGCCACCACCCTCAAGGTCGCCCACTGCGGGAACGCCGCCTGCTCGACGAGCACCGTGAGCACCGTCCGCACGTCATCGGGGGGCGAGATGATCGGCCACTACCCCGCCATCGCCATCGGTGCGGACGGACTCGCGCTCATCACCCATTCCGATATTTCGGTGGCTAAGGACCTCCATGTCCTCCACTGCGGAAGCCTCACCTGCCGCCCGTTCCAGAGATTCGGATGATCATCCCTGCCGGGATACCCGCCACGTTCACGCCCCTCCCCCTCAGACGGGTCTGAGGGGGACCACCCCATGCGCCTCCGGACTCCCTCGCCCGCGTTGGTCATCGGCATCATCGCCATGTGCATCGCGATCGCGGGCGCTGGCTACGCCGCGGTCAGGCTGCCCAGGAACTCGGTGGGGACCGCCCAACTGAAGAAGGGTGCGGTTACCGGCGTGAAGGTGAAAGCGGGGTCGCTCTCGGGCGCCGACATCGCCCCCGGGGTGCTCACCGGCGGACGGGGGGCCACCGGTGCGACCGGGCCCACGGGGCCGGACGGGGCGACCGGGGCAACGGGGGCAGCGGGTTCGACCGGGATGCAGGGGATCGTCGGGCCCCTTGGTCAGGATGGCCCGACGGGACCGCAGGGCCCGACGGGACCGCAGGGCCCGACGGGGGCGACGGGGTTGCAGGGGGCGACCGGATCCCCCGGAGCACCCGTGTTCTCCCGTACCACGCTGGACGGGGCCAGCTCTGATGACATCGGCCTGTACTCGAGCCTGGCCATTGGTGACGACGGCCTTGGGCTCATCGCGTATTACGACTCGACGAATCAGGACCTCAAGGTGGCCCACTGCTCCAACATCGGGTGTACCGCAGCGGGCGTCACCACCTTGGACTCCTCCAACGATGTCGGCAGGTACGTGTCCATCGCTATCGGCACGGACGGGTTCGGCCTCATCTCATACACCAACACCACAGCCGGCGCCGTCAAGGTGGCTCATTGCACCAACACCGCATGCTCGGCGGCGGACGTCACCACCGTGGACGCCACCGCCGGTTTGACCGGCGCCCACACCTCGATCGCGATCGGATCCGATGGGTTCGGCCTTATCGTCTACGCCGATGGGCCGACTGGACACCTCAAGGTGGCCCACTGCACCAACACCGCATGCTCGGCGTCCACCACGGCCGGGCTGTCCAACACATCCGGCACCGGCACATCGTCCATCTCCCTCGCCATCGGCGACGACGGTCTGGGGATCATCTCCTACCAGCAGACGCCGGGGTTGCAGATGAAGGTGGCCCACTGCACCAACACCGCATGCACCGCGGCGGGCGTCACCGCCCTCGCCACGGGCGGCTACACCGGGATCACCATCGGCGCTGACGGGCTCGCTCTCATCTCCTTCGTGGACACGACCACTTCCGAGCTCAAGGTGGCCCACTGCACCAACACCGCATGCACCGCGGCGGGCATCACCACCCTTCAGGCCATCGGGGTGGGCAGCGGCTATTCCAGCATTGCCATCGGCCCCGACGGGCGTGCCCTCATCGCGTACTACGTCGCCCCCGGGGGGGGCGCTCTGAAGGTGATCCGCTGCCAGAACATCGCCTGCTCGATCGGGACTGCGGCAACCGTCGACTCCGGTTCGAATCTGGGGCGGCTCCCGACCATCACGATCGGAACCGATGGGAAGGGGCTTATCTCCTACTACTCCGACGCCGCTACCAGCCTGAAGGTCGCCCACTGCAGCAACATCTTCTGCGCGCCGTTCCAAAGGACGCCCTGATCACCCCGTCCCTCGCTTCCGGACACCCGTCCGGAACATACCCCGGGTACCCCGCCCCCGACGGAGGGGCCGGGGCCAGCGGATAGACCGCGAGCGGAAGCGGTGGGGATGGCTGGTCATGTGACGGACGATGCCGCATGTGGGGTGCCCCGATCCGTGACGCGTGTCCTCGTGCGAGCACTCGTCGCCAAGGACGTCAGAGATCTGGTCCTGCTGCCGGTCCGCCGGGTGAGCGCGGTCTCCACGCGCACCCCCCATGGTCACGAGGTATCCCGGCACCGGGGACTACATTCGGTCGGGGGCCTCCACGCCGACCAAGCCCAGACCCGTGGCGATGACCGACCGGGTGGCGCGCAACACGTCGAGGCGGAACGCGACGACCTCGGGGGCCTCCCCCACCACCCGGCAGCGATGGTAGAACGCGTGGAAGTCGCGGGCGAGGTCCATGAGAAATGCCGCCACGCGGTGCGGTGACCTACGGCGCGCGGCTTCGTCCACGACCTGCGGCCAGCGCGCAAGGGAAATCAGCAGGGCCCTCTCCGAGGGGTCGATGGCGGCGGGCGGCGGCGCGGCGGCCGGCGCGGCGGGCTCCTGCATCAGGATTCCCGCGATGCGCGCGTGGGCGTACTGGACGTAGTACACGGGGTTCTCATTGCCCTGTGCCCGCGCGACGTCGAGATCAAGGTCGAATGCCGTTTCATGGCTGCGCTGCACCAGGAAGAACCGGGCCGCGTCCACCCCGATGTCGTCCACCAACTCGCCGAGGGTCACCAGGGTGCCGGCCCGCTTGCTCATGCGCCGCGCCTCGCCCCCCTCGATCAACGAGACCAGTTGCACGATGGGCACCTCGAGCATCCCGGGGTCGTGCCCACCGGCGGCGACCACCGCGCGCAGGCGCGCGATGTAGCCATGGTGGTCCGCGCCCAGGATGTCGAGCAGGCGATCACCACCGCGACCGGCCTTGTCCAAGTGGTACGCCACGTCGGCGGCAAGGTACGTCGTGGAGCCATCGGAACGCCGGAGTACACGGTCCTTCTCGTCGCCGTACGCCGTAGTACGGAACCACAACGCACCATCCTGCTCGTAGGCATCGCCCGACCGGACAAGAGCCTCGAGGCCGCGGGTCACCGCACCCCCCGCGTGAAAGGTGGTCTCGCTGGCGAAGGCATCGAACCGGACACGGAACCGCTCCAGTTCATCCGTCATGGTGGCCAGCATCATGTCCCGGCCGAGCGCCGTGAACAGCGCACGCGCCTCCGCGTCGGGCGGGTCCACCCGGTCGCGGAATGCATCACCCACCTCATCCCGTATGCGTTCGGCAACGCCGACCACGTAGTCGCCCTGGTAGCCATCCGCGGGGACCTCGGTGGCGAGGCCCATCAACTGCCCGTACCGGGCCGCGACCGACGCCCCGAACAGATCCATCTGACGGCCCCAGTCGTTCACGTAGAACTCCCGGGTGACGTCGTGCCCGGCGTACTCGAGGAGGCGCGCGACACCGTCGCCGTAGGCCGCCTGCCGTGCGTGCCCCACATGCGGCGGCCCGGTCGGGTTGGCCGAGACGAACTCGATCAGGATCCGCTCGCGGGGCTCGGCCTGGCCGCGCCCGTAGGCGTCCCCCGCCACGACGATGGTGCGGGCGGCGTCCGCAAACCACCTCGGGCTCAGGGTGAGGTTGATGAAGCCCGGGCCGGCCACCACCGCGGACTCGACGTACCCGCCGAGACCCCCGGCCGCCCCGATGCGCTGCACCAGTTCGTCGGCGAGCTCGCGGGGGTTGCGGCGGGATGACCCGGCAAGGATCATCGCGACGTTGGTGGCGAGATCGCCGAATCCGGTGTCCGCGGGCGGTTCGAGCACCGCGATGACATCAGCCCCGCCGGCGACGACGGACGCCTCGCGCGAGAGGGCGAGCGACAGCGGTGTGATGGGGCTCCCTGCGTGCACGGCGCGCGATGCTAGCGGCCGCCGCCCGCCCGCGGGTACGGGTGCCCCGCGAGATCGGCAAGAGCCCGGTACACCTGCTCGGCCAGCACCACGCGAGCCAGTTGGTGTGGCAGCGTCAGCGGCCCGAGCGACAGCCGCTCGTCCGCGACGGCCACGAGCGACGGATCCAACCCGATGGCACCACCGACGAGGAAGCAGGTGGGGGTCGGGGCCTCAAGTCGGCGGCCCACCCACGCAGCCAGCGCCTCGCTGCTTTCCGGCTGCCGACCACGGACATCGAGCGCCACCACATGTGCCCCCGGGGAGACCTTGGCCCGCATTCTCTCGCCCTCACGGCGGAACACCTGCACGTCGCCGTGCTGGACGGGCTCTGCGGCGACCTCGTCCACGCGCAGGTCGGCCATGCGGCCGATGCGCTGCTCGAAGTCGGCACCGGCCCCCGCGAGCGGCGGGCGGAGGCGCCCGACGACCACGAACTGGATGAGGCGGCTCACACGGCTACTGTAGGTTGCGATGACTGACCGGATCGCCGTCATCAGCGACGTCCACGGCAACCTCCATGCCCTCGAGGCGGTGCGCCGGGCGATCCATCACACATCCATCACGCGCATCTGGTGTCTGGGCGACATGGTGGGCTACGGCGCCAATCCGGCGGAGTGCCTGCGGGTGTGTGTGCATGACTCGGAGCGGTGCATCGCAGGAAACCATGATCTGGCCGCGGCCGGGCGCGTGTCGGTGAGCGAGTTCTCGTATCTGGCCCGGACGGCGATCGAATGGACGCGCACCCGCCTCGACCGCAACTCCCTGGACAGGCTTGCAATCCTCGAGCCTCAGGATGCGGACGCGCCCGTGGCGCTCTTCCACGCGAGCCCCCGGGATCCCATCTGGGAGTACATCATCACTGGTGAACAGGTCCGGGCGGCATTCGTGGCGGACCCGTCGCGAATCATCATGGTGGGCCACACCCACGTGGCCGGGGCGTGGCGGCTGTCGGACGACGGGCGCCTCGACGGCGGGATGATGCGCGGTGAGGGCACCGTGTCGCTCGAGGCGGGGCGCTGGCTGATCAATCCCGGGTCGGTGGGGCAGCCCCGCGATCTGGACCCCCGGGCCTCCTGGGTGATCCTCGACCTCGACGCCCTTACCCTCACGTTCAGGCGCACCCCCTACGACGTCCCCGGCGCCCAGAACGCCATCCAGGCGGCGGGGCTCCCGGCCGAACTCGGCGCACGACTCGCGGAGGGGCAATGACGGCCTACCTCGATCACGCATCGGGGTGGCCGCTGTCGTCCGCGGTTCGGGCTGCGATGACCCGTTGGACCGAGCACGTGGGCAGCCCCGGGTCGCTGCACGAGGCGGCGCGGGGTCCGGCCGAGGCCGTTGCCGCAGCGCGCGACGCCGTGGCCGCGCTGGTTGGCTGGCCCACCGACACCGTCATCTTCACCGCAGGGGCCACCGAAGCCCGCAACCTCGCTCTCAAGGGCGGGCTCGCGGCGCGCCGTGCAGACCTGACCGTGATCGTCGCCGATCCCCTCGCGCATGCATCCACCCTCGCCGTCGCGCGCTCGCTCACGCGCCACGGAGGTGAGTTACGCCTCGTCGCAGTGGACGGCGACGGCGACATCGCGCCATCCGTGTTGGCGTCCGCGGCCGGGGGCGCCGACATCGTCGTGGTCACCCATGGACAGGCCGAGGTTGGCTCCATCCGCGATGCCCGGGCGCTCGTGGCCGCGGCGCGCGGTGCCGCCCCCGGTGCACTCGTCATTCTCGACGCCGAGGAGACCGCCGGGCTCCTGCCACTCGACGACGGCCTGGGCGCCGATCTGGTGGCGATCGGGGGACGCACCCTCGGGGGGCCGGCATGGGCCGGGGCACTGCTCGTACGGCCCGGGACGCTCCTCTCCCCCGTGATCGAAGGCGGCCTGGAGGAGGGCGGGAAACGCGGCGGGCCGCACGCCGTGCCGGCAATCGCCGGTTTGGGTGTGGCCGCCCGTGAAGCCAGCGCCGGAATGGGTGTGCGCGTGGCGCGCATGCGTGTTGCATCGCACTCGCTCGCCGCCGGCCTGCTCCGTGTTGAGGGCACGCGACTGAACGGCCCCCCGCCCGACCGGCGCCTGCCGGGCCACGTGCAGGTGTCGGCCGTCGGGGTGGATGGCGAGGCGCTTGCCCTCGCCATGGCCGCCCGGGGGGTTGCCGTCTCGCCGGGGTCGGCCTGCACGTCCGGGGCGGGCAAGGCCTCACCGGTGCTCGAGGCCATGGGGCTCGACGAGGAGATCGCCCGGTCCGCCGTCCTGCTGACCGCCGGGCCCGACACGACCGCCGATGAGGTGGAGCGGGCCGTCACCGCGTTCGGTGAGGCGGTCGGCATCCTCCGGGGGATGGCGCCGTGACGGGCGGGCGGGCGGCTCGCATGGTGGACGCGCTCGGCACATGGTGTCCGGTGCCCGTGGCCATGGCGGGCGAGGCCATCGCCCGGATGAGCCCGGGGGAGGTTCTGGAGGTGCTCGCGGACGATCCGTTGGTGTTCCTGGACCTCCCGGCGTGGTGCCACGACCGCGGCCACGAGGTCCTGTCGATGGAGCAGAGGCGCGACATCATCACCACGCACATCCGCGTGGGATAGGCGGGCGGGTTGGCCGCCCGCCCAGGCCGTTACACGAAGCGGTAGGCGATGAGCGCGAGGCCCACGACCAGGCCCGCGATACCGAGGCCGAGCCCCCACCACGCCATCTTCCTCCCGGAGAGGGCGGGGTCCTCACCCATGTCGCGCAAGGCGAGCGCACCGAAGATGATCGCGAGGGTCGAGCACACCACCGGGAACACCAGGATGCCGACAATGCCGAGCACCAGTGCCGCAGTTGCGCGGCCGGACCGCGTCGGCGGTGCACCCGGCTCCGAGCCCTTCGCAGGCGGCGGCGGGTACAACGGCTCACCCGGCTCGTCGTTGGCCGTCTCGCCGTCGTCGCTCACGTGGTCGGTCCATTGGGTGCCATCCCACCATCGCAACTCATGACGACCGGACGGATCGGGGAACCACTCCTGGGGACGCGTGCTCATCGGCGGCCCATGCTACTGGGCGCCCGCGATGAGCACGTCGCCGGTCATCGCCGCGGGGATGTCCCAGCCCATCAGCACGCACGCGGTGGGCGCGACGTCCCCCAGGCAGCCGGTGCGGAGCGGCACTCCCGGGCGGTCAATCCAGAGAGGCACCGGATTGGTGGTGTGCGCGGTGTTCGGACTGCCGTCGGGCTCGATCATCACCTCGGCGTTGCCGTGGTCAGCCGTGACCAGCAGCAGCCCGCCCGCGGACATGACCGCGGGGCGGATCGCCGCCATGCAGCGGTCCACGGCCTCGATACCGCGCACGGCGGCAGGTACGACCCCGGTGTGACCCACCATGTCGGCATTGGCGAAGTTGACGACGATGAGGTCGCGGCCGCCACGCCCGAGCGCACCCACGACCGCGTCGCGGATGCCGACGGCACTCATCTCGGGTGCCTCGTCGTAGGTGGCCACATGCTGTGGGCTCTGCACCAGATCCCGGTCCTCGCCGTCGAACGGCTCCTCCCGACCACCGTTGAAGAAGTAGGTCACATGCGCGTACTTCTCGGTCTCGGCCACGTGCAGTTGGTACCGCCCAGCCAGGCTCACGGCCTCGGCCAGGCCCTGACGCACGTCCTCCGACTCGAAGGCCACCGGATGGGTCCAGTCAGCACGCAGGCGCGTCATCGTGGTGATGGCGGGAACCGGCGGCGCCGGACCGCGGTCGAAGCCGTCGAACCCCGGCTCGCCGAGGGCCTGTGTGATCTGCCGGGCACGATCAGGCCGGAAGTTCCACACGATCACCTGATCGCCCGTGCGAATACGGGTGGACGACGGGTCGCCGATGACCCATGGCTCGATGAACTCATCGGTCACGCCCGCCTCGTACGACCGCCGTACCGCGTCGGACGCATTCAGGGCAGCCTCGCCACGGCCGTGCACGAGGGCGTCGTACGCGCGTCGCGTGCGATCCCATCGGTGGTCGCGATCCATGGCCCAGTACCGGCCGACGACCGTGCCGATGACGGCGCCGTGGTCCTCCAGCGCCCGGATCGCGGGCAACGCGGAGTCGGGGCGCGAGTCGCGGCCATCCGTAATGGCGTGAATCACCACCCGCCCGACGCCACGGTCGCGTGCGGCGTCGAGCAACCCGACCAGATGCCGCTGGCTGGCGTGGACACCGCCGTCACCCAGCAGCCCCACCAGATGCAGCGTGGAGCCGGATGCCGCATCCATCGCCGCGGCGATGGCCGGAACGGCCGCGAGGCCCCCGGGGGCAGCGACGGCCGCGTCAATACGGACGAGCATCTGCGGTACCCGCCGCCCGGCACCGAGGTTGAGGTGCCCGACCTCGCTGTTGCCCATCTGCCCGTCGGGAAGGCCCACGGGCAGACCGCTGGCCTGCAGGCGGGTGGCCGAGCCCTCGGCAGCCAGCGCGTCCAGAGCGGGGGTGCGCGCCAGGCTCACCGCGTTGCCGGGGCCCGGCGGCGCGATTCCGAACCCGTCGATCACCACGAGGACGAGTGGTCCCGTCACCCCGCGGCCGCCACGATCCGGGCAAAAGACCCGGGCTCCAGGCTGGCGCCGCCGACGAGAACTCCATCCACGTCGGGCTGGGCCATCAGCGCCGCCGCGTTGGCCGGGGTCACGCTGCCGCCGTAGAGCACCCGCAGCGCCGCGCCGTCCACCCGCTCCGAGGCCACCGCGCGTACGATGGCGCACGCCTCCTGGGCCTCTGCGGGCGACGCGGTCTCGCCGGTGCCGATGGCCCAGATGGGCTCGTAGGCGATGACGAGCCGGTCACCGTCGCCGGGATGCACGGCCGCGAGCGCCGACGCCACCTGAGCGGCGACCCAGCGCTCGGTGCCACCGCCCCGACGGGTGCCGAGTGACTCCCCGCAGCAGAGCACGACCATCAGGCCCGCGTCCAGACCCGCGCGCAGACTCTGGGCCACCTGCTCGTCCGTCTCGCGGGCCGCGCGGCGTTCGGAGTGCCCCACGAGCGTGCCGACCACCCCGGTCGCCCGGAGCATGTCCGCCGAGATCTCGCCGGTGTGGGGGCCGCCCGCAGCACCGTGCACGGCCTGTGCGTACACCGCGATGGGCGACGACCCGAGCGCGACCACGACCGCCTCCAGCGCGGTGAAGGGCGGGCACACCACCACGTCGGCGGGCGGGTCCGGACCCAGAAGGGAGGCCAGCGCCGTGCAGAACTCCCGCGCCTCCGCGGCCGTCTTGTTCATCTTCCAGTTCCCCGCCACCAGCGGGCGCCGCCCGTCGCTCATGACCGGAGCAGGGCGGCCACACCGGGCAGTGCCCGCCCCTCCATCATCTCGAGGGCGGCCCCACCACCGGTGGACACCCATGTCAGGCGATCGGCCAGTCCCATGTCGCCCAGCGCGGCGCCCGAGTCGCCTCCCCCGGCAACCGTGACAGCGGATGAGGCGGCCATGGCCTCGGCGACCGCCCGCGTGCCGTCGGCGAACGGCGGTATCTCGAAGGCGCCCATGGGGCCGTTCCAGAACACCGTGCCTGCCCCCATGATCACCTCGCGGTACGCCGCAGCCGTGCGCGGCCCGATGTCCACGCCCATCCAGCCGGGTGGGATGCCGTCGCTCGGCACCACCCTCAGGTTGGCCCCGGCGTCAAAGCGGTCGGCAACGAGGATGTCTGTCGGCAACTGGAGGGTGCAGTTCACCCTGGCCGCGCGCTCGAGCAACCGGAGGGCAAGCGCCTGTGCGTTCCCGTCCTCGTGCAGGGAGGTGCCCACGGAGTCCCCCAGCGCCCTGAGGAACGTGAAGCACATCGCCCCGCCGATCAGGATGCGGTCGGCCCGGTCGAGGAGGTTGTCAATCAGCGGCAACTTGTCGCTGACCTTGGAACCGCCCAGCACCGCGACAAACGGCGGCGCTGGATCGTCGAGGAGGCCGCCGAGCACCTCCACCTCGCGCGCCAGAAGCAGCCCGGCAGAGGAGTCCAGGCGGCGCGCCACGGCCTCGGTGGACGCATGGGCCCGGTGCGCGGCGCCGAACGCATCATTCACGTACCGCGTGAACCCAGCCGCCAGATCATCGGCAAAAGCCGCGGCGTTCGCCTCCTCCCCGGCGTGGAATCGCAGGTTCTCGAGCATCACGATCTCTCCCGGCCCCAGCGCCCGGACGCGGGTGGCGACCCCGGGGCCCACGGAGTCGGGCAGCAACTCGACCGGCTGCCCCAGGAGATCGGCAAGACGCTCCGCGCACGGGGCGAGCGACAGGTCGTCCACGCGCTGGCCCCGCGGCCGTCCGAGGTGCGAGCACACCGCCACACAGGCACCGGAGTCCAAGAGGAACCGCAGTGTCGGCACGGATGCCCGGATGCGGGCGTCATCAGCCACGCGCGGGCATCCGTCCGCGCCGACCTCAAGGGGGGCGTTGAGGTCGGCGCGGACGAGCACGCGCTCACCTGCCCATGACCGACCCGGGGAGTCGACCTGGACCAGCCGCGTCATCAGGGCAGCAGGATGCGGGCGAGGTCCACGACCCGGCATGAGTAGCCCCACTCGTTGTCGTACCAGGAGATGACCTTCACCTGCCGGCCCATCGCCATCGTGAGGGCGGTGTCCACCACCGAGGACCGGGAGTCACCGATGATGTCCCGTGAGACCATCGGGTCATCACAGCAGCCGAGAATGCCCTTCATGGGGCCGTCGGCAGCCTCCCGGAGGGCCTGGTTGACCTCGTCCGCGCTCGGGCCGTCCCGGAGTTCGGCAACGAGGTCCACCACCGAGCCATCCGGTGTGGGCACGCGCAGGGCGATGCCGTCGAGCTTGCCCTTGAGGTGCGGCAGGACCTCGCCGATGGCCCTGGCGGCACCCGTGGAGGTGGGGATGATCGACAGCGCGGCGGCACGGGCGCGGCGTAGATCCGGGTGGGGGAGGTCGAGGATGCGCTGGTCGTTCGTGTACGCGTGGCAGGTGGTCATGAACCCCTGCTCGAGGCCGAAGGCATCGTCGAGCACCTTGGCAACCGGCGCGAGGCAGTTGGTGGTGCAGGACGCGTTGGAGATGACGTGATGCGCCGCGGGGTCGTACTGGTCGTCGTTCACGCCCAGCACGATGGTGATGTCGGGATCCGTCGCGGGCGCCGAGATGATGACCTTCCTCGCGCCACTGTCGAGGTGCTTCGCGGCATCGGGCCGGGCGGTGAAGAACCCCGTGCTCTCGATCACGATGTCCACGCCGAGATCACCCCAGGAAAGGTCGGCAGGGTCGCGCTCGGCCAGCACGCGGATCGGCGTGCCGTCCACCACGATCCGATCGCCGTCGTGCGTGACGGTCCCCGGGTAGACCCCGAAGATGGAGTCGTACCTCAGCAGGTACGCCAGCGTCTTCGCATCGGTCAGGTCATTGACCGCCACGATCTCGACCTCGCCCGGCGCGCGGCTCGCCGCCGCACGGAACACGTTGCGCCCGATACGGCCGAAGCCGTTGATACCCACCCGTACCGCCATGCCTCTCTCCTTCTCCGACGACGGGCGCGAGCATACCGGCCGTGCGCTGGCCCCGGCAGCACGTATCCCCCGGTGTCAGGCACCGGGGGACGAACGGACCTCTTCCAGCGGCGGCGGCCAAGCCCTGGTGCCGCTGGGTCCGGGAGTGGGTTCCACGTGCCCCCGCATGGGGGTTGCGGGCGGGCAAAAACGACTCCGGGGGGCCAGATGGCCCCCCGGAGGTGAAGCGACGAAGTCGTCGGCTCTGGGCCTAGGACTCCTTGGCCTTCGGGGTGAGGAGGGCCGACAGCCTGCCCGACGCGACGCCAAGAATGACGCCGATGATCAGGGTTACAAGGGTGTCGAACCAAACCCAGGCCCACGGGGTCGAGATGAGACCACCGAAGGCGCCGAGGCCCGAAGAAGTGCCGTTGGCCGCGTCAGCGCCCAGCGGAGCCCAGCCGTCCATGCCGGTGGCAACCCACCAGAGGAAGACTGCGGCGAATGCCGGGAACGTACCGGCGACGTAGTACCAGTCACCCGCGACGAGGATCATCACGAGGACAAAAGCGAAGACGCCGACCCACAGGGCGATGCCCCAGAAGTCGGGGAAAGCAGCCGTCTTGTACGACAGCGGGATCGTCACCAGGGCGGCGACGGTACCGAAGACGGATGCCAGGAAGATCTTGCCGAAGGCGGCGTTGTCACCACCGGCGGCGAAGAAGAGGCCCCACGAAATGAATGCCGTGGGAAGAATGAAGTGGAAGTTCTGCGGCACACCGACGGCGCCCGGCACATCCGTGCCGGCGACGGTGACCCAGTGGAACGTGAAGTTCAGCGAGAACTCAGTCCACAGGTACGACAGAACCCCGATGACAAGCGCGAGCGGAAAAATCGCCTTAGCGCGAGCACCCATGTGAGCTCCTTTGGATAGGACAGGGATCCCCGCTAACCCGGTAACACGATGAGGTGGGCTTCGCGGTTGCACGTAGGCTATGCCGCCGTGCAGACGGCACTCTACGGGCGCCCGCCTATTCGTTACAAGTGCTACATATCCTTCGCGCCCGCCGGAAACCCCGTCATTTTCACGCTACGAGCGGGCGGTTTACGCGACGGTAATGATCAGCGCGAATCGACGGGTGATGGCACGGACCGACGTCCGGTGCCCTCCCGTGCGAGGGGCTCCAGCACATCGGCGAGGGCCTCGGGGGAGTGCCGTACCACCCGGTCGGCCTCGGCGATACCGGCGGCCACCACGCGCACGCCGCGCGAGGCCAGCGCCTCGGCATCCACGTGCACAGGCTCCTGCCCCTCGGCGGCGTAGTGCACGACGGCCGCCCGGTCCAGGGCCCCGTCGTGGACCACCACCACATCAACGCCGCCCGGGAGCATCTCGAGCACCCGGTCAAGATGGGTGACAGCGTCCATGCCATCGGTCTCGCCGGGCTGGGTCATCATGTTGCACACATACACGCGCAGACCGCGCGCCGCGCGCACGGCCTCGGCAATCTCCCCCACCGCGAGGTGCGGCAGCACGCTGGTGTAGAGCGAACCGGGGCCGAGCAGCACCAGGTCGGCATCGGAGATGGCCGAGACGGCATCCGGGTGCGCCGCCGGTTCGGGGTCCAGCCAGATGCGGCGGCACGCTCCGACCCCCGAGGCGATCAGCGTCTCCCCGCACACCTCCGAGCCGTCCTCCCGCTCGGCCCAGAGACGCACGTGCTCGAGTGCACCCGGGATCACCCGGCCCCGCACGTTGAGCACGCGCGAGGCCTCACGCACAGCCTCGTCGAAGGAGCCGGTCACCTGTGTGAGGGCAGCCAGAATGAGGTTGCCGAAGGGATGCCCCGACAGATCTCCGTCGGCGAACCGATGCTGGAAGAGGCGCCCCATGAGCGACTCATCCTCGGCCAGGGCGACCAGCACGTTGCGGATGTCCCCTGGGGGCAGGATGCCCAGTTCCCGCCGCAGGCGGCCCGACGATCCGCCGTCGTCAGCCACCCCCACCACCGCGGAGATGTCGAGGTCGCGGCGCTTGAGGCCCCGGAGGACCGACGACAGGCCGGTGCCGCCCCCGAGCGCCGCCACGTGCGGGCGGGTCATGCGGAGCGGACCTCCGCCGGGCGCCCGGAGTCGCGATGCGCCACCGAGACCTCCAGCAGGTCGGCGTAGCGTGCTGCGAGTGCGCTGGCCACGGTGACACTGCGGTGCCTGCCTCCGGTGCACCCGACCGCCACCACGAGGTGACGCTTGCCCTCGGCCTCGTACAGCGGGAGCACGTGGTCGAGCAGCCCGGCCAGACGGTCCATGAACTCGTCGTACCCGGGGTCCTCCGCGACGTACCGGGCCACGGTCGGGTCCTCCCCCGTGAGTGCCGTGAGCGCGGGCACGTAGTGCGGGTTGCGCAGGAAGCGCACATCGAACATCAGGTCGGCCTCGCGTGGCACCCCGTGCTTGAAGCCGAACGACGAGAAGGTCACGCGCATCCGCGGCCGGTCGCCGGGCTTCATCACCTGCGCGACGGCCTCCCGCAACTGCCAGGTGTTCATCTCGCTGGTGTCGATGACCACATCGGCCCGGTCGCGGATGTCGGCAAGGAGCGCCCGCTCCTTCTCGATGCCCCGCAGCACCTCGCCCCCGTCTGCCAACGGGTGGCGGCGACGGGTCTCGCGGAAGCGCGCCAGCAGGACATCGTCGGAGGCCTCGAGGAACACGATCCGCGTCGTCGTGCCGGGTATCGCCCCGAGTCGGTCGAGTTCGCGCACGAGTTCGTCGAACCACACCCCACCCCTGACGTCGCAGACCAACGCCGCCCGCTCCATCCGGCTGCCCTCGAGCGCGAAGAGATCCACGAGCGATGACAGAAGCCGCGGTGGCAGGTTGTCGATGCAGAAGTAGTCGGCATCCTCGAAGGCCCCGATGGCTCCGGACTTCCCCGCACCGGAGAGGCCTGTGATGATCGTCAGTTCCACCCGATCCCCGATCCCGCGAGCGCCCCGGACTGATCGGGACCACCCGCCTTGTTGAGGTGCTCGTACAGGTCGCGCGCCACCTTCGGCGGAAGTCCCGGGACCGCTTCCATCTCATCGCGGGTCGCGGCGAGGAACCGCTCCGGCGACCCGAAGTGCCCCAGTATGGCGCGGCGGCGCGCAGGCCCGATGCCCGGGAGGGTGTCCACGGCGCTGGCGGTCATGCCCTTGCCCCGCCGCGAGCGGTGATGCCGGAGCGCGAAGCGGTGGGCCTCGTCGCGCACCTGCTGCAGCAGCCCGAGGCCCGGCGAGTCCACGGGCAGCAGGATCGGCGTCGACCGGCCCGGCACGAAGACCTCCTCCTGCTTCTTCGCCAGCCCGATCATCGGAACGTCCACACCCGCCGCACGCATGGCCCGGTGCGCGGCGCCCAGTTGGCCCTTGCCGCCATCGATCACGACGAGCGACGGCGTGGCGCCGAGGCTCGGGTCGGGGTCGCCGGCCGCCAGGCGCGCCATGCGGCGCCCGAGGGCCTCCTCAATGCGCGCAAAATCGTCGGGGCCCCCTTCGTGCCGCATGGTGAACGAGCGATAGTGCTGGCGGGCGGGCGCACCACCGATCATCACCGTCATCGATGCCACCGCGTACGTGGCCCCGATGTCGGAGATGTCGAAGCATTCGATGCGCATCGGCGGCGCATCGAGGCCCAGGGCGCGCTCCAGGTCGCCGAGAGCGGTAGCCCGGCGCTCGCGCGTCCGGGTCACCCGGGCGCGGTCCTGATCGAGGGCGAGGCGCGCGTTGCGCTCGGCCACCTCCTGCATCTGCCGCTTCTCCCCGCGCTCGGAGGCACGCACCTCGACCCCGGCCTGACGGCGCTCGCCGAGCAGCGCCTCCAGGCCGCGCGTCTCCATGCCCCGCGGCACGATCACCAGTGGCGGAATCGCCATGCCGAGCGCGTAGTACTCCATGGCGAACTGCTCGAGGATGATCTCGGGGTCACACACGCCTGAGGGATCCACGAAGAACGCCTGCCGGTCGCAGAGGGCCCCGTCGCGCACCTGCAGCACCTGCACGTTGGCGGCCTCGCCGTCGTCGTCGAGAGCAATGCCCAGGACATCGAGCGATCCCATGGACCCCTTGCGCACCGACTGGTGCTCCATGAGGTGACGCACCGCGGTAAGGCGGTTCCGGTACAGAGCGGCGTCCTCGAAGCGCTGCGCGGCGGCGGCGGCCCGCATCTGCTCCTCGAGTTCCTGCTCCAGACCGCGGTAGCGCCCGGACAGGAAGGCGATGATCTGGTCGATCAGGTGGCGGTAGTCCGCGAGGCTGATGTAGTCCACGCAGGGCGCCAGGCAGCGCTTGATGTGGTAGTCGAGACACGGGATACCCGAGGGCCTGCCGGGCTCGGTGCCCTCGCAGGGCCGGCTGGGGAAGATCTTGCCGATCAGCGAAAGGGTCTCGCGCACCTTCGAGGCGCTCGAGAACGGGCCGAAGTACACGCGGTCACGGCGATGGCGCTCGCGGGTGAAGTACACCCTCGGGTACGTCTCATCCAAACTGATCCCGATGTACGGGTAGCTCTTGTCGTCGCGCAGCCTCACATTGAACGGCGGCCGGTGCGTCGTGATGAGGTTGCCCTCGACGATGAGGGCCTCCTCCTCGCTGTTCACCACCAGGGCCTCGAGGCGCGCCACGCGCGAGGCCATCTCGGCGATGCGCGGGTGCAGTCCCGGCCTCGGGCCAGGCTGCCGCGTGTCCCCCCGGCCCGGACCGCGCAGGGGCGCTTCGAAGTACGAGGGCGCGCGCCTTCGCAGCGACTTCGCCTTCCCCACGTACAGCACGCGGTCGTCGACATCGCGGAAGAGGTACACGCCCGGCGCGTCAGGGAGCGCGGCGAGCTGCTCGCGGAGCGGCTCCATGCCCATTGGCGCGAGTATAGGAGCGGGACCGCAGCGCCCCGGACTCCATGGGGGCGCTCCTCGGAGCCGCGAGGTCAGGGCCCGACGCGGTCCACGGAGATGAGCGTCGTTGGTGCAGTGGAAGCCGGTGATCAGGCGAGCAGCGTGCCCGCCCGTACAAGCACGACCGCGTCCGGACCATCGGCCAGCGCGCCACCCTGCCCCGCGAGAGCGATCACCCGTGCCACGTACACCATCGTTCCGGGGTACGGGGGGATGCCGGCGTACCGCCGCACGGCAGCCGACCCGGCGTGATAGGCCGCGACGGCCAGAGGCACCGACCCGAACTCCCGGATGCCCGCTTCCAGCAGGCGCGCGGCGCCGGAGATCGCCTGCACGGGATCGAACGGGTCATCCACCCCCATACCCCGCGCGGTCCCCGGCGTCAACTGCGCGATGCCCTGCTCCCCGGTGCTGCTCACCGCCTGCGGATCGAAAGCCGACTCGGCCTCGATGACGGCGGCGAGGAGCGCCGGGGCGATGCCGGCCGCCTGGGCGGAGAGCAGCACGAGGTTGCGGTACGAGGCGGGAACCCACGGCTGCAACGCACCCGCCGCCAGCGCCCCGGATGTGGCGCCGGGCTGCCCCGGTCCGCAACCGGAGACGAAGCCCCAGTGCCAGGGCTCCCACGGGTAGCGCTGGATGAAGCCGAACGACCCTGCGTTGCGCGTGAGCCACGGATGGATGCCACCGCTCACCACCATGTCGAGTTCCGTGCCGTCGCGGTGGCGGCTGTGGCCGGGGGCGGCCACCCACTTCGGGTCGGGGTGGCGCGCGAAGAGCACCGCCTGCTCGGCATCGGAGCGGAAGCCGCTCACCACCACCAGATCCATTCCCGCGGAGTGGATCGCACGGTCCATCTGGTCGAACGCCGCCGCGATGGCCGGGCATACGGGCTTGCCATCCCGGTAGACGAGCGGCCCCATGTAGCCACCGCCGGTCGCCCACCCCACGGGGCCGGTACCCGGCACGTCCGCCGTCACCTGGATGCCTGCGCGTGCCGTCGCCGACACCGACACGCCCATCGGACCCGGTCGCCGCACCTGTACCTGGACCTGCAACGGAATACGGCCCTCTCCCACCAGCCGTACGGAAGTGACCCGGGCGCCCGACCCGCGGGCCGACGCCGCTGCAGCCCCCTCCACCGCGCGCTGCAGGCGGGGCCGCAGGTCCCACGGGTCGAGCAGCGCCCCCGGAATGGCATCGAGCAGTGCCCGGCCCGCCGAGAGGGCCGCCAGGTCCGCCGCCAGCCGCGCGGCGCCCGCCGCCACGCGCAACCCACCCAGGGCCGCGAGACCGAGAACCAGAGCCGTGGCCACGGCGGACACCAGGAGGACGAGGGGCATCGCCTGGCCGCGCCGGTCGCGCACCCGCCGGGCCGGTGACCTCACGGGAGGCGCACTGCGACACGGTGCCGCACCGGTGCGTCCGCGCCGAGGACGGGCAGTGCGGTCACGGGTCCCGAGCCGGTGACCGTGACCATCGCCCCGTCCTGCCCGGTCGCCCGCATGGCCCCTGCCCGGGCGCGGTCCTGCGCGGTCGATGCCGCCGCGAGCAGCGAGGCGATATACACGGCGACCAGCGAGAGCGCGAGCAGGATCGGCAGCAGCGCGATCACCTCCAGCGAGGCCTGCCCGCCCGAGGCGCCTGCACCCCTCACCGCAGGACCTCGGCGGCCGACGCCACGTGGGGTGCGGGAAGCCACGGGAGCACCATCGGCACGACGACGCGCACGTCTACGTGCTTCACGCCGTCACCATCGGTGACCACCCGGACCGAGGAACCACTGGCCAGCCGCTGCCCGAGCACCCGCCGGGCCGCCGCGGCCGGCGGGGCATTCACCATGATGGCCCGTGCGCCGGCCTTTGCGGCCTCGTGGGCCGCGCTCCACGCATTGACGACCATCCCCACCTGCACCACCACCGCCCCCGCCAGCGCCAGCAACGGCATGAGTGCAACGACCTCGACGGAGGCCTGTCCCTCCTGCCGTCGGTGGGCACCCGCTCGCATGGGCCGACGCTATGGACGTGATGCACCCAGAGGGCGCGCCACGCGTCATGCCTCACGCGCGTCGCGGTGCCGACCCGGCTACAGGCGGCGGCTGTCCCGGATGATCCACCAGATGAGCAAGCCCAGCGCCACGATCAGGGCGATGAGACCGACGGTCGTGATCCGGTCGGTGAGCAGCGGGTGGCCCGCGACGAGCAGGAATGCGATCGCCAGCGCCGCCAGCACGATGACCGCCCTCTGCCAGGGTTTGAGCACCAGCCAGGCGAGCTGGTTGCGCCGGAAGTACGCGACGCCCGCGGCCAGGACGGCGATCACGAACAGCACCCCCATGATCTGCGCCACCGACCCGATGGCCACCACGAACGAGCGCTCCCAGACAACGACCAGCGCGGCCAGGCCGAGGATGATGATGACGTTCCGGATGCCTGCGGACATGCCGCGAGGATACCGTCACGCTCCCCCATGCGGTGGGTGCACGATCCCGCCGAACGCGGTGATGGCCGGCCAGGTCGAGGCCACCGACGCTCAGCCCGTCCCGCCCGGCGACGCGTTGCGACGACATGGCGCCATCCGGCTGCCGCTGCGCGAGGCGGCCATCATGGCGACCGCCCCGGACCTGCCCTACCCGGGAGCGGGGTCCGCGGGACCCGTGTCGGCCTCGCGTGGCACGAAGGCCGGGCACCGCACCATCGGCACGGCGGGATACCGGGGCATGCGGGGGTCCTCGCACAGGGTGAACACGGAGTTGCGCGTGGGCACGAGCCGCTGGGATACACACCGGTCGCACAGCCCCGCGGGCATGCGACGGCGGCGTTCGGTCACGCCGTGGGCGCCCCCGCGCGAAGGGCCTCGGCGAGCCCGGTGAGGGGAACGTCGCCCTCCTGGCCCCCATGGCGGGCGCGCACCGACGCCGTGCGCGTCTCCACCTCGCGGTCGCCCACGATGAGCAGGTACGGCACCTTGCCGAGCTCACCATCGCGGATGCGCCTGCCCATGGTCTCGCCTCGGGTGTCCACCTCGGCGCGCAGCCCCGACTCCCGGAGCGTCGCGCACACCTCATCCGAATAGACGGCGTGCCGGTCCGATACCGGGATGACCCGCACCTGCTCGGGCGCCAGCCAGAACGGCAGGTCGCCGCCGGTGTCCTCGAGGAGGATCCCCAGGAAGCGCTCGAGCGAGCCGGTGATGGCCCGGTGGATGATGACCGGCCGCTCCTCGGTGTCGTCGGCGGTCGTGTACCCGAGCCCGAAGCGTTCGGGCATGTAGAAGTCGAGTTGGCACGTACCCAGTTGCCACGAGCGGCCCATCGAGTCGGTCACCTGGATGTCAATCTTCGGCCCGTAGAACGCGCCGTCACCCTCCTTCATGCCGTACTCGCGATCGCCGAGGGCGAGGCGCAGGGCCTCCTCGGCCTGATCCCACATCGCGGGTGTGCCGGTGGCCTTCGCCGGCCGTGTGGAGAGGAACATCGCGACATCCCGGAACCCGAAGCGCGCGTAGAAGCGCTCGGTGAGATCGAGGATGGACCGGACCTCGGTCTGGACCTGATCCATGCGGCAGAAGACGTGCGCATCGTCCTGCGTGAACGCCCGGACGCGGAAGAGCCCGTGCAGAACGCCCGAGAGCTCGTGACGGTGCACATGCCCGAACTCGGCCAGGCGAAGCGGCAGTTCGCGGTACGAGCGACGGGTGGAGCGGAACACCAGACACGCCCCCGGACAGTTCATGGGCTTCACGGCGAACCCCTGACCGTCAACCTCCGTGAAGTACATGTTGTCCTTGTAGTGCTCGAAATGGCCGCTCTGCTTCCAGAGCTCGTCCGAGAGCAGCGTCGGGGTGCGGATCTCCTGATACCCCATGGCGTCGAGTTCCGAGCGCAGCGCGCTCTGGATCTCGTTCACCACGATCATCCCCCTGGGCAGGAAGAAGGGGAAGCCGGGCCCGGCCTCGTCGAAGTGGAAGATGCCGAGATCGCGTCCCACGCGCCGGTGATCGCGCGCCCGGGCGGCCTCGAGCCGCTCGAGGTGCTCATCCAGATCGGCCTTCGTGGGGAATGCTGTGGCGTAGACCCGCGTGAGCATCGGGTTCGCCTCGGTTCCACGCCAGTACGCGCCGGCCACCGACAGCAACCTGACGTGGCCGATCCTTCCCGTGTCGTGGACATGCGGGCCGCGGCAGAGGTCGATGAACTCGCGCTCGCGGTACAGCGACACGTCGGACTCACCCTGCCGGCCGAGCTCCTCCACCTGATCCACCTTGTAGGGCTGCTCACGCTCGGCAAAGAACGCGCGCGCGTCAGGGATGCTCATGACGGTGCGCTCGAACGGCGCCTTCGCCTTGGCGATGCGCTGCATCTCGGCCTCGATGGCCGGGAAGTCGTCCTCGGTCAGCGGCTGATCGAGTTCGAAGTCGTAGTAGAAGCCGTCGGCGATGGGCGGGCCGAAGCCGAACCGCGTCCCCGGGAAGAGGGTCATCACTGCCTCGGCCAGAACATGGGCCGCCGAGTGGCGCATCACGTACAGGTGGTCGTCGCCGCTCTTGCCGGTGACGATCGCGATCTCCTCGCCGTCGGCGAGTGGCCGCGCAAGGTCGCGGACCTCGCCCCCCACCCGCACGGCCACGGCCGCCTTCGCGAGGCCCGGCCCGATGGCCAGGGCGGCGTCGTGGCCGGTGGCGCCATCGGGCAGGTCGAGGTGGGTGCCATCGGGGAGTACGACGTGCATGTTCCTGGCGTGCTCCTCGTGCGGGCGATCGTGGCGGCGGCCGATGGTAGCAACGAGGCAGGGGCGCTCCGCTCCCCCCTTGCGGTCGCCCGCCGGGGGGTGGAAGATCCGGGCGTGATGCGCTGGCTGCTCTGCGGATCGTTCCCCGCCCCGGTCGCACGACGTGTCGTGCCCGCCATCGTGGCGTCACTGGTGCTCGCGCTGTTCGGCACCGCGTTGCTGGTGCTGGCGCCCGGCATGCCCGGGCCGGACTGGGTCCGCCCCGCCTTCGCGATGCTCGTGGTGGTCCTCCTCAAGTTTCCGCTGATCGCCGTCCTCTGGTGGCTGATCGCACGAAACCGCGAATGGCCCGGGTCAGGGCCCCGGTGGCTGCCACAGGAGCAGGCCGAGATCTTGGCCTACATCGAGGCCGAAGCCGCGCGCGCGGCATCACTGCCCGACGCCGTCGAGCGCCTTCGTTTCCTGTCCGGGGAGGCCTGGCTCGTCGCGGACCGTCTGGACGGCGAGGGAAAGGTAGACGCCCTCACCGTGGCCCTCCGCGTCGATCTGCTCCGCGAACAGGCCGGGAAGGCACACAGTGAGCACTGACCCGTTACTGCGGGAGGCCCCCGGCATCGGTGACGGCCCCGACGTGGACCTCTTGCTCGCCGCCCTCGTGGCCGAGCGCGAGGGGCAGCAGCGCCTGATGAGTGGCGATACCCGGGGTGGGCGCCGCTTCATGCGTGCCGCTGCCGCGGCCTACCTGGCATCGTTCCCGCTGGCACAGCCGCGATCCTGGGGGCGCCTCATCGGCGCGGTCAAGGCCGCCGTGCTGGCTGGTGACGGCGCCCCGGAGGCGAGCCATGCCCGGATCGCCCTCGCCGACATCGCCGATTCGCCGGCGTCGTGCTATCTGGGTGCCCTGTGCGCGGTCATTGATGGTGACGACGCGACCGCACTGCGCCTCGCACCGGGAATGCGCGAGGGCGGTCCCGCATTCGACCGCGCCGCCGACGCCATCGAGGCCATCGCCCAGGGGAACATGGACTGTCTGTCCGCCGCGATCGCAGCGATCGAGGACGACTTCGCCGCTCGGGATGCCCACCTGACCGGTGTGCCGATCGCCGACACGGCCCTAATGCTCCGCGCCCTCGCGGACCGGCGTGCGCGCACCGAGAGGCTTGCCCCTACGCACGCGCTGATCAGCGAGGTCGCCAGCATCACCGCGACGGACAGCCACCCGCTGAAGCCCGTGGCAGGGTGCTCACCCTAGTGCCGTCGGATGGGAATCAACGCGCACAATGAATGAGAACACCGGGTAAAGAATCCATGTGGTTGACGGTGTAAGGCTTGCGCCCCACGCCGGGTGCTGTATAACCCGGTTATGCATTCGGACCCACACGGGACCCGGGTGTGTGGCGGTACCGAGCGGCGGACGTCCCGAGGTCGGGGGGCCTCGGAAGTGCAGGGAATCGGGGGGTTCCCCGCGCCGTCCGCCGCCGGCCGCTTCTTCAGGGCCTCGCCTGCATGAATGCGGTGCGCGCCAGAGTGGACGGGGCGGCCCGGGCCCTGCTCACCGCCAATTGGCGCGAGGGCGTCGGCCGCGATGGCACGCGATACGCCTACACATGCCCGGATGGCGAGAAGTACCCGTACCAGTGGTTCTGGGATTCGCTGATGCACGCGCTTGCATGGAATGAGGTGGATCCGCGGCGTGCGGCCGCCGAAGTTGAATCGCTGGCGGGGTCACAGACGCCCGACGGCCTCATCGGCCACACGATCTTCTGGAATGCACCGGTGCGGCCGTCCCGTCTGGCCTTCTACAACGTCCGCCGGTGCGCTGATCTGGCCACCGCCACGATCCAACCACCGTTTCTCGGGTGGGCGTGGGCGGAGATCGCCGAACGGCTCGACGACCCCTCCTTCACCGCGCGTGGCCGCGATGTGGTGTCGCGGTATCACGGGTGGATCGAGCGCGAGCGCATGGATGAGACCGGTCTCGCCTGGGTCATCCTCCCCGACGAGACCGGATGCGACGCCTCCCCGGTGTTCGATGCCGCGCTCGGCTGGCGGCGCCACGGCACACCCGGGTTCGCCGCGCTCGTCGCCGAGGTCCGGCGGCACGAGTTCTCGTTCCGGCGCATCCGCGCGGCAGGCGGCTTCACGGCGGCGTGCCCGCTGGTGAACACGGCGCTCGCCCTGGGCCATGTCGGACTCGCGGCTCTCGGCGTGGCGGGCGCCCGGGATCGCGCCCGGGAGATCACCGAGGCGATCGTCCGGCACCTCTGGGATGACGACACGGGCATCTTCCGCCTGCTCGGCCCGGACGGACGGTTGAGCCCGGTCAACGTCTGGCAGGGACTGGCGCCGGCTGCCCTCCCCGACCTGCCCGCGGAGATCCGCGACCGCGTGGTGAACGGCTGGCTGATGGCCCCCAGTCGCTTCTGGGCCCGGCATCCGGTGCCGTCGGTCAGCCTGGACGATCCGGCCTTCATCCGTGGCGACGGCAGGATGATCCCGCAGTACTGGCGTGGCCCGTCGTGGCCATTCACGCCACCATTCGCGGTGCCGGCCCTGCTACTGGCGGGGCGCCATGCGGAGGCGTCGGCGCTGGTTGCCCGCATCGACGAGCGCCTCGACGCCCACGGGTTCCGCGAGTACACCGACCCCATCAACGGCACGGGGATCGGCGCCCGGGCGTTCAGTTGCCAGGCCGTCATCCTCGCGCTGCATGCATGGACCGAGCGGCCACCCCTGCCGGCCCGCGCGTGAGATGGACAATGGAAGAGCACAGCCCCACACCTGATCGGCCCCTGATCCCCGAGGTGCGGTGAGCGCTGAATGACATCGCCCGGCGCGCCGGGTTCCCCCTTCCCCCGACGACGTGTCCCTCACGGCCCGGGAATCCATGCTCGTCTCCCCCACGGGCGAGGTCCGCACGGAATGGCGGCTCCGGGGGGCCACGATTGTACGCGTGGCCTCAGCCGTTCGTACCCACCCCTTGCAGAGGAGAATCTCATGTCATCATCATCACCCACGCGCACCACGATGCTCATCGCGGGCATCACGCTTGCCGCCGCGCTCACCCCCGCTTCCAGCCTGAGTGCCACATCCACCGTGACCGTCAAGATGGCGGCGGTGTCGTCCACCGGGGTGCTCGATCTCACGCGCTCGTACGGTGCGACCTCGGCGATCCGCCAGGCCCAGGGCAAGTACAAGATCACCTTCGCGTCATCCATCACGACATGCGCGGTGAGCACCGCCTCGGGCGCCGCGAGCACGAGTATCAACGGACTCACCTGGAACACCCGTATTGCCACCCTGATCTCCGGGTCGTACCTGTACATCACGGCGATGGGCGAGAACAATGGTCCGAAGGACTACCCGTTCTCCGTGCTACTGGCCTGTCGCCCCCCCACGGCCGGCGTCCCGGCAGCACCGATCACGCCGGTCCCGGTCCCGGGGAGCACGAGCAAGCAGCCGATCCGGTTCGCGACCGTATCGTCCACCGGCGTACTCGATGCCAGGCGCTCGTACGGTGCGACCTCGGCGATGCGCGCGGCCCAGGACAAGTACAAGATCACATTCTCGGCATCAATCAAGAGATGCGCGGTGAGCACCGCCTCGCTCGCCGGGACCACGAGCATCAACGGACTCACCTGGAACACCCCTCTCGCCACCCTGGTCGCCGGGTCGTACCTGTACGTCACGGCGATGGGCGAGAACAATGGGCCGAAGGACTACCCGTTCTCCGTGGTGCTGGCCTGCGCCTGACCGTGCACCGGGCAACGGCGCCGCTCCGGCGCCGTTGCCCGGTGCAGCAGCCCATGGGGTTCAGATGATCGGGGGGTAGAGGCCCCCGTTCCCCGGCAGGACCGCGAAGTGGGTCCCGCTGGCAGGTGCGTGGCCGCAGCATCTCCCCCGGCCCGCGCCGCACTGCCACCACCCGTGTCAGCAAGGCGCCGGGGCCCCTTCCCCGGACGGGGTGCGCCTGGGGTCGGACGGGTCCGCATCGTCGCCTCTGTCGCAGCGGATCTCCACG
>CAMAVU010000011.1 GCA_945861935.1 Bifidobacterium breve | reverse complement strand
GGCGGGGGCTGTCCCCGCGGTAAGGGGGACTGTCACCGGGCGGGGGCTGTCCCCGCGGTAAGGGGGACTGTCACCGGGCGGGGGCTGTCCCGGTTCACCGGGCGGGGGCTGTCCCCGCGGTAATGGGGACTGTCACCGGGCGGGGGCTGTCCCCGCGGTAAGGGGGACTGTCACCGGGCGGGGGCTGTCCCGGTTCACCGGGCGGGGGCTGTCCCCGCGGTAAGGGGGACTGTCACCGGGCGGGGGCTGTCCCCGCGGTAAGGGGGACTGTCACCGCGGTTCGGCTAGGACTTCCCGACCGTCACCGTGATGACCGGCAGTGGGGTGGTCACCTGCAACTCGGTCGGCTGGTCGGGGCCGCCGCGGGCGACGTAGCCGACCAGGCCACCGATGATGATCCCGGCGGCCACGAGCAGGATCGCCACTCCGCGCGTCACCATGCCGCGAGGGCGGCCACCCGGGCGATCTCCGCGTGCACGCGCCGTGCTCATCGGGCCACCGCGTCTGATGCGTTGCGAGCCCACCGGGCGAACGCGGCGTCGAGGGTCGCCGCGGGATCCCATGCGTCCGGGGCCGTCGGGGCCGCCCGCTCCGCCAGCGTGAAGAACCAGGTGGACGATTCGCCATACACACGCACCAGGTCGGCCAGCGCGTAACGGGGTCCCAGGCGGCGGCGCAACTCGCCGTCCACCGCGGCCACGACACGCAACCGTGCCTCGCGTGCGGGGACCCGCTCGTCGAGCCGCCGCTCCCCCGCGTCCCACTCGCCGAGGACGCTCGCCACGGCCGGCGTCGCTCCTCTCACGCGGACTCCCCCCGACAGCACTCCGCGGGCCACTCGGCGTTCCCCCGCGCGATGATCCAGTCGCCCACCGGACTGCCGCCCTCGGCGAGGGCGAATGCCAGATGGGCGTGCAGGCACTTGACGTGGCGGGGGTCGCCGGTGCCAGCCACCCGGTGGCCGTCGTGCCGCTCCTGATGCACCGCGTGCGCGGTTGCCAGAGGCTCCGCCATGGACGGGTCCTCCTCCAGGAGGCGCACGCCTCCATCGGCCTCGAGGCGGCTCACCGCCAGGGACAGGGCCCGGCAGGTGAGCCAGGCGCGAGTGGGAAACGGATGCCCGCGCTCGTCGCGCGGGGCGTTCTCGATGACGGCCGGCGTGCCATGGGGACAGCGCACCGCCACCCGGAACCCGGCGTGCGGCGCGCGCCCGATCAGCCCACGGACGGCTTCCGCGTCAGTCGATGAGGCCGGTGATGAAGCCCCAGACCCCGGTGCCCTCATCGGTGGCCACCGTCGGCGGTGGGGCTGGCTTTCCGGTACCCCGCACGGCATAGGGTGTCTCGCCCGGGCGCACCATGCCGAGTTCGCGGGCACGGGCCTCGAGCACGTCCTCCCGTCCGAGCGCCCTGATCTGCCGGGCCAGATCGTCGCGCACCTTGCGCGCCTCGATCAGTTCCTCCTGCTCCACACGCAACTGATCCTTCTGGCCCATGTAGTCGCGCACCGGTCCCACATAGGCGAACGCGAGGCCGCAGATCAGTCCGATGGTGAGGAGTCGCTTGAGCAGCGTGCCGATCCCGGACCGCGCGGGCCCCCCGGTGGGTCCCTTCAGGGATGGGGTACGCGCTGGGGCGGCGACTTCCTGCCATCAGTGATGCGAGAAGGCCGACGGACCCGGGTACGACGCCGCCGGGCCCAGCTCCTCCTCGATGCGCAGCAGTTGGTTGTACTTGGCGGTCCGCTCGCCGCGCGCCGGCGCGCCGGTCTTGATCTGCCCCGCCCCGGTGGCCACGGCGAGGTCGGCAATGAAGGTGTCCTCCGTCTCGCCGGACCGGTGCGAGATGATCGATCGGTACCCATGGCGGGACGCCATCTCGATGGCGGCCAGCGTCTCGGACAGGGTGCCGATCTGGTTCACCTTCACGAGGATGGCGTTGCCCACCCTCCGGTCGATACCCATCTGCAGGCGCGCGGTGTTGGTGACGAACAGGTCATCCCCCACCAGTTGCACGTCGTGACCGATGGCATCGGTGAGCATCTTCCAGCCGTCCCAGTCGTCCTCGGCCATCCCGTCCTCGATCGAGACGATGGGGAACGTGGCGCACAGATCGGCCCAGTAGGCGGCCATCTCCTCGGACGACAGCACCCGGCCCTCGCCGTCCAGGTGGTACGCACCGTCGCGGTACAGCTCGGTGGTCGCCGGGTCGAGGGCGATCGCAATGTCCTCGCCCGGGCGGTATCCCGCCTTCCCGATGGCCTCCATCACCACCTCCAGAGCCGCACGGTTGCTGGGGAGGTCGGGCGCGAAGCCACCCTCGTCCCCCACGCCCGTCCCGAGACCGCGCTCGCGCAGCACGACCTTGAGCACCTGGTACACCTCAGACCCGACGCGCATCGCCTCGGCGAACGTGCGTGCGCCCACCGGGGCGATCATGAACTCCTGAAAGTCCACCGAGTTGTCGGCGTGCACACCGCCGTTCAGGATGTTCATCAGCGGCACCGGCATGCGGTGCGCCCGGGCACCGCCGATGTACCGGTAGAGCGGCAGTCCTGCGTCGCTGGCGGCGGCCTGCGCCACCGCGAGTGAACAGCCCAGGATGGCGTTGGCACCCAAGCGACCCTTGTTCGGCGTGCCGTCGAGTTGGGTCATGGTGCGGTCCACCGTGGCCTGGTCGTCGGCATCCAGGCCGACCAGCGCGCCGAACAACTCGTCCTCGACGTTGGCCACGGCCTTCAGCACGCCCTTGCCCCCGAAAACCGAGGGCTCCCCGTCACGCAGTTCCACGGCCTCGTGCATGCCGGTGCTGGCCCCGGACGGAACGGCCGCACGCCCCCAGACACCGCTCGACAGCGCGACCTCGACCTCGACGGTCGGCTGGCCACGCGAGTCGAGAACCTGACGGGCGTGGACGCGCGTGATCTGGGCCATGGGACCTTCCGGGTCGCGGTGCGGTTACCCGGCGATACTACGGGCGCGCGCGAAACGCCGCGTACCACTCCTGCTGCGCCACGGGGCCGAGCGCCTCGAACGTCTGGCCGGCCTCGGCCGCCATGCGCGCAGCACCCTCCACGCGCTCGCGGAACCGGGCGGCGGCGGCCCGCACGGCGATCTCGGGGTCCACACCCGCCGCGCGCGCCACCGCGACCGCGGCGAAGATCACATCCCCCACCTCGTGCTGGCCGGGGTCGGCGCGCACCTCCCCCACCTCCTCGTCCAACTTGGCGAGCGCCGCCGTGACATCCGGGAAGGCGAAGCCCACGCCGGCGGCACGCTTCTGTGCCTTGGCCGCATATGCCAGCCCCGGCAAGCCGGGCGGCAACTCGTGGAAGATGCCTTGCTCCGGTCGCTCGGCGCGCTTCGCCTGCTCCCAGATGTCGAGCACCGCCGTGGCATCGGCCGCTGCGCTGTCGCCGTACACATGCGGGTGCCGGCTGATCAGCTTCTCCGTCTGGCCGTGGGCCACCGTGGCGAGGTCGGCATGCCCGTCCTCCTCGAGCAGTCCGGCAAGGAACACCGACTGGAAGAGCAGGTCGCCGATCTCGTCGGCCTGATGCGCCGGGTCTCCGCCAGCGACGGCCTCGGCCACCTCGAAGGCCTCCTCCACGGTGTGCGGCACGATCGTCTGGGCCGTCTGCACGCGATCCCACGGACACTCGGCCCTGAGGCGCGACGCGACCACCGCCAACTCGGCGACGCGCGCACCGATGGCCCGGGCTCGCAGTGCATCGCGCGCCGGCAGGGTCTCGGCCCCGAGGACCCGCACGGCGATGGCGTATGCCTCGGGGTCGGGCGCCAGCACCACCGCATCGGGCGGGATGGGCTCGGGCAGGACTCCCGGCTGCACGCCGATGGCCTCGAGGAGCGCCGGGTCAAGCGCTGGCGCGACGATGCATGCGGGGTCCGCCCCAGCGATGGCCGCGACCGCCGTGGCCGGTACAGCGTCGGGGTGACCGGGGCCCAGGCCGACGATCAGGGTCATGCCGTACCTACCCGGTGGCGCCGGACACCGGCTCCAGAGACGGGTCGGCGTAGACCGTCTTCGGGGCCCACGCCGTCACGAGCCCGGTGCGCCACTTCTGGATCGCCTCGTTGCGCTTCACCTGCGTCTGGGACGAGATGATCTGCGCCTCGGCCTCGTCGCACGGGATGTCGCGGGCCTGACTCACCCTCACGGTGATGATGTGCCAGCCGAACTGGGTCTCGACCGGGTCGGAGATCTCGCCATCGTCCAGGGCGAGCGCCACCTTCTCGAACTCCGGGACCAACGCACCCGTCTGGATGGTGCCCAGGTCGCCGCCCTGGTCCTTGGAGCCGGGGTCGGTGGAGTACTGCCGTGCCAAGTCGGCGAAGTTCGCGGTCGTCGCCTGGGCGCGGATCGCCTCGGCCTCGGCCTCGGTCTTCACGAGGATGTGTGAGGCCTCGCGGGTGGTGGGCTCCTTGAACTCGTCCGGGTGGGCCACGCAGTATGCGAGGGCCTGGGCGGGGGTCACCGTGATGCCCTTCGTCACGCGGGCGGTGAGCCTCGGCTCCTCGATCCCGGCGCGGATGATGCGGTCTGCGTCGGCGGCGGTCAACCCCTCCTCCGTGAGGTACTCCGCGAACTTCTCGGAGTCACCCCCGAAGTTCTCCTTGATGATCCTGTTCCGGTCGGCGGCCACCTCAGCGGTGGTGGCGACGCAGGGCGTGCCGCACTTCTCTGCCTCGAGGAGGACGATCCTCGTGAACACGAGACCCTCGACGGCCAGGCGCTGGACGGTCGCGTACTCCTCGCTGCCGGGCTCGGAGAACGCCTGCCCCTGCTGCTCGGCCGCCTGCGCCTGCTGGTTGACGATCTGATCGAGTTCGGCCTGCGAGATGTCCTGGTCGCCCACGCGGGCCACCACCCCGTCAGGCAGGCTGCTGCCGCCGCACCCGGCGAGGGAGACTGCGCCGAGCACGGCGGCGGTCAGCACGAGGATGGCGAGGTGGCGGGCCCGGGTCACGGCGGGGCACTCTACCGGCGCCCGCGATGCAGGCGGAGCCTCCGCTCCTCGAGCAGCACCCGGTAGTCGATGCGCAGCACGAGCACCAGCACGCCCGCGATGATGACGACCGCCAGGACGACCGACCACGGGCCGACCACCCCCCGCAGTTTCTCGGCCAGATGCGTGGCCGCCAGGCTGGTACCGCCGACGCTGATGATGTAACCGATGCACCGCCCGACGAAGACAGACGCGGCCACGAGCCACAGCCGGATGCGCATGAGCCCGGCCAGCACGAACAGCACACCCGCGGGCGGCGGGGACGCCCCCAGCAGCACGGCGATTCCCAGGTTTCCCGCGGCTCCCTCAAGCCTCCCGTGCAGGTATTCCAGATTGCCCCGCGACCACGACCCCAGCATGCGGTGGCCCGCCACCCGCGAGACCGCCACCAGGATGACCCGGCCAGCCGTGGTGCCCAGAGCGCCTACGAGGATCGCCGGCATGAACCGAAGGTCGAACTGCACGACCATGTACGCCACCACCACCCATGACGGGAACAGCGGAAGGGGAATCAACGCGAACCCCATCGCGATGAGGGAGAGGATGAGGTAGCTCATGCCACCTGCACGGCTGGCGCCGTGACGACCTCGAGGGCGGCGATGGCGGCGGCGATGCGCTCGGATGGGCCAGAGGGCGCGGGAATGCTGATGAGGCTGTCGCCGGTGGAGTAGAGGGCCCCGTCCACGCCATCACGCAGCGCACGCATCCGTCCCGAGTCGAGTGCGGCGGGGCCGATGACGATGCGGCCCGATCGGGCCGAGGCCTGACGGGCCCCGGCCTGGCGCAGGAGGATGCGCAACCGCTGCACCTGCAACAGGGCCTCGACGGGCGGCGGGGGTTCGCCGAAGCGGTCCTCGATCTCGCTGGCCACGCGTGCGAGGGCTTCGGCGTCCACGGTCAGGGCGATGCGGCGGTGCAGGTCGATCTTGGCGGCCTCGAACGGCACGTACTCGGCGGGGATGTACGCGGAGACCGGGATGTCCACGCGCACCTCCTCCTCCGGGGGCGCCTCGCCGCGCCCCTGGGCGATGGCGTCCTGCAACATGGACACGTACATCTCGAAGCCCACCGCAGCCACCTGGCCGCTCTGCTCGTCGCCGAGGAGATTGCCCGCGCCGCGGATCTCCAGGTCGCGCATCGCGATGCGGAGCCCGCTGCCCAGATCGGTGTAGTCGGCCACGGCGCGGAGCCGGGCGGCGGCATCGCGGGTGATGCTGTCTGCGTCGGCGTAGAAGAGATAGGCATGCGCGGTCACGTCCGAGCGTCCCACCCGGCCACGGATCTGGTGCAACTGGCTCAGGCCAAGGGCATCGGCGTGCTCGACGACCAGTGTGTTGGCGCGCGGGATATCGATCCCGGACTCGATGATGCTCGTCGCCACCAGGACGTCACCCTCGCCGCGGACGAACGCCAGCATCACGTCCTCGAGGGCCGACTCGTTCATCTGCCCATGGGCCACCAGCACCTCGAGGTCAGGCACCATCTGGCGTACCCGGAGGGCGGCCTCCTCGATGGTCTCCACACGGTTATGCAGATAGAAGACCTGGCCACCGCGCGCCTTCTCGCGCGTGAGGGCCTGAATGACGATCTCGGCGTCGAACTCGCCGACGTGCGTGGCGATCGGGCGGCGGCCGGGCGGCGGGGTCTCGATCACCGAGATGTCACGCAGGCCGGAGAGCGACATCTGCAGCGTGCGGGGAATGGGCGTCGCGCTCAGGGACAGCACGTCCACCCTCAGCCGCAACTGGCGCAGCGCCTCCTTCTGCGCCACCCCGAAGCGCTGTTCCTCGTCCACGATGACCAGGCCGAGATCCTTCGGCTGCACGTCGAGCGAGAGCACCCGATGGGTGCCGATCAGAACGTCCAACTCGCCGGCGCGAAAGCGGCCGAGCGTCGCCTTGACCTGCCCCGCGGTACGGAACCGGTTGACCATATCCACGCTCGCGGGAAGGTCGCCGAACCGCTCGCGGAAGGTGGCAAGGTGCTGCTGGGCCAGCAGCGTCGTCGGCACGAGCACCAGCACCTGCTTGCCTCCCGCAGCCGCCTTGAAGGCGGCGCGCATGGCGATCTCGGTCTTGCCGAAGCCGACGTCACCGCACAGCAACCGGTCCATGGGAGCGGGGCGCTCCATGTCGTCCGTGACCTCGTCGATTGCGCGCTGCTGGTCGGGGGTCTCCCGATAGGGGAAGCGCCGCTCGAACTCCATCGAGAGTTCGTCGTCTGGCGGGAAGGCGAAGCCCTCGGCCCGCCCCCGGGCCTCGTACAGCGCGATGAGTTCTCCGGCCATCTCGCGCACCGACTCGCGGGCCCGGGCCTTCAGGGTGGCCCACGCCTTCCCCCCGAGCTTCGAGAGCGACGGGTCGCTGCCATCGGATCCCACGTACCGCGCCACCTTGTCCAGGTGGTCGTGCGGGACGAATAGCCGGTCGTCCCCCGCGAACACCAGCGCCAGATAGTCACGCGTGACGTTGGCCACCGTGCGGGTCTCGAAACGCTCCAGACGACCGATGCCGTGGTCCTCGTGCACCACGTGGTCGCCGACCCGCAGATCCAGGAACGACTGGATGCGGCGGCCATGGCGGATGGGCACCCGCGCCGCCGGACGACGCCGGATGAGGGCCGCGTCGGGCACCACGGCCAGCCCAAGGGCGCGCGACACGAACCCCGTGCGCAGGTCGAGGTGCGCGAAGGCCACGGTGCCGGGGCCCGGCATGCGCCCGTCGGCATCAAGGATGACGGGCTTCACCTTCGTGAGGAGCCCCTGCGTGCGCTCCATGTCCCCGCGCCGGGCAAAGCACACGACGAGACGCCCACCGCCCGACGAAAGCCGCGCCATCTCCGCCTCGGCCTCGGCGAGCCCCCGCGTGGGGAAGCGCGCCTCCAGGGCGTCGAAGGCGGCATCCCCGGCCCCCGCAGGTACGGCCACGTCGAGCACCGCGGCCAACCCGAGGCGCACCATCAGAACGTCGGGGTCGGCGAGGGCACCTGCGGCGGCCTCCTCCTCGAACCGCTCCAGCGCGTCGCGCATGGCACGCCCGTAATCGTCTGGCGCCAGACGCACCACCCGGGCCTCACCGGCCCCGGGGTCATCCAGCGGATCCACCAGCGCGGCACCGGGGTCCTCGGCGGCGGCCCACACCTCGATCTGCGACAGCGGACGGATGGTCTTCTGCGTGAACGGGGAGAAGGCGCGGATGGACTCGACCTCGTCACCGAACCAGTCGATGCGCACCGGACCGGCGGCCGTGGACGGGTACACGTCCACGAGGCTTCCGCGCACGGCCATCTCACCACGCTCCTCAACCTGCACCGTGCGCTCATAGCCCATGCGTGCGAGGCGATTGACGAGGGCGTCCTGATCCAGACGCTCGCCCGCCTGCACCACAACGATCCCGGCGCGATCCCGGACGGACGGGATGCGCTCGGCCAGAGCCGGGGCCGACGCCACGACCACGTGCCCCGCGTGGCCCAGCAGCCCGGCCGCGCGAGCACGCTGGCCGGTGAGGTGCGGCGAGATCCCCACCCCGCCTCCTGCGGGCGCCCCCCGTGATGGCCACAGCGACACGTGGTCGTCCCCCAGCAGCACGGCGAGGTCGGTGGCCAGGTCGCGTGCCTCCTCGTCGCGTGCGGGCACCAGCAGCAGCGGATACCCGGCCCTCCGGGCGATGGCGGCCAGCACGAGGGGCCACGCCGGGCGACCGATGAGGAGCGCGCCCGCCGGTTGCCCCGCCAGGAGGCGATCGGCCGCCTGCGCCACGGGCTCCGACCCGAGCAACAGCCGGTCAATGGATCGTGCAGCCGTGCTCAGGAGTCTCCCCCACCCACCTCGGGGACTGTCCCCGGGGTGTCGGGCCGGGTTGCCCGTGCGCGGGCGCGTTCACCCGGCGGGCGGGCGTGGAAGCGCGCGACTGCCTCATCCATACCGTGATCCAGCACGGCCTCAGTCATCGCCAGACTGCGGGCGAGAAGATCATCCACCTGGACCACGGGCTCGTCGAAGGGCCCCAGCACCCAATCGGCCTCATCTCCGCGGAAGCCCGGCCCGGGACGCCCCACGCCCACGCGCACCCGCAGGAAGTCGTGGCTGCCAAGACCCTGCACGATCGAGCGCAGACCGTTGTGCCCGCCATGCCCCCCACCCCTCTTGCCCCGGATCTCGCCGAAGGGCACATCGATGTCGTCATGCACCACGAGCACCTGCTCGGGGGTGATCCGCAACCCGCCGACCGCGGGGCCGACCGACGACCCGGAATCATTCATGAACGTCGTCGGCACCAGGAGCGCCACGGAACCGCGGGGACCGCGCGCCTCGGAGAACTCACCGGCGTAGCGCCCCGCGAACCGGGGGGCACTCAGGCGCAGAGCCAGAGCCTGCACCACCCGCTGGCCGGAATTGTGGCGCGTGCGTGCGTACCGGGCACCCGGGTTCCCAAGCCCCACCACCAGGCGGACCGGCGGCTCGGCTGCCGCGTCCGCCACGGGCCCCTACTCGCCCTCGTGCTCCGCGGCCCCGTCGGCCGACATCGAGCCATCGCCAGAGGCCCCGCCCTCACCCGACAGGCTCGCGCGGGTGAGCATCACCGACGCGACCCCGTGCTCGGGCTCGGTCACCATGGTCACGCCCGCGGGCATGATGAGGTCCACGGCGTGCACCGTCGCGCCCAACTCGATCGCGGTGACATCGAACTCAATGGCGCGTGGGAGGACATCCGGCAGTGCGCGCACGCGGATGGTGAGCGCCGTCTGGTCCAGGATGCCGCCGTCACGGACGCCCTGTGCGATCCCCTCCAGCAGCACCGGTACATCGGCCTCGACCTCGACGGCCAAGTCGACCTCCTGCAGGTCGAGGTGAGTGATCTGATCACGCACCGGGTCGGTGTCCCACTGCTTGAACAGCACCGTGCGGGGGGAGCCTGAGTCCACCGTCAGTTCGACGACCGCCGAGCGGATACCGCCACGACGGATGAGGCGGCGCACCTCGTACTCATCGGCCTCGAAGGCGAGCGAGTCGCCCCCGGGCTGGTAGAGGACACCGGGCAGGCGTCCCTCCTTGCGCAGGCGCCGGTTCGCGGCGCTGCCGCGCGCCTCGCGGGTGCTGACAGTAAGGGGAACGTGCTGCGACATCAGGTGAGGCCTCCGAGGACTGGTCCGGACCGACGGGGGACAATAGCGACTCAGCCGCTCTCTCTCACCCCGATCCGTGCATGCAGCCTGCGGAGCGGGCCGGGGGCCCACCAGTTCCATTTCCCGAACAGCGCCATCAGGGACGGCACGAGCAGGGCGCGGACCGCCGTTGCATCCAGCGCGACCGCCAGCGCGGTGCCGATGCCGAGTTCCTTGATGATGACGATGCGCGAGATGGCGAACGCGCCCATGGCGATGCAGAACAGCAGTGCGGCCGCCGTGACCACACGCCCCGTGCGCTGCAGGCCGAGCGCGACCGACTCGCGCTCCCCGCCCCCGGCGTCACGGATCTCCTTGATGCGCGACAGCAGGAACACCGCATAGTCCGTGGACAGGCCGAACGCGAGCGCCCCGATGAGGATGGGCTGGGTCAGGTCCACGGCGCCCTGGCTGTCGTAGTGAAGGAAGCCCTCAAGGCGGCCGTCCTGAAAGATGAGCACCAGCACCCCAAGCGTGGCCCCGAGCGTGAGCACGTTCATGATGACGGCCTTCACCGGCAGCAACACCGACCCCGTCATGAGGAACAGGGCAACGATCGTCACCGCCACGATGACGAGGGCCGCCCACGGAAGGTGCGCGGCGAGGCTGGACCGCTGGTCCACGAACAGCGCCGTGAAGCCGCCGACCCTCGTGGGGTAGGGGTCGTCGAGTGCCTGGATGTCCTGCACCAGCGTGATCGTGCGGTCATCGAGCGCCCGGTAGCGAGAGGTCGCATCCAGTTTCCACGTGCCCTCGCCGACGAATACCGGTGGCCGCACCGAGGCCACCGCGGGCAGCCGCCCGATCTCCCGTGTCATGTCCAGAAGCCGCGCGGCCGCCGCAGGGGTGTCCGGTGCGCGCACCGCCAGGAAGATGGGGGCTGCGTTACCACCCGGGAACTCCCGGTCGAACACGTTGTCCACCTGACGCGCGCTCGCGTCCGCGGGAAGCACGCGGGCATCGGTGGTGGTGAACCGCACGCCGAGCGCCGGCAGCGCAAGCAGCACCATGACTGCGGCGGTGGCGACCGCCACGATGGCCGGACGCCGCATCACGACGTGCGACAGGCGGTACCAGACCCCCGACTGCTCCACGCGATCGGCCGCCTCACTGTGCGCCCGCCAGCGACGGGGAGCCAGAGAGTTCACGCGCGATCCCAGCAGCGCCAGCAGGGCGGGCAGCACCCCGACGGCCACGATCGCGGCCACCACCCCCACCACCAGCCCGCCGAACCCCATCGAGAACAGGAAGTTCTGGGGGAAGATCATCAGCGCGGCGAGCGCGGCCGCGACGGTGACGGCGCTGAAGACCACACTCTTACCCGCCGTACGCAGCGTCACCTCCAGCGCCCGGACTCCGGGCCCGTGCCGGGCGATCTCCTCGCGATATCGCGAGACCATCAGCAGGCTGTAGTCGATTGCAAGACCCAGACCCAGACCGGTGACGAGGTTGAGCGCGTACACCGACAGGCCCATGACCTCGTCGCCGACACCGAGCAGGAAGAAGCCGCCGAAGATGACGAGCGCGCCCATCAGGGGTGGCAGCAGGGCCGCCACGAATCCCCGGAATACCCACAGCGAGACCAGGAACAGGAGGGGGAACGCGATCAGTTCGGCGAGCAGCAGATCCTCGCCCACCATGGCGCCGGTCTGGGCAGCCGCCGTCCACCCGCCACCCACCGTGACGCCGGGCATCTGCCTGAGCCGGTCATCCAGACGTGCGGCGGCGGCCTGGGCGTCGTCCTCGTCGATGTCCCCGAAGTACGCGACCACACCGGCCTTCGTACCGTCGAGGGAGATCAGTTGCGGGCTGGCCGGACCCGGGCCCACCACGCGTGCCACAGCCGGGTCGTCGTCCACCGCCCGCACCACGCGCGCGACGGCGACGGCCCCCTCGGGCGATGCAATGAGGGCGCCCGGATCCACCACGGCGACCAGCGACGGGACGGCCGCAGCACCCGTGGCCGCAACGATCTCGTCGTGCGCCAGGAGCGCATTGGAGTCGGGGTCGTTGAAGCCGCTCGCCGACAGACCGCCGATGAGTGACATCCCGACCCCGAGGGCAACCGCCGCAAGGGCCAGGGCGATGAGGAGTATCCGTACCGGGTGCGCGAACGACGCGCGCGCTATTCGGTCGAGCACCTCACAAGCCTACGCAGCCCGGGCCTGCCATTCGGCCAGCCACGACCGGGCATGTGCCGCCAGACGGTACCCGCCGACCCCGTTCGCCACCATCGCCCTTCCCGCGGGGGTTGACTCGGCCAGCACCCACTGACAGGCCTGCGGGGTCACGCATCCCACAGGCAGGGGACCGACCGGGTACGTGTCGGTACCGGTGACGAGAAGGTGCAGGCGGGAGGGGTCGCCACCCGCCCGGCGGTACTCGGCCGTGAACGCAGCGGGGGCCCGCGTCCACTCATCAACCGTGAACGGGGTGAGCGGCAGGGTCCTGCCGTGGTAGGCCTCGATCCAGATGGCACCCGCCCGTGCGAGCCCGGGCATGACCGTCCGGTAGGTCCGGAGCCGCGCCTTGCCATCACGTCCCCAGTTGCGATCGGGACCGCGCCCGATGGCCATCGCGGACGTGACGGCCGGTGCGATGTACACATGGACCCGGCTGGCCCATGTGCCCCCATAGGGTGACGGCACATCGAGCGAGATGAGCGCCTGGGCGAACTGGGCCCCCGGTGACGAGGGGTCCGGCGGCGGGATGCGGCCTCCCTTCACCACCGGGCCCCGGGCGTCTGCCTCGTGTGCCGTGAGCTCGTCGAAGGCCACCAGATGGGCGGGGGAGTCGTCGATCTCCTCGCGCAGCAACTCCGCGATCGCGTCTGCGGACAGGCCGTGCAGGTCCTCCTCGGTCACCTTGGCCATACGTGCTGCGTCGTCGTCGGCGGCGAACAACCCGCTCGTCGAGGGCTCCTGGCGCAGGGCACCACGTCGGTGGCCGAGCCCCGCCGCCCCGTCGAGCGGGTCCACGACCTCGCGCACCGCGGCGTCGAGGTCGTAGAGCACGGTCTGGGCTCCCGGCCTCACCGGTGTCGCACGCCGGGCCGTTTCGCGCCTCTGCCTCTGCCCACCGGGCAGGGAGACGGTGGCGGTCACGTGGTCGCCGGCCTGCGCCCCCGCCACGGGGTGGGCGGTGAGGGGCCCCCGACGGGCGGAGGTCTGGGCGGGCAGGCGTATCAGCGTGCGGCCCGAGCCCAGCCAGGCCCTGGCCACCACGGCTCCGCGGAACCGGAAGGTGACCTCGGCTGCCCGGCTGAGTTCGACGGTCACGCGCCCGGAGCCCCCGGCGGGTGCCGCCGGCACCAGCGCGGTGATGCGCGGCGCGACAGCCTGCCGCCGCGCCCGGTCACCGGTGGTGCCGTCCGTGGGCGTCGGTGCAGGCGGGTCGTCGGGCTCGATCTCGGGCTCGGGGTACGGCTCATCCTCAGGGGGGGCCTCGATCAGCGCCACGGCGGACGGAGCGGAGCAGTTTCCCACGCGGTCGCATGCGCGCATCTCGAGTTCCCCGCCGATGGCGCCGGGTCCCACGGCGACGACCGGTTCCGTACTGCCCATCCAGGCACCCGCCTCGCCGTCCGGGTGCACGATCCTGGCCTGATAGCCGTCCAGGCCCGAGAGCCAGTCCACCGACGGGGCGAACGTCACGGTGGCCCCCCCGGCGGGCACGTCCACCGCTTCGCCCGGGGGCACCGGCATGGTGGGCGCGACGGTGTCGGTGTGCAGTGCGACGAGCCGTGAGTCGCCGGTCATCCCGTTGGCCGTGCGGCGGTAGGCACGGACGATCTGGATCTCGCTGGCGGGGATGCCAGCCGGGGCCGCAAGGGTGCCCGTCCATGACCCCGACGCGTACTGGAACCGGATCAGCGACGCACTGCCCACCGATGCGTCCCCCGCACCCGGGGTGACCGATGCCACCTGCCCGGACACCGGTGTGCGCCAGCCATCCCACGTGATGCGCGGCCCCGAGAGGGCGATGTCGGGGGCAGGGAGCCGAACCACCGTGAAGGCCGATCCGTCGCAGGTGATGACCGTCCCGTCCCACTCGGTGAGGAGCATGCGCCAATCCCATGAGCCGGCGGCCAGACGCGGGTTGCCGATGTTGCCCGACTGCGTGCGGGTTCCCGCGACCGCGACGGGGGTGTTGGCAAGGGTGAGCCAGACGTCGGGCGTGCCCGAGGGGCGCACCTGCACCTTGGCGCTCGCGGCATAGGCCAACTGCACCGGCAGGGTCCAGGTGAACCGTGCGATGTCCGTGGGCACGAACGCAACGGACTGCGCCTGGCACGAGGCACCCGGGGTGCCGGCCATCGCAGGTCCCGCCGCAGCGGCCAACCCGGCGATGGCCACGAGCAGCGTGCGACGGATGAGGTGGGAGGGCGGCACTGCATGGATGGTCTCTCACCGTCCCGCCATCTGGGGGGCCGCCCATCATCCCCTTACGCGGCGTGCGCAATTGATTACAAAGCGCTCATGGCCCGCACGTCCCTCCGCCCGGGGAACCCGGGGACCCGATGCACGCGGGTCACACCCCGAGCGGCGCCGGGCACGTACTCGCAGGGCCGCCGGCGCATCTCCCCACCACCGCCACGCGGGGCAGCGCATGGGGTGCGGCCGGCGGGTACAGGCGGATCCACGCATACGCGGTGTCGTCAACGCGGTTCCCAACCCGCAGACGGTGGCCGGGATCCGCCTGATGCGCCAGCAGGTAGGTCCCGGAGCGCACCTGCGTGATGTCGATGTATTGGAACTCGACCATGGCGAGGTAGTCATCGACATAACCGACATCAATGCCCATACGCATCGTCATGAGGCCCGGCATGTGGGGTCCGCAGTTGTGCGAGTACGCAGGCGTGCCCGGGGTGCCGGGCACCGGGGGGGTCACCCGGTAGCGACTGCCGAGACAGAAACCGACCTTCCGCGATACGGACACGAGCCGGCCCGTGGACGCGTTGTGCAGAGAGAATCGCTCGAATCCCTGCAGGTGCCAGTGACGGTGCCCACCCGGTTGGTAGGTCATGCGGGAGACGATGGGCACCTGGGACACCGATCCATCCGCACGGTGGACCTGCTGGGTGACGGTCATCAGGCGCTCGCCTCGCACGCGTCGACCGGTCATCACCAGGGGACCCCGCCCGACGTTTGCCACCGCCGACCGGAACGCCAGCACCACATGCCCGCCAACGCGCCGGACCGCCACCTGCGACGGGGCCTCCTGCCGCAGGTCGGGCAGCAGTTCCGGGCTGGTGGATTGCCCGCCGGCCACGGCAGATACCGCCAGACCCGGAGTCACGGCCAATGCGACCCCCAGAATGGACAGCAGGGTGCGATGCCGCAGAGCCGGGAGCATCCGGTCAGGCGAGAGCACCCGCACCGTGGGAGCGCCGTCGACACCCCGACCGGGATGCGCCCGACGCCCTGGCGATGCCCACCGTGCTATGAATGCCGTCCCCAACGTTGAGGTGATCCATGCCCCGCCGCACCGCCACCCTCGCCACCCTCGCCACCTCGACCTTACTGATCGTGCCGGCCCTCGCCTGGGCGAAGGCGCCCTCGCTCAAAGCGCTCAACGTGGATCGGACTGCGAAGGGCGTGTGGGTGGTTACCGCCGACGCCGACTTCACACGCAGCGCCAAGACGGCCAAGGGCACTGCCGACGCGCGCTCACGCGGAATCCTCACGGTCACCCTCATCAGCGGACGGCATCGTGTGACCGCCACCGACACCGCGCTGTTCGGTGAGAGCGCGAAGCACGGTCACCCCGTTCACTTCCACATCCGCATCCCGCGGGCGGTGGCCGCAGTGCTGGGGTCGCCGAAGCGCATACGGGTCCGCTCGACGCTGGCCCGCGAGACGGCCACCACCAAGAAGGGCGCAATGGCGGTGGGGAACGGTGCCAGTGCCGGACTCGGGTCCGACACGTTCATCCGCATCGGGCACGGGACATGCTTGTACCCTATGAGCGATACTCAGGGACCATGCCCCCCCGCGCCCCCGGCCCCGACGGTGGCCTTCGAGCAGGCGGTGGGAGGAAACACGGCGCTCATCTGCGTCAACTTCTGGGGGTCCGGCTACGCGGGGCCCAACTTCTCCAACATCTTCCTCAGCGCGACGACCTTCGCCACCGTGGGGTATGGGTGGCTCTTTGGCTCCGGACAGTCGCCCGCGGTTGATCCCAGCGGGATTTTCTCCTACCCCTCGTATTTGGACCAATGGGTCGGCGGCTACGCCCAGCTGACGAGCGGCCCGAACCTCTCGGGCGCGATCCCCACCTCGGTGCTGAGGGCGCCGGTCGGACCATCCACGGGTCCGGCCACGCTCTCCCTCGCGTCGCAGGTCCAAGGGCTCCCGACATCCTGGTCGCTCAGCCCGCTCAGCCAGTCGGAGGCGAGCGGCGTCTGCTGAGGCCATGGCATCCGGCAGGTAGCCGCTCAGGCCCCACGTAGGCCCGGCGCCTGAGCGGAACCATCGTGGGGGGTCGGCACGAGGCTCGCCCTCCCCCCTGTCTCCACCCCGGGCAGGTACTCATGGCACTCCGGGGTGAGGCGCATGGAGCATCACCATGCCGCTGCCACGGAATCGCGGCATTAGGGATCAGAACAGCTGGTTCTCCCCCGCGAAGATCTCGGACACCGATTCGTCGCAGAAGACGTTGTGGATGGTGTCGGCGAGGATGCGGCCCACCGAGAGCACCTGGATCTTGCCGGCCGCGGCGCCATGTGCCACGTCGATGGTGTCTGTCACCACGATCTCCTCGATCACCGACTCGGCCAGGCGTTCGTATGCCTGACCCGAGAAGATGCCGTGGGTCGCGGCGGCAAGCACCTTCGTGGCTCCGGCCTTCTTCACCACGGCAGCGCCAGCGCACAGCGTGCCGGCGGTGTCGATCATGTCGTCGATGAGCAGCGCCGCCTTGCCGTCCACATCACCGATGAGGAAGGTGATCTCGGCCTCGTTGTGCTCAGGGCGCTGCTTGGCGAGCACGGCCAGACGGGCGCCGAGTTTCTCGGCGAAGTGGTTGGCCAACTTGGCGCGCCCCGCGTCCGGCGACACCACCACCAGCCCCTCGGGGAAGTCGCCGGCGAACTGCCGCTCGGAGAAGTGGTCGGCCAGAATGGGCGTTGCGGTCATGTGGTCCACGGGGATCTTGAAGAAGCCCTGGATCTGCCCGGCGTGGAGGTCCATCGTGAGCACGCGGTCCACCCCCGCGGCCTCGAGCAACTGGGCGACGAGGCGGGCGGTAATGGGTTCGCGCGGGCTGCTCTTCTTGTCCTGACGGGAGTAGCCGTACCACGGCATGACTGCGGTGATGCGGTGGGCCGACGCCAGCCTGGCGGCGTTGATCATGATGAGCAGCTCCATGAGCGACTCGTTCGCCGGGGTGCTGGTGGACTGGACCAGGAAGATGTCGGCGCCGCGGATGCTCTCGTCGAAGCGGACGTAGACCTCGCCGTCCTGAAAGCGCTGGATCCGCACGTCGCCGAGCGCGATGCCCAGCCGGTCGGCGATGCGCTGACCCAGAATCTTGCTGTACGTGCCGGCGAACACCATGAGCCGCTTGCTGTCGTCACGATCGATGCTCTTGGTGCCCATCACGTCACCTCCGCCTCGCCGTCGGTTCCCGTCGCCCGTCGGGCACGGGCCTCCGCCTTCGCCGTGAATCCCTCGATGTTCTCCTGCCGCGCCCGGGCGATGCCCAGCGCACCCTCGGGCACGTCCCCGGTGATGATGGATCCCGCGCCGGTCATCGCGCGGTCGCCGAGGGTGACCGGCGCCACCAGGACGCAGTCGCTGCCGGTCCTGACGCCCGCTCCCACCGTGGTGGAGTGCTTGCGGAACCCATCGTAGTTCGCGGTGATGTTGCCCGCGCCGATGTTGGTGTCGCTCCCGATGTCGGCGTCACCCATATACGAGAGGTGCGGCACCCGTGACCGCTGGCCCAGCCGGGTGTTCTTCATCTCCACATAGGTGCCCGCCCGGCTGGCGTCCTCCATCACCACACCCGGGCGCAGGTAGGCGAAGGGACCGACCGTGCACCCCCGCCCCACGGACGAGGAGAGCACATGGGCGCTGACCACGCGTGTGCCGTCGCCGATCGTTGAGTCGTCCACCAGCGCGTCGGGGCCGATCTCGCACCCCTCGCCGATGGTGGTGGCCCCCCTGAGGATGGTGCCGGGCCACAGCGTGGTGTCCTGCCCCACCGTGACCCCGGCGTCCACAAGCACCCGCGCGGGGTCGGGCATCGTGACCCCGCCCAGCATGAGCACGTGGCGCAGGCGGGCCCTGATGACGCCCTCGCATTCCGCGAGGTCGGCCCTCGTGTTGATCCCCTGCACGACGATGGGGTCGGGGGCCACCATCGCCCCCGCCTCGCCCCCGATCACGGGCAGGACGTCGGGCAGGTATGCCTCGCCCTGCTCGTTGTCGGTGCCGACCTGACTGAGGGCAGCAGCCAGCGCCGACCGGTCGAAGACGAACAGGCCCGCGTTGACCTCGCGCACCGCCAACTCGTCCTGATCGGCATCCCGGGCCTCGACCACCCGCACGCCGCGGTGGTCGCGGATGACCCGGCCATATGACCCGCCGTCCCCGAGGATGGCGGTGACCATGGTTGCGGTGCGCCCGCTGCGTTGGTGATCGGACACCAGCGCCTCGACGAGGGCGGGGTCCACCAGGGGGGTGTCGCCGCACATCACGATCACGGTCGTCACGGACGGGTCGAGCGCCTGCAACCCGATGCGGGTGGCCCCGCCGGTCCCGTCGCGCTCCTGCTGCAGGGCGGGGCGCATGCCGGCCGGGAGCGCGGGCGCCACCTGCTCGCCCTCGGGCCCCAGCACCACCACCACCTTGTCGGCCGTGATGCCCCTCAGGGCATCGAGCGCCCAGAGGATCATCGGGCGGCCGGCCAGAGGGTGCAGCACCTTGGGGAGCCGGGACCGCATCCGGGTCCCGTGTCCCGCGGCAAGGACGATGGCGCCGACGCTCAACTCGCTGGTCTCACCCTTGGTTGCCTTGTTGGGGCGGGAGGATTCGAACCCCCGGTCGCGGGACCAAAACCCGCTGCCTTACCACTTGGCTACGCCCCAGCGCGCCTCCCGGCACGGCACGCCGGACGATACCAGCGCAGTCCGGCGCGCCCGGGACCGACGCTGCTTACGGATGGGGCCTCGTGATGGCTCCCTCGCTGGCCGACGACACCAGCGCGGCGTACTTCGCAAGCACGCCCGTGGTGTAGTTGGGCGGCGGCGGCGACCAGTCCCGCATCCGCTCGGCGATCTCCTCGTCGGACAACTCGACGTTGACCTCGCGCCTCTGCACGTCGAGCACGACGATGTCACCCTCCCGGAGCGCCGCGATGGGGCCGCCGCGGAAGGCCTCCGGCGCAATGTGCCCCACCATCAGGCCATGGGTCGCCCCGCTGAAGCGGCCATCGGTGATGAGCGCGACGTCCTCGCCGATACCCTCGCCGACGATGGCCGCGGTCACATGCAACATCTCCCGCATGCCGGGGCCGCCAGCCGGGCCCTCGTAGCGGATGACCACCACATCGCCCGCGACGATTCCGCCTGCCTTGACCGCGGCGAAGGCATCCTCCTCGCGCTCGAAGATGCGCGCCGGGCCACGGTGCAGCAGGCGCTCGTGGCCGGCCAGCTTCACCACGCCGCCCTCGGGCGCCAGATTGCCGCGCAGGATCGCCAAGCCGCCGGTCGCCTTGAGCGGCGTCTCGATCGGCACCACCACTTCCTGACCCGGCGCCTCCGTCACCTCGTCGGCGACCTGCTGCAGGGTCCGGCCGTCCACCGTGGGAGCGGTGCCGTCAATCTTCCCCTGCTTCAGGAGCTCGCGCATGACGAGGCCGGGGCCACCGGCCCGGAAGAGGTCCACCGCCACGAACCGTCCGCCCGGCTTGATGTCGGCAACGATGGGCGTGCGCTCCGCGATGGCGTCGAACTCGTCAATCGTGAACGGGATCCCGAACTCGCGCGCGATGGCGATGAGGTGCAGCACCGCGTTCGTGGAACCGCCTGTGGCGGCCACCGATGCCACGGCGTTCTCGATGGCGCGTCGGTCGATGATGTCGGCGGGGGTGATGTTCTCGCGCACGAGGCGCATGATTATCTTCCCGGCCTCCTCGGCGGCCCCGGCCTTGCCGGGGTCCGTGGCGGGAACACCACTCAGGTCGGCGGGGGCGATACCGAGGAACTCGCACACCATGGCCATCGTGTTGGCGGTGAACTGGCCACCGCATGCGCCGGCGCCCGGGCAGGCAGCGTTTTCGATGGCCAGCAACTCGTCGTCGTCAATCTTCCCGGCGGCATGCGCGCCCACGCCCTCGAAGACGTCCTGCACGGTCATGTCACGACCCTGGAACACCCCGGCGGCAATGGAGCCGTTGTAGAGCACCAGGCCGGGGATGCCCAGGCGGCCGAGCGCCATGACGGCTCCCGGGATGGTCTTGTCGCATCCCACCAGGCACACAACGGCGTCGAACGAATGACCGCGGCACACCAACTCGATGCTGTCGGCGATGACCTCGCGGCTGATCAGCGACGACTTCATGCCCTCGGTGCCCATTGAGACGCCATCGCTGACGCTGACGGTGTTGAACTCCATCGGCGTACCGCCGGCCTTCCGGATGCCCACCTTGACGTGCGTGGCCAACTCGCGCTGGTTGATGTTGCAGGGCATCGTCTCGATCCAGGTGGTGGCCACGCCCACGATGGGGCGCGCCAGGTCCTGATCGTCGAAGCCGATGGCCTTGAGCATGGCCCGGGCGGGCGCGCGGTCGGGGCCGTCGGTCATCACTGCGCTCCGCCGCTTCGCCGGATCGCTGGGCTGCTGGTACGGGTTGGGATTCGTCATGCGCGTGACTCTAGCCGTGCCCATCGGGCAGGGCGCGGGACAGGAAGTCGGCGATTCCGCGCCCGACATCATCTGCCTCCGCCCGCAGGTAGTGGTCGGCGCCGGGCACGACGACCAACTCGCCACCACCTGCGGAGGTCAGCCAGTCGGCGATCACAGGGACCGGCGTCAGGTGGTCGCCCTCGGGATGCGCCACGTATACGGGGCACCCCCTCAGGTCGCCGGGGAGGTACCAACCGGGCGCCACCGCGGCCACCGCGCGCACCCGGTGGTCCATGGCGCCCACGTGCAGAGCCACCCAGGCGCCGAACGAGTAGCCGCAGATGGCCAGTGGCGTGCCGGGCGGCACTGCGTCCTGCAGTGCGTCCAGCACCCGCACGGCATCGGTCCACTCGGTGTGGTCGGCCACCGGGTCACCGGCGCTCTCCCCCGCACCCCGGAAGTCGAACACGAGCGCCGCCATGTGCGCCTCCACCACAGCGCGGGCGATGGCCTGCACCATGTGGCTCCCGCGCGTGCCGCCGTACATGGGGTGCGGATGACACACCACGACACCGGCGAGGGGCGCACCGACGTCGGGGCGCATGAGGTCAGCGGCGAGCAGGGGACCATCACCCCCGACGGTGATGTTCTCGACGAGCACGGGCGTCAGGGCCCGTGGAGCACGACAACGTCAAGCACGATCGCGACGGTCTTCTCGCTGGTTTCGATGCTCTCGGGTGAGACGACCTCCTGGATCTCGCCACGGCAGTCGATGCGCACGATCTGGCCCTCCTCCAGCACGGGCGCCAGCCGATCCGCCAGGGGACCCTCCACCTGGAAGGTGTTGAGCTCCAGCGGCACCTCGGTGTCGAGCGTGATCAGGAGCAGCCGACCGCGATAGCGGTCGTGGTCCTCGAACAGGAGGACGATCTCGCCGGTGAACGATCGATGACGCTGCTTCACGGGCGGGCACTCTATCCTCCGCCCCGTGAGCACGACGCCGAGGAGTTACCTGCTGCTGGGCCCGCCGGACATCCTCCACGACCTGCTCAACGAGTTCGCGGAGGACGGATGGGCGTGCTCCGCCACCCGCTGGCAGGCAGTGGTCACGCGGCCGGCAGACGACGCCGGGCCGGACCCCGGTGCGTGGCCTGCTGAGGTGAGTCTGCAAGGCACCAGCACCGACGGCCACGAAGCCGCATGCAGGGGTCACCTCTCCCCCGGGGAGTGACACCCTCCTGCGCCTCGGGCGATGGTCAGGCCACGCTCCACAGCGCGTCGTCACCCAGCGGCTCCACCTTCACCGTGCCCCGGCCGACAGCACGGAGGAGCGATTGGGCGGCGGCGCGGCGGTCAATGGGCCTCTCGATGTCGGTGCGCATCACCTCTGCCATCTCCTGGGTGCTGAGCCCCAGGGGGAACTCGGCCAGCACCTCCTCGGGGCGGTCGTCCGGCAGGGTGCGCCGGAACCCGGTGGGGTCGAGGTTCGCGACGATCACGTCGTAGGCCTCGAGGGGCTGGAAGCCGCCGGCCTCGAGCACGGTGCCGCCCGCCCGGAACAGGAGCGAGGGGGCGGTGTACCGCACCGCCCCCTCGCTTCCGGACGCCTTGCCCTGGAACGCGGTGGGGCTGCCGGCAGCGGTGCGCGCCCGGGCGCGGTCGGCCTGGTAGGCGTCCTCGACCTCGGGGGCGTCGAGCAGGGCCATCACCGCCCGGACGTCGAGGCCCGGCACACGGCCGAGCGCGGTTGCGATGTTCGGGTCCTCGTCCATGAGCATGCGTGTGGTGAACCAGCCGAGTTGCAGTGCGCGGAACGCGGTCATCTCGTCGCCGGGCGACACCACTCGCACGGCATGGAGAGCACGGCACGCACGCCCGGTGCCCGTCAGGCGCGCCCGGGGTCCCTGGGTGAAGGGCATTCCGAACTGCCGGAACATCTCCATGCGCTGCCCCATCATGATGGGGTCGTACCCGCGCTCCTCGTACCCCGACGCGTCCTCGGCGATGCCGATCGTGACCAGATCCCAGCGAAGGCGCGGCCCATAGCGCCACTCCAGCGCAGCGAGTGCCGGCGATGCGGAGTAGCCCCAGGGGCACCCCGGGTCGGAGATGAAGGTGATCTCGATGTCCATACGCACGATCCTAGGCGGTGGACCTCGGGTAGCCTGCCCGGCCATGTCCCAACCTCTCCTCATCTCAGACGGCCGGGCGATGGGCCTGATCGACGACACGGCCCGGCTCTCGTGGCTGGTCGCGCCCCGCATTGACCAGCCGAGCGTCATCAGCGGCCTTGTGGACCCCGTGCGTGGCGGAGGCGTGGAGGTCGTGTTCCCCGACGCCGAGACCGTGGCACAGCGGTACCGCGAGGGCACGCTCATCGTGGAGACCGATCTCGAGAGTCCGAAGGGTTCGGTGCGGGTGATCGATGCCCTGACGATCCCCCCGCGCGGACCCGTGCAGGCCGCCTGGCCGGGCATGTTCATCCGGCAGGTCGTGGTTCTCGAGGGCGAGGTGGAGATCGGCCTGGTCACGCGCCTCAGGTACGCCTACGGCCGTACCCCCCCGAGCTGGCGCACCGAGGGGCGCAAGGTCGTCGGCCACGGCCCCGGACTGGCGATCGAACTCCAGAGCGAACTCCCTCGCCGTGTGTACGGCGTGGATCTGGGTGGCACCGCCACCCTGCCCAAGGGCGAGAGGCGCGTGATGGCCCTGCGCTGGCAGGACCCCCAGGGCAAGGGCACCGACCTGCGTCACATGGTTGAGGAAACCGCGGGGTTCTGGCGTGCATGGGGCGCACCCTCGGGTCACGACCCGGATGCACTGCTGCTGAAGGGGATGATGTACCACCCCACAGGCGCTCTGGTGCGAGCCGTCACGACATCGTACGGCGACGGCCCGAAGGCCGACGGGCGCCTGGCCTGGATGGACGACCAGCCGCGAGCGGCAGCAGCCTTCCGCGCTCTGGGCTACACCGCCGAGGCCGACTACATCGAGAAGTGGATCTCCCGCGCGGGGGATGGCGGTCCCATCCGCGACCTGAGCGGCGGGGCGCCCCCGGCCGAAGGCACGGTGAACGACCTCGACGCCGACATCGTGGTGGGGGCTCCCGCCGGCGATGCCGGGGGAAACATCCCCTACCTGCCCGACCTGCTCACCCGGATGGGCGCCTGATCAGTCGGGGTTCCGGCACCCCGTCGTGCTGATGAACATCCGGCGTCTTCTCATCGGGGCACTCCTCACCGGGGGGTCGGGGGTGGAGTGGCACCATCCTCGCGCGATGCCACGTGGGCTACCCTCGGGCCATGGACTGGGGACTCTCCGTACGGGCCGCGCTGTCGCAGGCGGTGGTGGTGGCCGTGCTCGGCGCGGCCACGGGGCTCACGCTGTCGCATGAGTTCTTCGCCGCCTGGGGCTGGGCCATCGGACCGCTGTCGTGGCTGGTGGCGACCCTCATCACCATCGCCGTGCTGACCCTGCCCACGTGGCCCACGCTGTTCGGCGCCCTCGTGGCGGGCGTCGTGAGTCTGGTCGGGGTGGTGACCGGGCTGCACTGGACCGGGGCAGTGATCGCACTCGTGCTGTTTGCGCTGTGGTGCGGGTGGCAGGGCCGGCGACCCGGGTTGCGCCTCGCTGGCTAGATGCCGGCGGCCACCCGCTCCCAGGCGGCCCATACGACCTCGCGGAGATCCGATGCCGCACGGCCCGGGTCGTCGGCGTAGATCACCGACCTGCTCGCCGACACGAGCGCACCGGCGATGTGGCCACCGAACGCGGGGCCCAGCGCCGCGGGGTCACCGCCCTGCGCGCCCACTCCGGGCAGCAGGAACGGCTGCTCGGGCATGAGGTCCCGCAGCCGGGCCAGCCGCTCCGGCACCGTGGCACCGACCACCGCCCCGATGGACGAGAGCCCGTCCTTCCGCGGGGGGATGGACGCACCCCATGTGCGTACCGTGTCGGCCACCGCCTCATGCCACGGGCGCCCGTCGGCGAGGGGCAGATCCTGAAACTCCACGGCACCGGGATTGGAGGTGCGGACGAGCACAAACAGTCCCGTGCCGGTCTCGCGGGCGGCGTCGAGGAACGGCTCCACGGCATCGGTCCCCATCATCGGATTGATGGTGAGGGCATCAATGGGGCGGCGCAGGAACGCCGCCGCGTAGTGGCGCGCACTCGCACCCACATCCCCGCGTTTGGCATCGGCGATCACCAGGAGCCCGGCATCGGACGCCGCCTGGGCGACATCCTCGAACGCCGACCAGCCCGCGGCGCCCCAGCGCTCGAAGCATGCGAGTTGAGGCTTGGCGGCCACGCAGTGGGGGGCAGCCTGCTCGATGACGCGCAGACAGAAGTCCCGTGCGCCGACGGCACCCCCCTCCACGCGCGCGGGATCGGGGTCGAGCCCCAGTACCACATGGCTGCGCCGCGAGGCGGTATTCGCCGCAAGCCGCACGCTGAAGGGATGGATGCTCACAGGATGACCGCCGAGACGATGGGAATGGTGAACAGCGAGAGGACGGTGGTGACGGCCACGCACCCGGCCAGCAGGCTGACGGGCAGACGGTAGTGCGCGCCCATGACGAGGGCCATCATGCCGCTGGGCATGGCCCCGAGGACCGTGATGGTGTCGAGTGCGTCCCCGCGGAAGCCGAACGCCCATGCGATGGCGAACGCCGCCACGGGCGCAACGGCCAGTTTCAGCACCGACACCCCGGCGATGATGCGCCAGTTGCCGACGATACCCGACCACTCGAGCACGATCCCGGCGTAGAGCATCACGATCGGGAGGAGCCCCGCGGCGAGGAATCCCACGGGCATCTGGATCGGTCCCCAGAGCTCGTGGACGCCGGACAGGTTGAGGATCAGGCCGATGACCAGCGCCCACATGGGTGGCAGCAGGAGTCCGCGGAGGGAGTGCCAGATCGTCCCCGCGTCCTCCACCTCGCCCCGGCCGAACCACGCACCCACGAAGGGGTTGAATGTCCAGATGAGGATGCCGGTGCCGAGGGCGTCGTACATCACGGCCACAGCCAGTGAGTAGTCCCCGCCCGACGCCGCGATGAGCGGAAGGCCGAAGAATCCGGTGTTGGCCACCCCCACCATCACCAGCACCCCACCGGTCGCGCCGCGTCCCAGCCTCATCATCCGGGCAAGGGCGAGCGCGAGGGGTGCCATCAGCGCGGTCACCGCGAACGCCGCGAAGGGCACGACGATGAGACCCCATTCGAGGTCGGTGCCCACCATGATGTCCAGCACCAGAGCCGGCAGCAGAACGTAGAGCGTGACCTGCACGAGGATGGGCGCCTGATCGCGCTGGATCACCCCGAGCTGCCGCAACAGCACCCCGATCGCGATCATGATGAGCGCCGCGAATGCGGTTTCGATCACGGGCGGGAGCGCCCCACCAGATACACGGCACCCGCGGCGAGCAGGTTCGGGCGACGGCGGCGCGCGCCGGTCAGACGGTGCCCGCGCGCATCGAGGAGCACCCGCTGCATGATCATCAGGTTCTCATGGGCCATGAGGGCCTCGAAGTCGCGGATGGTGCACAGGTGGATGTTCGGGGTGTCGTACCAGTGGTACGGCAGGGATGCGCTCGCGGGCATGCGACCCCGTGCCGCGAGCGACCACCGCAGACGCCAATGACCGAAGTTGGGGAACGACACGATGCCCACGTGCCCCACCCGCATCATCTCGTGCAGCACGAGGGGCGGCCGGTGCGTGGCCTGCAGGGTCTGCGACAGGATCACCACGTCGAAGGCGTCGTCGTCCACGTCGCCCAGCCCCTGATCGATGTCGGCGACCAGCACGGGAACGCCCCGCGCCACGCACGCGTGAAAGCCCTCGTCCGAGATCTCCACACCGGTGCCGGTGCACTCCTGATCACGGATGAGGTGTTCGAGGAGGACGCCGTCGCCACAGCCGAGGTCGAGCACGCGCGACCCGTGCGGCACCATGGCGGCGGCGACATCGAGATCGGGTCGGAGTGCCATCCGGCTGAGGCTACCGCGCCGACCGCGGGGACAGTCCCCGCGGTGCAGCGGCTCAGATGCCCAGATCGCCCGCGGTGCGGTCGAGGAAGGCCTGGATCGTGCGGTGGTACTCGGGGATCTCGAGCAGGAACGAGTCGTGACCCCACGGACTCTCCACCTCGCGGAAGGTCACGGGCACCCGCCACGCCTGCAGGTGACGGACGATCTCGCGCGAGTGCTCGGTGTCGAAGCGCCAGTCGGAATCGAACGACACCACGAGAAAGCGCGTGGCAGTGCCCTCGAGGCGGGCACCCACCGTGACCGGGTCGGAGAAGGCATCGAAGTAGTCCATGACCCGGGTCATGTACAGGTAGGTGTTGGCGTCGAACCGCTTGAGGAACGACTCGCCCTGATGCTGCAGGTACGACTCCACCTGGAAGTCCACGCTGAAGTCGAAGTGAGGGGCGTCACCGTGCTGGAGGCGGCGCCCGAACTTCTCGCGCATGGACGCCTCCGACACATACGTGATGTGCGCCATCATCCGTGCGATCGACAGACCGGTGTCGGGCGCGCGTCCCGTGCCGTAGTAGTCCCCGCCCTGGAAGTCCGGGTCGCGCATGATCGCCTCGCGGGCAACCGCACTGAAGGCGATGTTCTGCGCCGAGAGCCGCGGCGACGCGCAGACGACCAGCGCGGCATCAACCTCGCCCGGGTGGTCGATGACCCACTGAAGGACCTGCATGCCGCCGAGCGATCCGCCGATGGCACCCGCCAGCCGGGCGATGCCCAGATGCCGGAGCAGCGCACGATGCACCTCCACCAGATCGCGCACGGTGAAGAGCGGGAACGCCAGCCCGTACGGGCGCCCGGTGTCCGGGTTCTCCGACCCCGGACCGGTGGTTCCCTGGCATCCGCCCAGGAGGTTCGAGCAGACGACGAAGAAGCGGTCCGTGTCCACCGGACGGCCGGGACCGATCAGGTTGTCCCACCACCCCCGGCGCCCCGGGTCGCCGTGGTGGCCGGCGGCATGGGCATCGCCTGTGAGGGCGTGGCACACGTACACCGCGTTGGTGCCGTCCGCGTTCAGCGTGCCATACGTCTCGTATGCCACCTCAACCGGACCCAGCCGCGCGCCCGACTCGAGACCCAGCGGGTCGTCCCGAGTGAACAGGACGACCCGCTGGGTCTCGGTCAACCCGAGACCGTCGGCCGGCGTACTGATGGTCAGGCGGGTGCCCCCACCCCGGCCGTCGCGGTGGCGATGGCCTGATCGAGGTCGCGGACGAGATCCCCGACGTTCTCGATGCCCACCGACAGCCGCACCATCTCCGGGCTCACGCCCGCGAGCGACAACTCCTCGTCGTTCAACTGCGAGTGGGTGGTCGTGGAGGGGTGGATGGCCAGCGACTTCGCGTCGCCGATGTTGGCGAGGTGGCTGAACAACGCGAGGTTGGAGATCAGCGCCTGCCCTGCATCGCGGCCACCCCGGATGCCGAACGTGAGGATGGCACCGTAACCGCCATCCAGCATACGACTGGCCAGTTCGTGGTACTTCGACGACTCCAGCCCCGGGTAGTCCACCCACTCCACGTCGGGGTGCGCCTGCAGGTGCTGTGCGATCGCCAACGCGTTGCTGCAGTGGCGCTCCATCCGAAGGTGCAGCGTCTCGATCCCCTGGAGGATGAGGAACGCGTTGAACGGCGACAGCGCGGCGCCGATGTTGCGCAGGAGGACCGTCCGGATGCGCCCGATGTAGGCCGCCGGGCCGAGGGCGTCGGACCACACGACCCCGTGATATGACGGATCGGGTGACGTGAGCCCCGGGAAGCGCTCGGCATTTCCCACCCAGTCGAAGTTGCCCGAGTCCACGACGATGCCGCCGATTGACGTGCCGTGGCCGCCGATGAACTTGGTGAGCGAGTGCACGATGATGTCGGCGCCATGCTCGAACGGTCGGCACAGCATCGGCGTGGGGACGGTGTTGTCCACGATCAGGGGAACGCCCGCTGCGTGGGCGGCATCGGCCCACGCAGCCAGATCCAGCACGTCGAGACTCGGGTTGCCGAGCGACTCCACGAACACCGCACGGGTCTTCGCATCGGCCAACCGCGCCACCGACCCCGGGTCGTCCTGATCGGCGAAGCGCACCTCGATGCCGAACTGCGGGAGCGTGTGGGCAAACAGGTTGTAGGTGCCGCCGTAGAGCTGCGGCTCGGCGATGACGTTGTCGCCGGCGCGGCACACGTTGAGCACGGAGTAGGCCACAGCGGCCTGACCGGACGCAATGGCACACGCGGCGATGCCCCCCTCCAGTTGCGCGACGCGCTGCTCGAGCACATCCCACGTGGGGTTCATGATGCGCGTGTAGATGTTGCCCGGCTCAGCGAGCGCAAACAGGTTCGCGGCGTGCTGGGCGTCGTTGAACACGAACGACGTCGTCTGGTAGATCGGCACGGCCCGCGCGTTGGTGGTCGGGTCCGGCGTCTGCCCCCCGTGGAGGGCGAGGGTGTCACGGTGGTGGTCGCTCATCAGATCGGCCTCTCCTGCTTCGTCACGGACTCAGCCGCACCCGCCGACGCGGCCATAGCAATACGCAACAATACCTATGGAAATCCGAGGAAGCGCGCCTGGCCCTACGCGCGGGCGACTAATTGCGGGACGGGTAATACCCCACAAGCGCGACCTGGAACGCCAGAACCAAACTGGGTGGCAGGGTCGGGAAGGGCTGTGCCCCGCCCGCAGCGGATGTCGCGATTGCCGGCGGCGTGTTGGAACCGCTGCCTGCGGCCGCGGTGGATCCGCTTGAGGCCGCGGTGCCGCCCAACGTCACCGCGTGCTCATGCGGTGGCAGGTTGGCCACAGTGAGCGTGACGCTCTCCTGCCCAAAGACCTGTCCTATGACCCGGGGGGTCAGCCCAGCCCCCGCGCCCTGCCCCACGGTGCCACGGCCACGGAGATCGGGCAGGGCAAATGTCGTCGTACCGTTCCCGCCGAAAGCGGTTCCCAACAGCGAGTAGAGCGCGGCTTGTTGGGAGGTGGGGAGAAACGAGCCATCGGCGATCGCCCACCCATTGATGGGCCACGGGAATCCCAGAGCATCGATGGACCCCAGATAGGGTTCGTAACTAGCCACGGGCCCTCCTGTAGTAGGCACGGTTGATGATGGCTTCGTACACCGGCGTGGCCGTAGTGCGGAGGAGCGGCACCACGAACAGGTCGAAGCGCTTCCCGTTGATGGTCACAGGGTAGGTTCCCTGCGGGATGTCCGTTCCGACGGGTCCGGTCATGGTCACGGAGAAGGCGTTGTGCCAGAGGTGCGACCCGCCCGGCGCCGCCTCGGCGACGCCGAGGGGATTGATGTCGCGGATGGTCAGCGTCACGGGTGAGCCATCCAGCAGCAGGGTCACCCGGGCGCTCTTGGCGTCCTCGAACAGACCCCGGCGGTAGTGGGCGTGCGGCGCCCGGTGCGGGTGAGGCGGGGGATGCGTCGACCCCGACACCCTCTTCGGGGTCGACGCCTGGGCCACACCCGCCGCTCCCAGCACGCTTGCACCGATGGCCGCGCCCGCGACCCCTGCCGCCCCGGTCAGGAACGCCCGGCGCGAGGTCGTACCTGTGCCCGAATCGTCGTGTTCCATCGCGTCCTCCGATCGTTTTCTCAGATCCATGCCGTCGCTACGCGTGTTCAGCGAAGAGCCCGCTCAGGCATACCTGCTGACTCACCACGGGACTCGGCGGCAGCGTCCCGACGGCGGTGCCGCCACCGGTAACCCCCGTCGGTTCCTGACCCGCCGTTCCACGAGCGGCCGCGGAGCCGAGCACCCCTGCCGTCCCGCCCGAAGTCACCGTGTGCACGTGCTGTGGCATCAACCACGGCGTCAGGACTGAGGTCTCCGCACCCATGTGCTCTGCCCAGCGCGGCGAAGGGACGGCCGTTTCCCTGCCCCTGCCCCACCACCCCGCGCCCCTGCAGATCGGGCAGGCCGAAGGTCGTCCGGCCATCGCCGCCGAAGAAGGTGCCGTACAGCGCGGAAAGCGTCTGGTTCTGCACGATCGGCAGGGTCTGGCCCGTCGCAAGCGCCCACCAGTTCATGGGCCATGGGAAGGCGAGCATCGAGATGGATCCCACGTGCGGAGACTCTGCATCGGCCATCGGCCCGCTCGATCGGTCGGGGGAAGGAGTGGGTCCAACCTACCAGTCGGACGGGACGTCGGCACCCGCGGGGCAGGCAGGCCGAACGTCGCTGACGGCATCGCCGGGGGGGTGACCCCACCAACCGCGGGGACCACCAACCGCGGGGACCACCAACCGCGGGGACAGTCCCCTCAGGTGACCCCACCAACCGCGGGGACCACCAACCGCGGGGACAGTCCCCTCAGGGGGACAGTCCCCCAACAGCAAACCCCCAACCCCCATCCCCCAACCGCGGGGCCCAACCCCCAACCGCGGGGACAGTCCCCTCAGGGGGACAGTCCCCTTGCTCCAGTCCCCTTGCTCCAGTCCCCTTGCTCCAACGACGAGGGGCGGGCCTTTCGGCCCGCCCCTGTCTGGTGCAGAACTACTGAGCCAGGTGGCTCGGTTTACATCATCCCGCCCATGGCACCCATGCCGCCCATGTTCTGCGGCGGGGGACCCATCGGACCGGAGACGTCAGGCTTGGTCACCACGACGCACTCGGTCGTGATGATGTTCTTCGCGATCGACGCGGCGTTCTGCAGCGCCGAGCGCGTGACCATTGCGGGGTCGATGATGCCGGCCTCCACGAGGTCGATGTACTGGCCAGTGTCAACGTTCAGACCCTGACCCGGCGGCAACTCGCGGACCTTGCCGACCACGATCGAGCCCTCGAGCCCGGCGTTGTTGGCCAGCTGGCGGAGCGGCTCCTCCAGCGCACGGCGCACGATCTCGATGCCAGTGGCCTCTTCGCCCTTGGCCTTGAGCTTCGCGAGCGCGGGCTCCGCGTTGACGAGCGCCACACCACCGCCCGGCACGATGCCCTCCTCGAGGGCGGCACGGGTGGCCTGCAGGGCGTCCTCGACGCGGTGCTTCTTCTCCTTCATCTCGGTCTCGGTGGCGGCGCCGACCTTCACGACTGCCACGCCACCAGCCATCTTCGCAAGCCGCTCCTGCAGCTTCTCGCGATCGAAATCGGAATCGCTGTTCTCGATCTCGACGCGGATCTGCCTGATCCGGCCCTTGATCTCCTCGGTCTCGCCCGCCCCGTCGATGATCGTGGTGGCGTCCTTGCTGACCACGACCTTGCGGGCGCGGCCGAGCTGGGCCAGCTCGGTGTTCTCGAGCTTGAGACCCATCTCCTCGGAAATCTGCTCGCCGCCCGTGAGGATCGCAATGTCCTCGAGCATGCGCTTGCGGCGGTCACCGAAGCCCGGCGCCTTCACGGCGATGCCGGTGAAGGTGCCACGCAACTTGTTGACGATCAGGGTGGCCAGGGCCTCGCCCTCAACGTCCTCGGCGATGATGAGGAGCGGCTTGCCGGTCTGGATAACCCTCTCGAGCAGCGGGAGGATGTCCTTGACATTCTGGATCTTGCCGCCGTGCGCCAGCACGTAGCAGTCCTCCAGAACGGCCTCCATGCGCTCCTGGTCAGTGACCATGTAGGGCGACATGTAACCGCGGTCAAACTGCATACCCTCGGTGAACTCGAGCTCCATCCCGAAGGTCTGGCCCTCCTCGACGTTCACCACTCCATCCTTGCCCACCTTCTCGATGGCGTCGGCGATGACATCACCGATCTCGCGATCGCGGGCCGAGATGGTTGCGACGCGGGCAATCTCTTCCTTGCCCGAGATCTCGCGGCTCTGCTTGTGGATCTCAGCCACCACGGTCTCCACGGCGATTTCAATGCCGCGCTTCAGCCCCATGGGGTTCGCGCCGGCGGCCACGTTCTTCAGGCCCTCGCGCACGATGGCCTGCGCCAGCAGGGTTGCAGTCGTCGTGCCATCACCGGCCACGTCGTTGGTGGCCGTGGCCACCTCACGCAGCAGCTGCGCGCCCTGGTTCTCGAACGGGTCCTCGATCTCGATCTCGCGGGCGATGGTCACGCCGTCGTTCGTGATCGTGGGAGCGCCGTACATCCTGTCGAGCACGACGTAGCGGCCCTTGGGGCCCAGCGTCACCTTGACAGCGTCGGCGAGGATGTTGACACCGCGCTCCAGCGAGCGGCGGGCCTCCTCGTTGAACTTGATCTCCTTGGCCATTCTTTCAGCGTCCTTTCAGGTTCTCCGAGATGCCTTACTTCTTGCCCTTTACGACCTTCGCGGGTGCGTCGACCTTCGCGGGTGCGGGTGCGTCGAGCTTCGCGAGGATGTCGTGCTCGCTCAGCACCATCACGTCCTCACCATCAATGTTCAGCTCGGTCCCGCCGTACTTGGAGTAGATGACGACGTCACCCACCTCGACGTCGGGAGCGACGCGCTCGCCATCCACGAGCCGGCCCGGGCCAACCGCGACGACAATGCCCCGCTGGGGCTTCTCCTTGGCCGTGTCGGGAAGCACGATTCCACTGGCCGTGACCTCCTCCGACTCTCCCGCGGTCACGATGACACGGTCACCAAGCGGCGTAATGCTCATCAATCCTCCATGTCCAGTATCTGCGACTGCGGGGCGCTTGGCATGGCACTCGCCCCGCCTGAGTGCCAACGGGAGGCTAGAGCACCGGGCGCGGGCTGTCTAGTGCGAACGTCCCGACGCCCCGGGTTTGGGCGTATTGCGGGGCTTCAGCCGGTCCCGGAATGGCGGGAGCGACCCCCGCGGCGTGTCCCGGCGGTATCCGGAGAGCCTGTGAGCCGGGCTCAGGCCGGGGACAGACACACGTACCCCCACGTGCATGACCGCTCCCGGTGCACGGAGCACCTTGATTTCCGGCAGTCGGCCGACGCGTGCGCCGAATGGCGGGTGTTGCAAGCGTATTCTGTGAACAGCGTGCGTAAGGAAGCGACACATCCCGAGTGCCTGTCAAGTGATGACTACGACATCAACAGCGTGGCGGCGTTGTACTGGGAGCCCGTTCTGCACTGGATCCGTTCCACCGGCAAGGTGCGTGGCGGTGAGGTCGAAGAGGTGCGGCAGGAGGTCTTCCTGCGGCTCACCCGCGAGATCCAGTCAGGCAGGCGCTATTCGCTGCCCATCCGGGCGGTGGTCTTCCAGATCACGATCTGGACGATCAAGGGCTATGTGGCCGACGCCGCCGGGAACCGGGAGCGGGAGCGCTCGCTCGGCGACATGCCGGGGGACGAGCCGGTCGATCACTCCGCCGCCCACGACCTGGATCGAGTGGGGCAGGATGAGGTTGTCGAGGCGTTGTTCGCCCGGCTGAATGATCGTGAGCGCACACTGATGACCATGCACTATCTTGACGGACGCAGCCTCGCGGAGGTGGCGAGGGCCATGGGGATCACCCCCAACAACGCACACCAGATCCACCATCGCGCCAAGGACCGCATCGGGCAGTGGCTCGTGGAGGACGGCACATGAGCGAAATCGAGGAACTGACCGCGGAGTTCCGCCGGGCCTACACGGCGGGCGAGCACCCCGATGCATCGGCGTTCCTGGCCCGCGTTCCCGAGGCCGGGCGGGAGGAAATGGGGCGGCGCATCCGCACGGTGCTGGTGGAGGAGACCCCGCCCGATCCCGCCATCGAGACGGTCCTGATGGTGCAGGCAATGCTGCGCGGCCACCCGCCCCTGTTGGAGTTGCGTGCGGCCAAGGGCATGACGCGCGACGAGGTGGTGACGGGGCTGCGCGACGAGTTGGGGCTCGGGTCGGCCGACGACCAGCGGGTGGCCGTGTACTACCACGAACTCGAGACCGGGCAGCTGCCGCTCGCCGGGATCCGGGACCGGGTCTTCGACGCCGTCGCCAAGGTGCTGGGCGTCGCCCGGGCATCGCTCCTCGTGCAGGGGCCCGGGCCATCGTCGCCGGGTGGGAGCCAGGCGGTGTTCGCACGCTCCGTTGACGGGACGCAGGCGGTCTGGCACAGCATGGCCTCGCCAGCGCTCGAACCCGACAATGTTGACGACCTGTTCACCGGCGGGCCGGGGTGAGCCCAGCCGGACGCCGGGAATCGGATCCGCGCGCCGAGGCCCTGCTCGCGCGCTTCGATGCGACGTTCCGGAACGCCCGGCCAGCAGACGGCCCCGTGCCCGTGGACCGCGTTGCGAGCGACCTGCTCGGCCTGTTCGTGATCGAGTCCGACGAGATCGAGGTGTCCGGCCTGCTCGTGCCCGCTACCCGCTACGTGTACCTGAACGCACAGGAGGCGCGAGTGAGCGAGGGGCGACGACGCTTCACCCTCGCCCACGAGATCGGACACTGGGTGTGCCAGTGCGACGAGGGGCGCAGCACGACGCCCGAGCCCATCCTCTGCCGGGAGTCGGACATCTCGGCCAGAGTGGACAGCGTGCTCGAGCGCGAAGCCAACAACTTCGCCGCCTCGCTGCTGATGCCTGAAGGCGCCGTGCGCGATGCCGCCGCCCGGGGAGCGGACGTCAACGAGGCCGCCGGGCTCTTCGGCGTGAGCGGCATCGCGATGGAGTGGCGCTACTTCAACCTGGGCATCACAGGCACCCGCCCGCAGGGGGCATAGGACCCGGAACCGCGGGGACAGTCCCTCCCCGGGGACTGTC